>PKUD01000198.1 GCA_002869695.1 Desulfuromonas sp. | reverse complement strand
TCAGGAGTCGAGCTCAAGGACTGTCAGACTCTCGATATGATATGTCTGCGGGAACATATCGAAGGGTCGTGTACTCACCAGACGATATCCGCCATGCAGCAAGAATTTCAGATCCCGCGCCAGGGTTGCGGGATCACAAGAGATATAAATGATCCGCTGCGGTCGATGCCGCAGAAGTTCCGGCATGATTGCATAAGCGCCGCTGCGGGGTGGGTCGAGCAGCACCAGATCAAAGTGCCGGGTTCCCTTTCCTGTGCAGAGAAACCCTTCTGAAGCCTGACACAAAAAAGTAACATTTCTGATCCCGTTGGCTTTGGCGTTCTTCTTACCATAGTCAATCGAGAGTGGATATTCCTCAACAGCAACCACGTGAGCTGCACGACGTGCCAGAGGCAGAGAAAAATTACCCATCCCACAGAACAGGTCGAGAACCTGTTCGGTTCCACTCAGCCGTGCCGACTCAATCACGGCATCCACCAGACATCTATTTTGCTGCAGATTTATCTGCGCAAAACCGCCCGCACCATATTCAAGCCTCAGCGGCGGCTCATCAACCTCTATTGGCAAACCGGACGAACCGAAAACAGGCTGCAGGGTCTCCTTGCGGCCGGATTGCAGAAACAGGCTGAACCCGTTCTGTTCGGCCAGTGGTCGGCACAGCTCTTTGATATCCTGCTGTCCGGACAGGGCGTGTATCACGACACGAACCTGTTGATCTGCACCCAGAGCCATATCGATCTGGGGGACAACTGCAGCACTAGGTGAACCGGACAACACAGACTTGAGCTGGACCAGAACCCGGTTCAACTCGTTGGCAACCACCGGACAATTGTCGATATCAACCACAAAATGGCTGTTGGGGCGGTAGAATCCTGTCAGGAAGCGGCCCTGATAGTGAAAACATTTAAACTGAACGCGACTACGATAGTTCCATTCCCCAGGCGCAGGCATGATCGGCAAAATGAGCTCACGGGGTACGCCCGCTTGGCGGAGCAGCAGGTCAGCAAAAGTCAACTCTTTCCAGCGACACTGCTCCGGGTAGGGAAGCTGTTGCCACTGACATCCACCGCATTGATCCGCCACCGGACAGGGAGGTCTGCGACGGATGGCCGATGCTTCAACCAGCTCCACCAGTTCAGCTTCGGCGAAGCGTTTTTTTTCACGGCTCAAGCGGCAGATCACGCGATCCCCGGGGACACCACCGGCGACAAAGATAACCTTGCCGTCGGCACGTGCCACACCCTTGCCTCCATAGGCGAGTGAGTCAATCTGCAGAGGTCCAAGCGTCCGAGACATACCGAAGCTACTTTGCGGCGGGCTTCATACAGTCTGCGTTGAAATTGAGGGTTGCGAAATAATCCTCGACCCGCTCTTCACGACGGATCAACTCCACCGATCCATCTTCCCGCATCAGCAGCTCCTTGGGCCGCAGACGACCGTTATACTGGAAGCCCATGGCATGTCCATGCGCACCAGAGTCATGAATAGCCAGCAGATCGCCCTCTTCAACAACTGGCAGTTCGCGCTGAACGGCAAATTTGTCGTTGTTTTCACAGAGGGAGCCGACCACATCATAGACCTCTGTAGCTGTCTGTTTCTGCTTGCCGATCACATCGACATGGTGATAAGCATCGTACATCGCCGGCCTCATCAGCGCCGACATACAGGCATCGACCCCGACGTACTTGCGGTAGGTATCCTTGTGATTGATTGCGGTTGTCACCAGGCAGCCGTGCGGGCCGGTCATGAAACGCCCACTTTCCATGACCATCCGCGGCACGAAGCCGTGCTTCTCTTTGAACTCGTCGAATTGGGCTACAATCTCACTCGCCATCGCCTGTAAATCGAGTGGTGCGTCCTCGGGCCGGTAAGGAATACCGAATCCTCCGCCGATATTGACGAATTCGAACTCGATGCCCAGTTCAGCATAAACCAGAGCACTGATCTCCAGAAGCATCCGTGCGGTCTCGACGATATAGCTGTAGTCAAGCTCATTGGAGGCAACCATGGTATGCAGACCGAAACGGGTGGCGCCCCTCTGCTGTGCCTTGCGGTAGGCATCAACCAGCTGGTCGTGGGTGACCCCATATTTTGCCTCTACCGGATTACCGATAATTATGTTGCTGGTCCGACGCGGACCCGGATTATAACGGAAACAGATCAGCTCAGGAAAATCCGGAACCTTATCGATCAGTGAGATGTCATCAAGGTTGAGGATACATCCTCCCTCGGCAGCGGCAGCGGCAAACTCCAGCGGGTCGGTATTATTGGAGGTAAACATGATATCCTCTCCCCTGCCGCCAACCTGACGGCTGAGAATCAGCTCCGGTATTGAGCTGCAATCAAAGCCGAAGCCCATCTCATGCATCAACTCCAAAATACGGGGGTTCGGTAGTGCCTTGACCGCAAAATATTCGCGAAAGCCTTCAATGTCCGCGAATGCCTGCTTCAGGTCTTCGCCTGTGCGCCGGATGCCAACCTCATCGTAAATATGGAATGGGGTCCCAAAGTGAGCGGCGATCTCCTCGGCAACGGGGAAAAGACGTTCCTGGAAAGATTGTGACATGGGCATGACGTGGATCTCCTTATCCTGTTTATCCTGCTATATATCGAGTGTAATTTTTCTGGTTTCCTTGACCGTATTCAGAACAACACTGGTGTGGGTCTCACGAACTCCTTCAACGGCAGCAATTTCATCCCGCAGGATTCGTCCCAACTCAGCCGTATCTGCAACCCGCAGCTTGACCAGGTATCCATCCTCGCCGGCAACCTGATGGACCTCCTGTACTCCGGTAAGGGCTGCCAGTTCTCCGCCCAAGCGTCCATTGCCGGCCCGCGAAGCGTTTACAATTACGAAGGCAGTTAGACCCTGGCCGAAATGTTCCGGGTTGAGACGAACCTCATATCCCTGAATGATTCCCTGACTCTCCAGCTTGCGAATCCGCTCCAATACAGCAGACGGAGCCATCCCGACCTGACGGGCGACTTCAGCATTCGGAATTCGCGCTTTTTGCTGAAGAATCTCAAGAATTTTATAGTCTATTTCGTCGATCATTCTTTTTACTTCCATAGTTTCAGAATATTATTCTGAAACAAGGCAGGTGTCAAGACTATCAGGAATATTAATAACCATTTTGGTCGTTTTTTTTTGTGGCACTGAACCGTGAAAAGAACATGGGAATGGATAATTCATGACAAGGCGATAAAAACAGGACAAGAAAATCTAAAAAGTTTCTTTAATTGGCGAACCACCCTGTTAGAAATGGACACAAGCGGATGTGAGAGTCGGGGCGAAGGAGCGGTCCAGCTCCTGTTTGAATTAGCGACATACCACGGTCTGCTTTACTCAGCCGTGCAGTCATTGATCATTGCCGAGCCTGGACAGTTTCATTACAGAAGCAATCTGGCGAGACGTTTTGCGGACATTCTGGGCCGCTTCCACGAGTGCGTTTTCAAGGGTGCAGGGTCCTTGCACAATGCTGAACAGCGCGCTGATACCACATTCAAGGACCTCATCGGCATCATTGCCCAGGCTGCCGGCGATTGCGATGACCGGGACACCATGCTGCTGAGCGATTTTGGCGATACCGACCGGAGTCTTGCCGAAGACGCTCTGGCCATCGATGCGTCCTTCCCCGGTAATCACCAGGTCCGCATCCTGTATCAGGATCTTCAGGTTAATCGCATCAATTACTATCTCCACACCGGGACGCAGGCTGGCGTCAAGAAACCCCAGGAGAGCCCCACCCATTCCGCCGGCCGCACCTGCACCCGCGACTTCGGCAATCGACTTCCCCAAATCACGCTCGACCAGTTTGGCGAAAAGGGCCAGATTGGTGTCCAGTTGAGCAACCATCTCTTGGGTTGCTCCCTTTTGCGGGCCAAACACAGCCGAGGCCCCCCGGCTGCCGGTCAATGGATTATCGACGTCGCATGCCACGTCAACATGACACTCTCTTAACCGTGAATCGAGATCGCTGGTGTCAATTTTCGCCAACTGGGCCAATGCTCCGCCACCTGGCCCAATCTCATGCCCCCGGTCATCAAGCAGATGGGCTCCCAACGCCTGCAGCATTCCG
>PKUD01000206.1 GCA_002869695.1 Desulfuromonas sp. | reverse complement strand
GTGGCGTTGTCCCCGCCACCGATTGCACCGACCTCGATCTTCACCGGGGTGTCGTCAGGCAAGGAGGCAAGGTAGTCCGCGGGGACCGTTACCTCTTTCGGGGTGACGTTGCCCGCCACTCTGATGGTGTACTTCAGTTTCCCCGTCGGGTCACCGTCGTCGACGTCGGGCTCGAACACGATCTCCCAGGCATCCACGGGCACGTCCTCCGGGTGCACGGGGAGAACATCTGGAACGAGGGATGACAGGTCGTTGTACGATGCACAATTGCCCAGGTCATATCCGGCAGCCCACGAGATAACGCTACCATCGAAGTCCACGTCTGCAGGCGCGGCGGGGAGATCGTAGGTGAGCTCCGTTGTCCCCTCCGACATCTCGCCCTCGTCACCCATACCAGAGAAGACGTAGGTCCCGGCCGTCCACCGGCCCAGGAACTCCTCCAGCGTCACAATCTCTTCGTCCGGATCTGCCTCCGGATCGGCCCAGCAGAGCGGCTCGGCGCTTTCGGCAAAGGTCTCCGTCAGCTTCTGCTCGGCCAACGGTCCTTTCGCCTGATCCTGGAAGACCTTTGTCCCATTCGGATCGCGAAGCGCGGCGCGAAGCAGGTCGTCGCCGTCCATCAAGAAGTGGAAACCGATGTCCCCGTCAGTGGCGTTGATCTCGATGAGTGTCTTGCATTCACCGAAATCGCCACACGGTTCGGTAGCCGTTGCGATGGTCGTGGCGGTGCCGAGGCTGACAATAGTAATGGCTGCAACCTGCAGAACTTTGAAACTGAACCCTCTCCACTTCATTTTGCGTCTCATTTACAGCTCCTTTCTGCGCTATCGAAGCGCTCGTGAATATCGCCGATAGGAAATTTCTTTCGAGGGATTACGGCGATGGCATCCTGGCTCCACTCTCGGCCTGTCATTGGTCAAAAGCCGCCTGTCATCTCACGGATATTGTCCATGTCTCCTGAAGAATTGAGTAATAAGCTCACGTTCTTTGGCGTGTATCAGTGCCTGCCGGAACCGCCCTCAGAATGGTTCCCCTTTTAATACTGACCCCTCCGTCGTGAATATTAGTGTCCTGCCCAAGCTTGTATCCAGTATAGCCGGCCAAGTTTGCGGCAAGATGACTCGAAGATTACCAATTGGTAATGTCTCAAACCGGATAAACCTGTTAAAATATCGCTAATTACTGGAATCTATTGCTATTGTCTGTTCAGGAGGCTGCCTTAATGCGTAAGTTTTTCATCGCTTTTATTGCTGTTTGCCTGTGCCTGCTTGCATCGCTGCCCGTTTTTGCCGACGAGGGGGAGGCGGGGAAGGACCTTATGGGCTTCTTCGACTGGCTGGACCAGGATGAGGTGGATCTGTATGGGTCGATCGAGGCCGAGTTCGTTTCCGAGGAGAGTTTCGATCCTGATGAGGACACAGGTACCGAATCGACCGTTTCTTACGAGCTGGGATTGAGCATAGAACCGAACCCTTGGCTGGGGGGCATGTTCGAGGTCAGTACCGAGTATGAAAAACCGGTCACGGTCGATGAAGCCTGGGTGACGGTGGGAAATCCGGAGCGGTTTCCCCTCTATCTGACGGTGGGGAAGATGACACTGCCCTTCGGCCTGTATGAGTCTGCCATGCTGTCCGATTCGCTGACCCTCGAACTCGGAGAGACGACCTCTACTGCTGCGCAGCTCGGTCTGGAATGGGAAGCCTTGTACCTGAAAGCTTTTGGTTACGAAGCGGAATCAAGGCAGCAGGACGAAGAGGACGAACTCAGATCGTTCGGAGCCGATGCGGGCTTCCTGCTGGATGAAGATGATTTTGGTATCCAACTCGGTGCAAGCTGGATCAGCGATTTTGAGGATTCAGATAGATTGACCGAGTATCTCAATGATGAAGAGTTTACACTGCTCAACCGGGTTCCCGGGGTGGCGGCCTACGCTTCCGTAACTCTAGGCGTCCTGACCCTGGCGGTTGAGCATGTGGAGAGTATTAAACGGCCGCGGCTGTCCGGAGAGGACGGAATTGAGGAGAGACCTCGTCAGAAAGCCTGGACCACGGAGTTGATGCTCGATGTTGAGCTGGAAGGAATAGTCCTGGAAGTCGGGCTGATGTACAGCGAGTCAGATGATGCGCTGGATATCCTGCCCAGGCAGCGTATGGGTGGTGCGTTGACGGTCTATCCATTTGAACATTTGCGGATATCTGTGGAGTATCTGCAGGAGAAAGATTATCAGGTGAATCATGGAGGTACGGATTCCAATGCTGATATCGTCACCTTTCAATTAGCAATGGAATTGTAGCAACTTCTCTTTTATCTACTGACTACTGACTTGTCGGAATGGTGGTGCCGTATCAAATATCATGAATTATGAGACCTTCCCCAGCGACAGCAGGGGACATTCCAGTATGCCTGTCATGGAGCCAAGCGCTCTATCTTCCAGGGCCCTGTATCGTTACGCCGGTAACGTATCCGGTCGTGGAGGCGGTTTTCCCCTTCCTGCCAGAACTCCAGCGAATCGGGAACAACCCGATAGCCGCCCCAATGCAGAGGTCGCGGCACTTCTGCCCCCAAGAACTCCCGTTTCACATCTTCAAACGTTTTTTCCAGGACGGTTCGGTCTTTAATGACCTCACTTTGAGGCGAAGCATGGGCTTCGAGTTGATGACCCCGGGGCCGGTTGGAAAAATATCTATCCGAGTCAACCGCCTCCAGCGTTTCCACTCTCCCCTCGACTCTCACCTGGCGGGATAATTGCGCCCAAAAGAACACCAGCGCCGCGAACGGACTCTCCCGTAGATCTTGCGCTTTCCGGCTCTCATAATTGGTGAAAAAGACAAACCCCCGGTCATCGACACCCCTGAGCAGGACGATGCGAGCCGCTGGTCTGCTTTGTCGACTTGACGTTGCGAGCATCATCGCATTTGGCTGGGGGAGATTCGCCTGTTCAGCGTCTTGCAGCCATCGCCTAAACTGTTTAACAGGATCGAGAGCCATGTCGTTAAGCCGCAACGGTGCCTTTTGCCGATTCTTCATAATTCAGACTCCTGCAGGAGCAAGATTATCATAAATACAACCACGACATACCACCAAGGCAAAAAGCCAACTGGAAATAACGGGAAATCTTTCTGATTCAAGTTTACAGAAGAGTTTGGGGTGCTAATCTTCAAGGAGGTGGAACATTCCAGAACTGCTCATCAAGGGAGGAAACCATGACGTACGGACAGGGCAGAACCTACAAGAAGGTTGAAGTAATCGGTATCTCCAGTGACGGCATCGAGGATGCGATTCAGCAGGCGATAAACAGGGCACAGCAGTCTTTGGAAAAACTGTCCTGGTTTGAGGTTCAGGAGGTTCGCGGCCACATAGGAGATGACGGAAAAGTCAATGAGTATCAGGTCGTCATCAAGGTCGCTTTTGAATTGAAGTAGAAAAACGATGACTATTGAGCGCCTACAGTGGATCATTCGCACCTGTTGACAATCATGGTTTAAGCGTTATCGTAGATAAACGGAGATAATCATTCCCCGACAAAGCCAACCTTCTCGTGAGAGAAGTGCGGAAAGCGGCGGATCTTTCTCTACCAAACCAGCCCGAAGATGGCCGAGCTGCCGAAGGATATGATCCTGGGCATTGCTCGGCTATTTCTTTTCACACGACTATCTTGCCGACTCCTCTGCCGATCGCGAATCCGAAGTCATTTTATGATTATCTGCAGTGGCCTTTGCGTTTAAAAG
>PKUD01000027.1 GCA_002869695.1 Desulfuromonas sp. | reverse complement strand
AAAAACTGCTCGAACATCGAGTCTCCGAAACCGAAAAACGGCGAACTGCGCCGCTCAACAATCTGCTCGGTTCTGATATTGACCACCGCCTGCCGTGCCTTGGCAACAGCTTTGACGATCGGGGTGCGACGCTCGGAGGCACCAGCAGCCGGAACGCATAAAGCTGAGAACAACAGAACAAAAAGTATAGGCAATCGAAACATCAGCAAACCTGAATCAACCTTTCTGAATGTTATTTGATGGAATATTTTTCCAGCCGATAGAGCAACGTATGGCGCGGGATCTGCAGAAATTCAGCGGCTTTGGTTTTATTGCCACGACAACGTGACAGCGCTTCTTCAACCGCTTCCCGCTCCAGGGCCTCCAGTGAATATCCTTCTTCGGGGAGGTTAAGGACACCGGTGCCGGACCGACCGCTGCGGAGGATCCGTGGAGGAAGATCGGCGACAGAGAGCTGCTCTCCCTGCCGCAGGATCAGCATCTGCTCGACAACGTTCTCGAGTTCTCGTACATTTCCCGGCCATGCATATTCACTCAACCGATCAAGAACCTCATCGGCAACTGAGACTCCTGCATCGGCATGATGTTTTTTTAGAAAAAACGTCATCAGCAAAGGGATATCCTCGCGGCGTTCGCGCAGTGGTGGGAGCTCAATCGGGACAACCGCCAGGCGATAGAAGAGATCTTCACGAAACTGGCCGCTCTCCATCGCCTGTTCCAGATCACGATTGGTTGCGGCCACCACCCGGACATCGATCTGTTCCGGACTCCCACCGACCGGCTCAATCACCTGCTCCTGGAGAGCCCTGAGCAGCTTGGGCTGCAAATCAAGCGGCAGCTCGCCGATTTCATCCAGAAAAAGGGTCCCGCCGCTGGCCTGGGAAAATTTCCCCTCGCGATCCTTCAGGGCACCAGTGAAAGAGCCCTTGAGATGACCGAACAGTTCGCTCTCCATCAGGTCCTTGGGGATTGCCGCGCAGTTGACGGCGACAAATGCCCCATCAGCACGCGGTGACCCGCGGTGCAACGCCCGGGCGATAATCTCTTTGCCGGTACCGCTCTCGCCCGTAAGAAGGACCGACGCCTGACTTGCGGCGACGCGCTGGACCCGCTCCATCAACTTGGTCATCTTGGCGGATTGACCGATAATCTCACCCTTAACCTGTTCTTTTTCCGCCAGGGCATCTTTCAGCCTGACATTTTCCCGCTTCAGACCGCGATATTCGAACGCCTTGGACACCGTCAAGCGGAGCTGATCACGACTGAACGGCTTGGTCAGGTAATCGAAGGCGCCGGACTTCATCGCGCCGACAGCCTGTTCAACAGTACTGAATGCGGTGACGATGACCACGAGCACCTGCGGGTCGAGCTGGATAACCTCTTCGAGGACCTGATAACCGCTGATCCCGGGCATCTGGACATCAGTGATGACCAGTGCCGGCCTGGTCTGGCGAAACAACCGCAGGCCGTCCTCGCCGTTTGTCGCAGTCACAACCTGGTAGCCCGCCTCTTCCAGTGTGAATTCGACAACTCGTCTTAACGAAACATCATCATCTATCAGCAGGACTTTTTCAGCCATCAGCATCTCCAGCGCCACCTGTAGGCATGGCAATTGGTAAACTCAGGGTAAATTCTGTCCCTTCACCGACTTGACTGCTGACCGAGATACGGCCTCCGTGGTTGTCAATAATCCGGTGGGTTATCGCCAGGCCCAATCCGGTGCCATCAGCCTTGGTGGTGAAAAAGGGATTGAAAATTCGATCAAGCTCCTCTGCCGGGATCCCGCAACCGGTATCGCGGAAACGGATCAGCACCCGATCCCCCTGTGATGACAGATCAACGGTCAACCGGCCACCCTGCTCCATCGCCTGTAGTGCATTGAGCACAAGATTGAGAAACACCTGCTTGAACTGGCCTGCATCACCGCAGACCTCCGGAACAGACTGCTTCTGACAAACCACTTCAACCGCATTTTTCCTGGCCGGTTGAGCGGTCAACTGCAACACGTCCTGCAAAACGTTCTCCGGTGAAAAGCAGGGACCTTCAACCTTCTCCGGCTGGGCAAAGCGGAGAAAGTCCTCCAGGACCCTGTTCAAACGCTCGACTTCGCTGATCAGGATACGGGTAAATTCGGCATAACGATCATCGGGAGCAAACGCATCCTGCAGAATTTCCGCAGTGCCACGAATCGAGCCGAGCGGATTGCGGATTTCATGCGCCATTCCCGCGGACAGTTCCCCCAGGGCGGTCAGACGATCGGCCAGCCGCAACTGGTCCTCGATATCGAGAATCATGTCAGCCTGTTCACGCAGCTTGGCGTAACTGGCCGTCAACCGGTCGGCAGTTTCTTCGGCCCGC
This sequence comes from Desulfuromonas sp., assembly GCA_002869695.1. Taxonomy (GTDB): domain Bacteria; phylum Desulfobacterota; class Desulfuromonadia; order Desulfuromonadales; family Geopsychrobacteraceae; genus BM509. Next base: position 1,812 of record PKUD01000027.1, on the reverse strand, counting down.
ACCCGCTGGGCATGCTCCCTGGTGGAGAGCAGTCCGGTCAACAGTCCGATCACATTATAGAGCAAAATTTCCAGATACTGTTCAGGGTGGGCTGTCGGCAGATTGCCCCATTGAAACAGGACGTGCGGTGCGTAAAGACAGGAGACTAGGAGAGCCACTCCCAGGCCACCGCGAAGAGTGAACCAGAGGCCTCCGAAAATAATCGGGATGTAGTAGAGTCGACGCAGGATATCATGCAGATGCGAGTGCTGCGTCGCAGTCATGTAGTGCAGCGAGGTGATCGTCAGCACCATGATCAGTAGCGCAGAGATCCTGAGCAGAGATTCCCTTTTCAGAAAGAAGTTCTTCAAAAGTCAGTGTCCTCGCAAAAAAACAATGGTCCGACTCGCCATGTTCCATTGTTGAATATTCTACAGCTGAATGCAAGTCAACCGCAATGGCCACGATCATGGACAAACTGACTATTCTGGTCTATTCTGCTGATTTTTGGAGACTTCATGCCCCTGTTTACCGACACAGTGCTGATCGTCCTGCCGATCTTCATGGTTATTGCTCTCGGCTACCTGCTGCGTCGGTTGCGACTGCTGGATGAAGCCTTTCTGTTTCAGACCAACCGCCTGGTCTATCTGATATTTCTCCCGCTGCTGCTGTTCTATAAAATCAGCCAGGCAGATTTCTTCAGCTATTTCAATGGCCCCCTGGTCGTCGGCTCATCGCTGGTTATCGTGGTCGGGTTTCTGATCAGTTATTCCTATGGCGGGCTGCGCTCCTACCCACCGGCAATTCGTGGCAGTTTCAGCCAGGGAGCTTTTCGCGGCAACCTGGCCTATGTCGGCTTGTCTATCTGCCTGAACGCTTACGGCGATGACGGTCTGACCCGGGCCGGTATCCTGATGGGATTTTTAGTCCCGGTACTTAACCTGTTCGCCGTGCTGGCCCTGGTGCTGCCAACCCGCAACCATGAAAGGCAGAGCGGCCCGCCCCGCTGGCTTAACCAGGTTCTCCTCAACCCGCTGATTATTGCGTCTTTTATCGGCCTGCTCTGGAGCTACTTCAACCTGCCTTTGCCGCTGGTCGTGGAACGTGGGCTGCAGATCACGACTGGAATCACTCTGCCCTTGGCGCTGATAGCTATTGGCGGGTCATTTTCCCTGACCCGGCTGAGGGGGGACATACGCTGCACGATCTTAGCCAGTGCGATCAAACTCCTGCTGTTGCCGCTGATTGCCGCACTGCTTTTGCATGCCATGGGGGTCCGTGGAACCGACCTCGCCATCGGTATCCTGCTGGCGGCAACCCCGGCGGCCACTGCGAACTACATCATGGCCCATCAACTCAAAAGTGATGCAGAACTGGCCGGATCGATTGTCATGCTGTCCACCCTCTTTTCAGCCTTCAGCTATACCCTGATCCTGATTATTTTCAGAAGTTTCGGGCTATGACAAAGCCTCAGGTCTCCATCCTGATGCCGGTCCGGAATGAAGAAAGGTTTCTTCCTGCTGCGCTTCGTTCGATACAGAAGCAAACGCTTCGTAACTGGGAACTGGTGGTCGTCGATGACGGATCCTGCGACAGGACACCAGAGATTCTTCGATCCTTTGCGAAGTCAGATCAGCGAATCCGCATTTTCAGTCAGTCAGCCGTAGGTCTGGTCCAGGCCCTGAACAGGGGTCTGCAGGCCTGCAGTGCTCCGCTGGTCGCACGCATGGACGGTGACGACATCTGCCACCCCCTGCGCCTGGAAAAACAACTGCAACGCTTTCGCGACGACCCTTCCGTTGGTCTGGTGGCCTGCTCTGTACGGCACTTTCC
>PKUD01000020.1 GCA_002869695.1 Desulfuromonas sp. | reverse complement strand
TAAACCTTGATGGTGACGACTTGGGTGATGCCTGTGACGCTGACCCGGATGGAGATGGCCTCATCGATGACAATTGTCCATTTGATCCGAATGAATTTCAGGCAGATAATGACGGCGATTTTGTAGGTGACGTTTGTGATTCAGATGACGACAATGATGGTGTGAACGACGCTGAAGACAACTGTGTTTTTGTAGCCAACCTTGGTCAGGGAGATCTTGATCAAGACAATATCGGTGACGCTTGTGATATCGATATTGATGGTGACGGCTTTGAAAACGACTTGGATAATTGTCCTTTAAACTACAACGTTGGGCAGGATGACACAGACCTTGATGGGCAGGGGGATGCTTGTGATACAGATGATGACAACGATGGCATCGTCGATGGTTTGGACAATTGTCCCCTCATGATGAACGGTGATCAGAACGATACGGACGGTGATGGTCAGGGAGATGTTTGTGACGGTGACCTCGATGGTGACGGTAAGGAAAATGGTCAAGACAACTGCCCAGCGACAGCAAACGCCAATCAGAATAATTGGGATGACGATAGTTACGGCGATGCCTGTGATGTAGATATTGATGGCGACGGTGTGAACAACACTGCCGATATCTGTGGTTTCACTGACATTGGAACTCAAATCGATCCCGAGAGTGGCTGCTCAATTGTGCAACTTTGTCCCTGTGATGGGCCAAGAGGGATGAACAACTCATGGAAGAACCATGGTAAATATGTGTCATGTGTCGCTAAAACAACTGAGAACTTTGTTTCCATGGGGATCATTACGGAAGCAGAGAAAGACATGATTGTCTCTGATGCAGCACAGTCAAGCTGTGGTGAGAAGTAAGAACTAGGGAATATTTCAACCCTGCTACGAGCGCCAAGAATGGATAATCTTGGCGCTCGTAGTTGTTTTATTTGTCTTTAAAAGGGAATAAAGTTTTTAAAAAATGAAACAGCTAAGATTTTTTATATTTTTTCTCTTGTTTGTTTTTACCCCACACCTGTGGGCTGCGGGAACAAATTCTCCATGGCCCGATGAGGCAGTACCGTCTCTCCTGCCAGATACGGGTGGACAGATCAAAACTGCTGTCCTGAGTGTCAATAGTGCACGCAAGGCCACGCTTAGAAATGCCAGCCTGATTACTAATATTGTCAACAGTCTCCCGAACCGAATAAAAATTTATATTATTACCAATGACCCAGGCGCCTTTTTAGTCCCCCGGAATCCGTGGCCGGATCGGATTAAGTTTATTCATCTGCCGGGTGATAACCCGATTACGATTTGGACCCAGGACCCATTTCTGGTTTTGGCTCAACCTGGCAAGCCGACGACTCTTTTGCCGTCAAATGAGTTTAACCGTGCAGGTGATCGTTTGATGGCAAGCGCCGTTGCAGAAAAGCTCGGTTTTACCCTCAAGAGATCTCCCTTGGATTTTGAGGGGGGGAATATTGTAGCGGATGATAATTTCGCATTCATCGGTGCTGACACTATTCGACATAACGCAATCGTGAAGAACACTGACGAGGTAGAAATTGTCCGGCAGTTTGAAAATGAATTGAATCGCAAGGTTTTAGTTATTGGGCCATTTCCGCAGCCAATTGGTCATATTGATATGATGATTACGCCTATTGGAGACAAGAGGGTCGTTGTCGCAGATTCAAGGGCCGGGGCAGAGTTGGCCGAGGAGGCATTAAATAAAACCCCGGAAACAGTAAGAGCCTTCGAAAGCTATTGCGAAAATTATTTTTTTGGCTCACCTAAAATTGATGAATTGACTACGGAAAGCGGAGAGAAAATTAATCGCCCCAAGGTTGTAGGGCAAACACTCAAGATGATAGATCTAAGCAATAAAATTGCCCCAGTTCTCGATGGAATTGCGGGCTCACTTGAAAATTTCGGTTACACCGTTTTTCGGATACCTTTTCTTTACGGGGTCCCCGCAAAAGGAACAAGTGAAAGTGATAATTTAAAGAATGAATCATACCCAATGATCACCTATAACAATGTCGTGATGGAGAGAGATGGGCATGAGAAAATAGTTTACCTGCCATCATATCGCTGGGAGATGATGGACCAGAAGGCAGCTAAAGCGTGGTCAGACCTTGGGTTTACCGTTCATCAAGTTGAAGGTCTGGCGATAAGCTCAATGTATGGTGGTTCATTGCGGTGTAGTGTTAAGGTTTTGGAAAGAATTTAGCCATCACCTGCGATAAGGCCGTTTATCATATGCTTTGACAGAAAACTGAATCACCTCTATCCCAATAGACATTTTCGAGTCTCAGAAGTAGTAAGTTTTGAGAATCTATCTACAACCTTTATTTGGGTGATAATTCCGTTATTTTTTTGCTCCTGCAATGCAACGTCAGTCCCTGTGCAGCACGTCGATGTTCAGCTGTGACCCGGGCAGGAGGACTGATGCCTCTGGTATGAGCTGTACGTTACACGGGTCGCCTGCAGTTATCCGGGCTCAGGTCTGCAGAAAGCAGATCAGCTGCTGTGAAACCACATCGGCCATCAGTTGCAGGTTCTTCTCCGGAACGCGGAACACCTTGACCACTTTTTTATAGCGGGCGCTGGTCGGCAGCAGCCCCTCCAGCGAGTTCGGTTGTTTCTGCAGCCAGTCTGTGTTGAGGACGCATTCTTTGTGCTCGGGGAAAAGTGCCAGGTAGAAGATTTCCGCCTCGACCAGGTCCTGAAAAAAATGTGAGCCGAAGGAGAGTTCCGGCATCAGGTTGCCGCTGGTAAAGGCGACTTCCGCAAGGGCGGTCAGGTTGTTTATTTCGGAGAAGGTGATCGGTACACCCATCGCGGGGGTGGATGTCCCCCAGCGGCCGGGTCCGAGCAGCATGGTCGGGCTGTCTTTTTTGTCGGCGATGCGCTTGTTGAGACGGCCGACCAGGCGGGCAATCTCGTGCTTCTCCGCAACCGGCAGACGGCTGTACTCGGCGGGCTCGACCCAGATGACCCACTTGAGCGGCTGGGAGATATTGCCCCCCATGAAATTCCCTTCGGTGCGGAAAAAGGTCTGTTCCTCGGCAATGTCGCGAGGGATGACCACTTCTGTTTCTGTCCCTTTGGTCTGGAGCGGGCGGCACTGGACAACATTGATCTTGGGCACTCCATCGCTGGTGAAATTGACGGTAAATTCGACATCGACCGGGTATTCATAGGCGTCTTCTAGCACCTTGAGCATTCTCTGCATCAATGACTGGAACTGGGTGTCGGCAAAGAGTTGGTCGAAGGTCAGCAGCCAGATGTCCTTTTTCTGTCCGCGACGTTCCAGCAGCTGCATGGTTTCGCGATCCTGAACCGCGTAGTTTCGCCATGGGATCTCGATCTTCTGATCCGTCAGGGCGAGCAGTGAAACCGTCTGCATACAGTTCTCGTTGATGTTGAGCAGGTCGACGTCCCGCTGGGAGAATTTGCGCGTATCCTCAAAGCCCTGGTGGGGTCTTTTCAGTGGCGCATCCAGGGCGACAATCCGTGGATAATCCCCTTCGGTGCGGTCGACAGCCCTGGTGCCAAGCCCCAGAACCAGCCGCAGCATTCCGGCGCGCGGGTTCATGTTCTTGTCCCAGACAAAGGTGTTGTAGGAGACTCCCACCCCGGCCAGCTCAGGAAAATAATAATGCTGGCGATAAGAACCTGACACACGCTTGACAAGCAGGGCCATCTGCTCGTCCTGCTGGTCCAGTCCCCGCTGCAGTCGGTAGGTCAGTGCGTCTTCGCTCATGGCGCTGGCGAACACCTTGCGGATCGCTTCTTCCAGCTGTTCCAGGCGCTCCTCCGGACTGCCCTGGTTGACGCAGAAAACACTTTCATATTTGCCGGCGAATGCATTGCCAAAACCGTCTTCAAGCAGCGAGCTGGAGCGGATGATGATCGGGTACTGGCCGTAGTAGTCGAGCATCTTATGAAAACCCTCCCGGATCGGGTCCGGGAAGCTGCCGAGCAGCATTTCCTTGCGCAGTTCACTGGCGGCGGTGAAGTAGCCCTCCGGCGTCTTCTGCTGCATGAACAGTCGCCACAGGCCGTTGTGAACGATATAGGAATAATAAACGTTCGAGCCGACGAAGAACGAGTCGTGCGCTTCGAGGTGGTTTTCCCAGTCGAGGCTGGTGTCGTGCCTCAGGATGTTCTGTGCCAGCAGCATGCCGAGGGCCTTGCCGCCGATAAAACCGGTGCCGATGACCCGGGATTTGATGTCCAGCAAATTCCGCAGGCTGAAGTGCTTGATCGAGAGGGAAAGGATTCGTTCTTCCCGGCCGATCATGTGGCGACAGATATGTTTGACCATATGGGCCTGCTCGAGATCGGTCGCCGATTCCTCGTAGAGCTGTTCTGCCTGCAGGAACAGGCGATGCCAGTGGTCGAGTTGTCGCGAGGTGCTGTCCTGCTGATGGGTTGAAACCGCGGCCAGCAGTTGCGTGGCCTCGAAGCTGTTGGCCAGCGGGATGAACTGTTCTCCCTGCTTACGGTGGGGGAGGAACATGGTCGGCGAATTTCTCTGCCAGACCTTGAGTGGATGCACATGGAGCATCCCGTCATGCTTGAAAATATCGATCAGGACCTGGGTCGTTTCGCGAATTCTTTCAATGGTCCGGACGGCGTGGTGCTTGCGGATCAGGGCAAAATAGGCGACCGTATCCAGTTCGAACAGGTAGGGACAGGTCACCCGGAAGAAGTTGCCGATCATGTGGTCGGTGGCCCAGGCGGAGAGCAGTTCCGAAAGCGAATCAAATACGTAGAAAACCCCCCGGCCTTCTTCGGTGATGACCTTGTGGATCCGGCTGGCGAAGGACTCAAATCCCTGGCGCGGATCAAAAGTGTAGGTGGTGATATGGGGGGAAGGTTCGATGAGCGGGGGGTGGTCGCCAAAGCGCATGTAGACCACTTTTTTCCCGGTCAGTAGGGCCTGGTCGACGAACGGGCCGACGAAGTAGCGGTAATCGTCAATCGAGTCGACTTTCAGGACAACATTGTCGCCGAGTCGCAGGCTGTCAAGGATTTCGTCCAGCCCGCTGTAGCCCGTTGATATCCGCTCCGTTGATTGCATCCATATCTCCATTGCTGGTTATCTTTGTGCGGCCCGGAGGCCATGACAGTCTGCAGTCTGCCCTTTTCGACAGAGTACGGCAAGGGGCTTGTGAGCCGGCAGCCTGCCCATCAGTTCTCCCTGTGCAGGATAAACGAAGGGCCCGTGAACCTCTGCTGAAAAAGGGTCACGGGCCCGTGAGGGTCCCTGTGCAGGATTAAATGACGCCAAAGGCGACCATCGCGTGAGCGACCTTGATAAAGCCGGCGATGTTTGCCCCGGTGACGTAGTTTCCGGGCGCACCATATTCATCGGCGGTTTCATAGCAGGTCTGGTGAATGTTCCTCATGATCTGGCGCAGGCGATCTTCCGTGTATTCGAAGGTCCAAGAGTCGCGGCACGCGTTCTGCTGCATCTCCAGGGCGCTGGTCGCCACTCCGCCGGCGTTGGCGGCCTTGCCGGGGCCGTACGCGATGCCCGCGTCAATAAAGACCTTTACCCCCTCCGGAGTGGTCGGCATGTTGGCGCCTTCGCCGACTGCGATGCAGCCATTCTTAACCAGCAGCGCTGCGTCTTTGCCATTGATTTCATTCTGGGTTGCTGAAGGCATGGCGACCTGGCAGGGAACTTCCCAGACGTTTCCTTTGGGGATGTATTTGGCGTGTTTGTGAACATCGGTGTAGGCCTTGATGCGGCGCCGTTCGATCTCTTTGATCTGCTTGACCAGATCGAGGTCGATCCCTTTTTCGTCGTAGATGTACCCGTTGGAATCGGAACAGGCGACGGTCTTGCCGCCGAGTTGGGCGATCTTCTCCATAGTGTAGATGGAGACATTGCCCGAGCCGGAGACTGTGCAGGTCTTGCCGTCAAATGAATCTTTGCGGACCTTGAGCATTTCGTCGACAAAGAAGGTCGCGCCGTAGCCGGTGGCCTCAGTGCGTACCAGGGAGCCGCCCCAGTCGAGGCCCTTGCCGGTCAGCACGCCGGCTTCCCAGCGGTTGGTAATACGTTTGTACTGGCCGAACATGTAACCGATTTCGCGACCGCCAACGCCGATATCCCCGGCCGGAACGTCGGTGTGCTCGCCGATGTGGCGGGAGAGTTCGGTCATGAAGCTCTGGCAGAAACGCATGACTTCAGCGTCCGATTTGCCCTTGGGGTCGAAGTCCGAGCCCCCCTTGCCGCCGCCGATCGGCAGACCGGTCAGGGCATTCTTGAAGATCTGCTCAAAACCAAGGAACTTGATGATGCCGAGGTAGACAGATGGATGGAAGCGCAGGCCGCCCTTGTAGGGGCCGAGGGCGCTGTTGAATTCAACGCGGAATCCCCGGTTGATCTGGACGATGCCGTTGTCGTCGACCCAGGGAACGCGGAAGATGATTTGCCGTTCCGGCTCGCAGATCCGCTCGATGATTCTGTGGTCTGCAAATTCGGGGTGTTTAACCAGAACCGGACCCAGTGATTCGAGTACTTCCCTGACGGCCTGATGAAACTCTATCTCGCCCGGGTTGCGGTCGAGGACTTCCTTGTAGATGGGTTCAACTTTTTCATCAATTGATGGTGACATGCTTTCCTCCTGGCTTTGGTTTGTTTGCTTAAAATATAGGCAAACGCAAGATAAAATAAAATATTTTGTTGAGTTTAAAATTCTTCACATTCAATTATTATGCCAAGCGCACAATAAATAACCATATAGTGTATAAAAAGTAAGCAGATGGCGATTGTCTCATGGTTTGCGGCGCGCTCGTTCCAGGAAGGAAGAATTTCTGGGGGCGGAGAAATCCGGAATTTTGAGCTTTTTTCTTCTCAGACTGAGTACTTTGTTGGGTAGTTCTTGGAGGGTACGGCGACTAAAAAAGGGCGGTCCCGACTGGGATCGCCCTTTTTAGTCGCCGTGGTGAAGAGTGGACGTCAGACGACCTGTTCCATTCCCCAGATACCGCAGGGGCACATGCCGGCACAGATTCCGCATCCGATGCAGAGATGGTCGTCGGAGATGTACTCGAAGCCGGTTGCCGGTTCTTCGCGGCGGATTGCGCCTTCGGGGCAGGCTTCCAGGCACATGCCGCAGTCGCGGCAGGTGCCGCAGGAGATGCAGCGACTGGTCTCTTTAGTCGCATCGGTGAAGTTGAAGCGGCTGCGGTTGTGCGGTCGGAACAACTCTTTGCTCAGACAGGACTGGGAGATCATCGGTGGTTTTTTCTTCGCTTTCAGTTGTTTGCCGGCGAGGAAATCATCGATCTGCTCGGCCGCCTCACGACCGTGGCCGATGGCGTGAGTCAGCAGTCCCGGTTCGATGGTGTCGCCGATGGCGAAGACGCCGGGTGCTTTGACCAGTTGCCCGCATTCATCGACATCCGCCATGCCCCGTTCCGACAGCCAGTCGCGCGGAATGTAGGAGAGGTCAGGGCGTTCACCGATGGAGATGATGATGGTGTCGGCATCAAGCAGGCGGCCGTCCTTGGTGTGGAGGCCCTGCTTATCCACTTTCTCGGTAAAGACCGGCCACTCGATTTTCCCGCCGAGGGCGGTGAAGTGATCGATCTCCTTTTTGAAGGCCGCCGGGCGTTGGATGTCGATAGCGGTGACCTGCTTGGCCCCCATCGCGTAGGCACCGAGGCAGACGTCCATGCCCGCGTTCCCGGCGCCGATGACCACGACCTTCTCGCCGACGGTCGGGTTCAGACCGTTGTTGACATCCTTGAGGAACTCCAGCCCCTTGACCAGTCGTTCATGCCCAGGAAAGGGGATCACCACCGGGTTGTGGGCACCGGACGCGATGACGATGGCGTCAAAATCCTCCCGCAGTTTCCGAAACATCTCTTTGTCCACCGGGGCGTTGGTCTGAATAGCGACGCCCATCTCCTTGACCCGTTGAATTTCACTGCCGAGGGTGTTGGCCGGCAGGCGATCGCTGGGAATGACCTGGCGCAGTTTGCCGCCGACCTCTTTGTCTGCCTCAATGATGGTCGCGCCGTGCCCCAGCAGGCGCAGGTGCCAGGCTGCTGAAAGCCCCCCGGGGCCGCCGCCGATGACGGCGATCTTCTTGCCGCTTTCAGCGTTCGGTTCCGGGGACTGGGCTTCGATCGACAGCTTGCCGAGAGCCTGCATGGAGACCGGCAGGTCAATGTACTGGCGGGTGCAGGCATCCATGCAGGGGTTAGGGCAGACTTCCCCGCAGACGCTCCCGGGGAAGGGAGAGTACTTCAGGACCAGTTCGATGGCTTCCTTGTACTTGCCTTCGCGCAGCAGGTTGATCCGATCCTGGGTCGGAATCGACGATGGGCAGGCGGCTTCACAGGGTGCGCAGAAGGCCTTGTTCTGCCAGTGTGGAATCTTCAGCCGGTCGTCGCCGCTGTTGACCAGCCCGGCAATATGATTGTAGTCATCGGTGACGACGTCGCCAAAGATGCCGCCGTCGCCGACCCACTTGTTAAGGCGGAACTCACGCATGCTGATCCGCATGGCATGGCGTAGCCTGCGCTCTTCGTAGGTTTTAGCGACAATTTTTTTCCACTGAGAGAAGTCGCTCACTTCCTCCAGTTTCTGCCGGCGGTCGATCTTCTCCAGGAAGTCGGGCAGCCCCTGCAGGAGGAACTCGCGATCCGCGTCGTCCAGTTCGAGCAGCCAGACGTCATCGGGCAGCCCCTTGACCGGTCCGCGGACATAGATGGTGCCGCCGACCATTCCCGCGCAGCTACGGTCGCCGAGGACCGAATCGAACTGGTCGCAGTCGACCCCGCAGACCACAGCGATGCCGCCGCCCATGAACTCGAAGGAGAAAGAGCCCGTGTTCTTGAGGATCCAGAACTGGGGCGCCTCGTAGGCCGGATCGTGTTTCATCAGCGAGCCGGAGCGGGTCCCGACCCGGCCGGCGACAAAGATTTTTCCTGCCGCGGCACAGTGGGCGGTGGTGTCGCCGCTGTCACCCTTGATGATCAGTTCGGCACCGGCGTTCAGCCAGCCGGCATCGGCCGGCGCCGGGCCGTCGACAATGATCTGGGTTCCGTCGAGGCCGAACGAGCCGACCCGCTGGCCGGGGTTCTTGACCCGGAACTTCAGCGGCGTGCCGTCTTCGGTCCAGAGCGGTCCGCCGATATCATGATGCCCGGAGGAGAGAACCTGGAACTCGGTTTCCCCCCGCTCCAGGGCTGCATAGATCTGCTGCAGCAGCTGCTGGGTGGAAATCCGTTTGTTGTTTTTATCAAATCCTATGATTTCAGCTGACATTGTTTATTGTCCTCCTAACAGACGTGCTGGATCTGCAGGCGATCGGCAACTGACTGGTCGGTGGAGACCAGGGCGTCGGAGCGTCCTACGGGGAGGGAGGAGTTGCCGATGGGGGCCATCAGCTTCTTGAATTCCGTATCCATCGCCAGGAAATAGTTGACGATGTTCTGCGCCGCCCGTTCCGGGTCGAGACGGTGGGCCAGTTGCGGCTCCTGGGTGGTGATTCCCGCCGGGCAGAGTCCGGTATTGCATGCGTTACAGCGACCCAGGTCGTTGCCGATGCAGCCGGCCATTTGCAGAATCAGCTTGCCGGTGAAGACTCCGTTGGCGCCAAGCGCGATCATCTTGAAGGCGTCCGCAGCGAGATCGCCGGTCTTGCCCAGGCCGCCTGCCGCCCAGAGCGGAATCTGGCCCTGGCGACCCTGGGTCACCGCTGCCAGGTAGCAGTCGCGCAGCTTGCTGACAATCGGATGGCCGGTGTGGTCGAGGGAGACCTCGTGGGCCGCGCCGGTGCCGCCGTCGATGCCGTCGAGGAAGAAACCGCCGACGATATTGTAGGGATCGCGCACCAGGTTGTTGAAGACGCTGACGCTGGTGGCGCTGGCCGCCACCTTGATCGCCACCGGGACGCGGAACTTGAAGGCCGCGTTGAAGGAGAGGAACATCTTCTGCACGCTCTCCTCGATGGAATAAAGCCCCTGGTGGTTCGGAGGCGACAGCAGGTCGGCTTTCGGGACGCCGCGGATCGCCTGAATGTGTTCGGCCACTTTCTGAGCCATCAGCAGGCCACCATCGCCCGGCTTGGCACCCTGGCCGATCTTGATCAGAATGCCCGCCGGATCTTCTATCATGTGCGGCATCGCTTTGGCGATCCGGTTCCAGCCGAAGTGACCGGAGGCGATCTGCAGGATCATGTACTTGAGATATTTCGACTTCAGCAGCCTCACCGGAACGCCTCCCTCGCCGGAGCACATGCGTACCGGGATGCCGCATTCCTCGTTGAGATAGGCGGTGGCCATGGCGACCGCTTCCCACATCCGCCAGGAGAGCGCACCGATCGACATGTCGCCGATGATCACCGGGTAGATCCAGTTGACCGGCGGGGTGGTCTCGTTGCTCTGCAGCTGCTGGTTGATGTCGGTGGCGAAGGGCAGCTTCTTCGGCGGCAGAATCCGGCCGAAAGGCGCCAGCAGATCAAAAGTGTGACGCTGGGCATCCAGACTCGGGTCGGTCATCTGTGAGATGCGGCCGACACGGATCTTGTCTAGCGTCCGGGTACTCCCTTCCAGGTTTTTCCGTCCCCCCCGTTTGATCGAATCGCCGCCCAGGCAGCGGGTGACGATCGGGTGCCGGGTGTCCGGGTTGCGGTCCGGCCTGATGGCATCGTTGGGGCAGACCTTCTCGCACATGCCGCAACCGCGGCAGTAATTTCTGATCGACTTGGGCTGGCGGATAACCGGCACCGCCGAGAAGCGCTGCTTGGGCTCGGGAAAGTTTCCTTCGGAAAAGACCATCCGGCGCCGTTCGACTTTTGCTTCGATGGCGCGGAAGGAGCAGGTCGCCACGCAGGAGCCGCACAGGGTGCAGCGGCTGGCGTCATAGCGGACTTTCCACGGGAGGTCGTTGGCGGTGACGTCGTTGAGTTTCATTGTTTCCATCGCTGGACCTCCAGATCGTCATTGATCATGACCACTTCGCGCTCATTGGGGTAGATGTCGGTCTCCCAGTCGCGGTCCGGCAGGATTTCGTTGATGCCGCAGACTTCCGAAGAGATGACCACCGTCTCTTCGTCGCGGCCGATCACGACCGGGCGAAGTTTCTTGGCGTCGCAGCAGGTGAACATGGTGTTGTCCGGCAGCAGGCCGATGATGGTGTTCGGGCCGTTGATTTCCAGGTGGGCGAGCGACTGACGGATCGCCAGCAGCTGCTTCTTATCATCGCGCTGCTCAATATCATCAAAGGGGAGCGGGGTCACGACATGCTTGTAGTAGTGCAGCGGCCAGCCGAGTTCGCGGTGGATATAGTGCAGCGTGTAGAGGAAGCACTGCGAGTCCGACTCGAAACCGAGATAGCCGCGGTGCAATCCCTGCTGGAATTCCTTGTTCTTCAGGTAGAAGGTGTTCTCACCGTTGGCCAGGGCCGTATAGCCCTGCAGGAAAAAAGGGTGGGCGGCATAGCGGACAATATCGTAGTTGGTATTCTGGCGGCACTGGGCGGTGATCACCTTGGCGGTGAAGCGTTCATCGGCCTCCCATAGGTTGAAGTAGGTGCCGATATCGCGGGGGTCGCCGATCTCCTTGAGGGTGATGACGTCGGGCCAGAATGAGTAAACGAAACCCTGTTCGTCGTCCTCCAGTGCGGTGCGCAGCCGCAGGCGGGTGTCGAGCAGCATGTCTTCTTTCTCCCGCTGCGAGGCGTTGCGCATGTGGCGCGGGTAGGAAAATGTCTCGAAGACGTAGTTGGGCATGGCGTTGATGTCGAGGCCCGGTTGGTCATCGACTTCGGGGGCCCATTGCAGGACCCGCAGGAAGCCGGCTTCGTGAAGAATGTCCTCGGCGATGCGGATGCCCTCGTCGGTGCAGGCCATCGACAGGGTCGGCAGGTGCTTGTACTCGGCAAAAATGCCGCCAAGGTCCTGCATGACCATGGCGAAGCCCGAGTTGTCATGCCCTTTTTGCTGCGATTGCATCAGTTGCAGGGCGCTGCTCGGGTGGGTGTAATTGCGGCTTTTTATCGCTCCTATGCGGCACATAGTTTCATGCTCCTTGTTGCAGAGTGGATGTAATCTCAATTGGATGATCCCGGAAGGTTTATTGCCGGGGGAATAAACTGTTTGCATGATGTATGCCATCATCTACAGGTCGGGGCATTGGCCTTACCAATAAAAATAAAACCTGTAATATCAAATATTTATGGTTTTGTGTATACGGTTTGCCGGTTTTTTGTGTGGCGGCAGGATTTGTGTGAGTTGATTGTTGCTCAAAATGAGTATTGCGTGTTGAGGTATGTATGACTCAGCTGTCTCGGATGATCTTTCAGGATGCCTGATAAAGGCTTGCCAAACAGGAGAAAAGGAATAACATTGTTGCCACTTCCGGGGGGCATATCGTGGCCAGGGTTTGGCAGGAACAACGGTCCTGGTGTGAACCCAAGGGGCTCTCGCGCAGGTGGTTAATAGCGAACCTTCTCCGAGTCGAGTAAACTTTGACATTGACTGAGCCAATGTCCCGTCATGTTTTCTGGGAGGATAAATGAGCACCCGGACTGAACAGAAAGACCCCGCTGAGCAAAACAGCAAACTGGGAACCTTCGCCGGGGTCTTCACTCCGAGCGTCCTGACAATCCTCGGCATCATCCTGTTCATGCGGCTTGGCTATGTGGTCGGTGCCGCCGGCCTGCAGCAGGCTCTGCTGATCATCCTGATCGCCAATGCCATTTCGGTCCTGACCAGCATCTCACTCTCGGCCATTGCCACCAACCTGACAGTACGCGGCGGTGGCGACTATTACCTGATCTCCCGCACCCTGGGGCTGGAGTTCGGTGGCGCGCTCGGGCTGGTGCTGTTTCTCGCCCAATCGGTCTCGGTCGGTTTCTACTGTATCGGCTTCGGCGAAGTGGTCGCCGGACTGTTCGGCGCGGGCGGCGGAGTGGCGCAGATCGTCGCCCTTATCGCCATCGCCGGTCTCTTCGTCCTCGCCTGGCGGGGTGCCGATTGGGCGACCCGCTTCCAGTATGCCGTCATGGGGATTCTCTGCCTCGCGCTGTTCTCCTTTTTTCTCGGCGGAGTTTTCCTGTGGAACGGAGAGCAGGTTCAGGCGAACTGGCAGCCGGCTGCCGAGAGTCCTGGTTTCTGGGTGCTGTTTGCGGTGTTCTTTCCCGCCGTGACCGGTTTCACCCAGGGCGTGAGCATGTCGGGGGATCTGCGCGATCCCGGCAAAAGCCTGCCGTTGGGAACTTTTCTTGCCGTCGGGGTTTCGATTCTGGTCTATTTTGCCGCTGCCCTGTTCTTTGCGGGGTCCCTGCCCCAGGATCTGCTGGTTGGCGATTACCAGGCGATGAACCGGGTCGCCTGGCTGCCGTTCCTGATTGTCGCCGGGGTATTTGCCGCGACCCTCTCTTCGGCGATGGCCTCCTTTCTCGGTGCTCCGCGGATTCTGCAGTCTCTGGCAGCGGACAAGATTTTTCCGCTGCTGAATCCGTTTGCCAAGGGGGAGGGTGCCTCCAACAACCCGCGACGCGGTGTGCTGCTGGCGTCAGCCATAGCTGCTCTGACGGTCAGCATCGGAAACCTCAATCTGATCGCCAGCGTGGTGGCGATGTTCTTCCTGATCTCCTACGGACTGCTCAACTACGCGACCTATTTCGAAGCCAAAGCCTCCAGCCCCTCGTTCAGGCCCCGCTTCAAGTGGTTTCATCAGCGTGCCAGCCTGGCTGGTGCCCTGCTCTGTCTGGTGGCGATGCTGGCCATCGACTGGAAATCAGGCGCGCTGGCGGTGGCCGTGATTTACGGGCTCTATCAGTATCTGCAGCACACGGCCCGCAAAAGTCGCTGGGCCGACAGCCGCCGCTCCTATCATTTGCAGCAGGTCCGCGAACACCTGCTGCAGGTATCGCGGGACCTGGAGCACCCGCGTGATTGGCGACCTTACGTCCTCGCCTTTTCCGACAGCCGCGAACGTCGTGTGCGCCTGCTGAAATTCGCCGCCTGGCTCGAAGGGGGGAGCGGCCTGACGACCATGGTGCGCATCCTGGAAGGGAGCGGATCGCAGCAGATCCAACAGAAAAAAGAAGCCGAGGACGAGCTCTACGATGATATCGCGGCGAGCGCGGTCCAGGCTTTTCCGCTGGTGGTCAACGCGCCAAGCTTCGAGGTCGGCAGCTCACTGCTGCTGCAGTCGTTCGGCGTCGGCCCCTTGCGGGCCAACACCATCCTGCTCAACCACCACGGCATCTATACCCAGCAGTTTTTTGCCGAGCAGTTGAAGAGCTTCGGAAAAAACCTGCGCATCGCCATGCGGCTCGGCTATAATCTGGTGCTGCTCGATGCCAAGGAACAGGAATGGCAGCGACTGGAGGAGACGACCGCGGACCAGCGTCGCATAGATGTCTGGTATGAAAAAGGAAGCAGCGGTGCGCTGATGCTGCTGCTGGCTTACCTGATGACCCGCTCGCCGTTCTGGGAAAAAGCCAAGCTGCGGGTCCTCACTGTGGTGCGGGACGACGACCCCGTGGCGACGATTGAAGACCTCAAGCAGGAGCTGGAGCAGGGCCGGATCAAGGCAACTGCCGAGGTGGTTGAGGCCAGCACCAGCGAGACCATTATTGCCTGTTCGGCGGACGCCAGCCTGGTGTTTCTGCCGCTGGGCTTGAAGGCCGGACAGATCATCGGCAGCAGCGGGGAGGCGGTCGACAGCCTGCTGCCGAACCTGCCGCTGGTCGCGCTGGTGGTTGCTGCTCAGCATATCGATCTGGATGCCGAGCCCGAAGAGGGCGCTGCAGGGTTGATGGCCGAAGCCGAGGATGCCCTGGCCGCAGCGCGGAAACGGGTCAAACTGGCCGAAGAGGAAGTGCTGGCCGCCAACAATACCGTCGAGAAGAACCTGAAGTTGTTGCTGGATGCCCGTCAGCAGGAGGGAGAAGAGGACGCGGTGGCCAGACTTTACCAGGAACTGGCCTTGTCGCGCCAGCACTTGGGCAAGGCTAACCGTCGCGCCGCCAGGGATGAGGCCAAGCTGGAAAGTGAAAAGCAGCGACTGGAGCAACTGCACAAGAAGTATCATTTGCAGGAAGAGAGCAAGGATGAAGCGGGGGACACGTCGGACTGAGACGCTATGTCATAATCATTGACCGGCGCCGCCGGTGCCGCTAGGTTTACGTAAGAAGAGGGAGTTATGAGGGTATTTATACAAACAAAGAAATGGCTGATTGTCGGGTCCTTTCTGCTGGCAGGCTTCTCTCTGCCGCTGCTGGCGACAGCCGGGGAGCAGGGAGGGTTGCCGCGGTTGCTCGACCTGGGCGCGGATAAATGCGTACCCTGTAAAATGATGGCGCCCATCCTGGAAAAGATGGAGCAGGAGTACGCCGGCAAGATGGATGTTCACTTTATCGACGTCTGGAAAGACCCCGATGCGGCCAAGCCTTACGGGGTTCGGCTGATTCCTACCCAGATCTTCTACGGAACCGATGGCCAGGAACTGTTCCGCCATCAGGGGTTCTACGGCAGAGAAGAGATCCTCGCCAAGTGGAAAGAACTTGGCTACGAGTTCAATTGATCGGCTGAGCAGTTTGGAATCACTCTTTTTTACATTGAGCCAGGCGGTTGAGGGCGCGCCGCTGATGGCGATTTCCGCCTCGCTGGTTTGGGGGGGGCTGAGTATTTTGCTCAGCCCCTGTCATCTCTCCAGCCTTCCGCTCATCGTCGCCTTCGTCAACGGGCAGGGGCAGATCGCTCCCCGCCGCGCCTTCCTCATCTCCAGCCTGTTCGCGGTCGGCATCCTGATCACCGTTGCCCTGCTGGGGGCTGTCACTTTTGCCGCCGGGCGGATGCTCGGAGATGTCGGCAGCTTCGGTAATTACCTGGTCGCCGGGGTCTTCTTTGTCACCGGTCTGCACCTGCTCGGCCTGCTGCCGGAGCTTTGGTCCGGGACTGGTCCGGTCGGTCTGAAGCAGAAGGGTTTGCTCGCCGCCTTCCTGCTCGGCCTGCTCTTCGGCATCGCCCTCGGCCCCTGCACCTTCGCCTTCATGGCGCCGATCCTCGGCGTCACTTTCGGCCTTGCCGCGGCCGATCTGTCATATGGTCTTTTGCTGTTACTGGCCTACGGGGTCGGGCACTGTGCGGTGATCGTTATGGCCGGGACGTGTTCCGGACTGGTGCAGCGCTATCTGGATTGGAACGAGGGCTCCAGAGGGGGGGCGATGCTTCGGAAGGTGTGCGGCGTGCTGGTGCTGGCCGGCGGTCTCTATATGGTCTATGTTGCTCCGTAGCAGAGCGTCCGCCGGCGAAATCTCCCGTCGGCAGCCGTTTCCGGGTCACCCGGCGGAATCCCGGCCGAAGCGGATATGAGCACTTCTACCGCGGCAGATTTAGGTCTGTATCTTCCTTCTTTTCTCGTAGGCTGGGCTGTTCTGTATAATAGACCACCAGCCAATAGGCGATGGCCATCGCCAAAGTCACGCCAGCAGTCGCCCAAACGTAGTCAGGGGTAATTTCATCGAAATCAAGGATGATGACTTTCCGGGCGATGGCCATGAGTGCCGTAGCCAGAACAATTTTGACGTGAATAACATCATCGCGAAGGTAGACGATGATGTTGACAAAGATCTCAATGGCGATCAAAACCGCCATGAAAGCACCGAAAGTGGCAAGAATATCATTGATAGTCAGCATCAGTATTGGTGGCTGAACAAGCTTCTGGTAGAGCACCCAACAGACATCGGCGACCCCCCAGAGGATGACTGCCGTCATTAATACTGCCAACACTCGTACTGAAAAACGGATAATTTTTTGGAGATTGTGAATCAACGGCTCATTTGATGAATTGAACTCTTCCATTGCAACCCTTTCAATTAGCTTTCAGAAAAGAATAACTGAATGAGGAAAAACTTGGGGGAACCTCTTAACCTTTGGCTGATTGACAACTTAAAAAACCAAATAAATTTATGGAACTATAACAGTTGGGTTGTCTGCGTACAAGAAGGAGAGTAGCTCCGCTATCTCTTCGACCTTCCGCATCGTGCACCAGTAAGCCATTTCTGAATATAGCTGCTACCGTTTTGATCTGGGCAACGGGGGCCAATTCCATTAGTATTGAAAATTGATGTTACGCATAGGCCTTGCCACCGTACGCTTATTGAGAGTTTTCTCATGTCGTTGATGCTTGCCATTCTTACACCTTTTTGCGGTGCGCCCCTGACCTTCTGGATCGCACGCCGCAGCCGGAAATGGGGGACATTTACGGCCTTGGGTGTCTGTTTGCTGGCGGCTTTGTGGCTAGCACCCATGGCGCCTGCAATCTTTGGTGGTGCCGTCAGCATTCAATACTTATCCTGGATACCCGCGGCGGACATTGACCTGACGCTGAGGTTTGATGGGTTAGGGCTGTTATTTGCGCAGATGATCCTCGGAATCGGAGCCCTGGTGATTATCTACGCTTTTTATTACCTGTCCGAAAAAGACAGTCTCGGTCGCCTCTATGCCCTGCTGCTGCTCTTCATGGGAGCCATGCTTGGCGTGGTTCTGGCGGAAAACCTTATTATCCTGCTGGTGTTCTGGGAACTGACTAGCCTAACCTCATTTATGTTGATTGCCTACTGGCGTCACGATTCCGAGGCGCGACGCGGCGCTCAATTGGCTCTGGTGATAACCGGTGCCGGCGGGATGGCACTGCTGGCAGGGTTTGTATTGCTTGGCCAGATGGCGGGGAGCTTTGAGCTGACAACAATTCTGCTGCGTGGCGATGCGATTCGTGCCGCAGATAATTATCCCCTCATGCTGCTGCTGATTCTTCTGGGCGCGTTTACAAAATCGGCCCAATTCCCCTTTCATTTCTGGCTGCCTCGCGCCATGGCGGCGCCGACGCCGGTCTCGGCCTATCTGCATTCTGCGACCATGGTCAAGGCTGGGGTTTTTTTATTGGCGCGGCTGTTTCCGGTGCTTTCCGGCACCCTGCTTTGGAGTTGGTGGGTTGGCGGCATCGGTCTGATAACCTTACTGCTAGCGGCGGTGATCGCCCTGTTAAAACATGATCTCAAGGGGTTATTGGCCTATTCGACCATCAGTCATCTGGGATTGATTGTCGCTTTGTTCGGCATCGGCACGCCCCTGGCCGCGGTGGCGGGGGTCTTTCATCTGATCAATCATGCGATTTTCAAAGCCGGCTTATTTATGTCCGTCGGGGTTATCGATCACGAATGTGGCACTCGGGACATGCGGCGCATCAATGGTTTGTGGCATTCCATGCCCCACACAGCCATTCTGGCGATGGTAGCTACAGCGGCCATGGCCGGAGTCCCCTTAGCAAATGGATTTTTATCCAAGGAGATGTTCTTCGCAGAGGCTGTCAGCGTCGGCGGGCAAATGCGTTTTGGCTGGTTCTTGCCGGCGATTGTCACCCTGGCCGGAATTTTCGCAGTCGCTTACTCTCTGCGGTTTATCCATGATGTTTTTTTTAATGGCGAGCCGGTCAACCTGCCTAAAATTCCCCATGAACCTCCGCGCTTCATGAAGATTCCGATCGAGATCCTGGTGCTGCTGTGCCTTTTGATCGGGATTGTTCCCCAGTACAGTGTAGAGCCGATTCTGGCCGTGGCAGCTGGTGCGGTCTTACAGGGTCCGTTACCGGAACATGATCTGGCGATCTGGCATGGGGTCAGCCCTGCCCTGTTTATGAGTCTGATCGCTTTGGTGGGTGGACTGCTCATCTACCTTGGCCGCCAGCCCCTGTTTGCTTTACACACGCACCTTGAGGTAAGGCTGGATGGGCGCAAGATTTTTGAAGCGTTGCTCGTAAAAATTTTAGCCGGAGCGGCGCATATCACCAATTTTATCGATCGCAGTTCCCTGCAACAACAAGTATCACTGCTGGTGGGCGCCACCCTGTGCCTTGGGGTCGCTGGCATGCTGCCTGGGCCAGGAGTTTTGACCAAACTGCCAGCCTTACTGCCCGTCGATGCGATCAGCCTGATCATGGCGCTGGTGTTGGCTGCGGCAGCACTGAGGGCGACCATTGGCCATCGACAACGCCTGACCGCCTTGATCATGACCGGTGCGGTCGGATTGATTATGACCCTGATATTCGTCAAGTTTTCGGCCCCCGATCTGGCTCTGACCCAGCTGGCGGTCGAAGTGGTCACGCTCATTCTGCTACTGCTGGCCTTGTATTTTTTACCTCAAAGCAGCCCCAAGGAATCCAGTCCAGCACGCCGCTGGCGTGATGGATTGCTTGCGCTGCTGGCCGGATCGGGCATGAGCCTGTTGGCGTTTGCAGTGATGACCCGCCGGTCAACGACCATTTCGGACTATTTTATAGCCAACAGTATCGGTGGCGGGGGCGGTCACAACATTGTCAATGTGATTCTGGTCGATTTTCGTGGCTTTGATACCCTGGGAGAGATCAGTGTGCTGGCAATTGCCGCCCTGGGAATTTTTGCTTTGATGCAGAACCTGAAATTGAAAGGTCTGGAACAGGATGCTCAAGGACGTCCGTTTGACCCTGACAAATATCCCCTGATAATGGCAACCTTCTCAAGGCTGTTGCTGCCTTTGGCCTTGTTAGTTTCGGTCTACATATTTTTGCGCGGACATAATCTTCCGGGCGGTGGCTTCATTGCCGGGCTGGTCACGGCGATTGCTCTGATCCTGCAATATCTCACCAATGGCGTAGTCTGGACCAAGAAACGCTTGCCGGCTGCCCAGACCCATCCACTGATCGCCTGGGGTCTATTGGTTGCTATGCTCACCGGCTTAGGCAGTTGGCTCTTTGGTCGACCTTTTCTGACCTCGGCCTTTGGCCATTGGTCTTTGCCTTTGGTTGGTGAGTTCGAGCTGGCCTCGGCCATGGCCTTTGATCTGGGGGTTTATCTGGTGGTGGTCGGCGCGACCTTGCTTATTCTTATCAATCTGGGGCTGTTTAAGTCATCACCAGCGGTGCGGGAGAAAAAAACATGGAAATCCTGATCGCTCTGATCATTGGTCTGCTCAGTGGCTGCGGAGTTTATCTGCTGCTGCAGGCCCGCACTTTTAGCGTTGTCCTTGGCCTGACGCTGCTGTCTTACGCCATCAATCTGTTTTTGTTCGCCACAGGCCGGCTGGTGATCGGCCAGCCACCGGTGCTCAGTGCGGTCAGCAGTCCCGCCGATCCCTTGCCCCAGGCCCTGGTGTTGACGGCGATCGTCATCGGCTTTGCCATGACCGCCTTTGCGATCATGCTCAGCCTGCGCGCCCAAGCTGAACTGGGAAACGATCATGTTGACGGGGAACAGCCATGATAGCAGCCCATGGGCCGATTCTTCCCCTCATACTACCCCTGGCTGTGGCGATTCTTCTGCTGTTCCTGCCGCGCAGGGCGCAGCGCTTGATCCGCAGGCTGTCTGTGGCCGGAAGTGTGGCCCAAGTTGGCTTAGGTCTGCTGCTCCTGCGGACAGTCGCCGAGGGCACGCAATTGGTCTACCGTCTGGGGGACTGGCCGGCACCTTACGGAATTATGCTGGTGGTAGATCGCCTTGCGGCCTGGTTGCTATTGACCAGCGCCTTGCTGGCCCTTTGTGCCCTGATTTATGCGCTGGCTGGCGGTGACCGCGAGGGGCGGTATTTTCATGTTCTGTTTCAGATGCAGATTTTCGGAATTTCTGGTGCTTTTGTTACCGGTGACCTGTTTAATCTGTTTGTGTTTTTTGAGGTGCTACTGATCTCTTCTTATAGTCTGTTGCTGCATGGCGGCGGTGGACCACGCACCCGTGCTGGTCTGCATTACGTCATCCTGAATCTGCTGGGTTCGGCGATTTTTCTGCTAGCCGCAGGGCTGATTTACAGCAGTTGCGGGAGTCTGAATTTTGCTCATCTGGCCCAACTGATGGCTGGTTTAGATGATTCCCAGCTGGCCCTGGCCCGCACCGGCGGTTTATTGTTGCTGGTGGTGTTTGCGCTAAAAGCGGGCATCATGCCATTGCATTTGTGGTTGCCGGCGGCCTATTCCGAAACCAGTGCTCCGATCGCTGCCTTGTTCGCGATCATGACCAAAATCGGCCTGTACGCAATTTTGCGCATGAGCACCCTGGTATTTGGCAGCAGTGCGGGATCACTGGCTGGCCTTTATCAGCCCTGGTTGCTACCATTGGCCCTGTTGACTCTGCTCATCGGTGCTGCTGGTGCCTTGGCTGCGGCCAGACTTGGCCGATTGGCGGCCTATTTGATCATCCTCTCCGTCGGCACCCTGTTGACCGCCTTCGCCGGCGGTACGGGAGGCATTGCAGCAGGGCTTTATTATCTTCCCCACAGCACCTTTGCTGCCGCCTCATTGTTTTTGTGTGCAGGCGCTTTGCGGCGCTGCCGTCCGGTCATCGGCGATCAGTTGATCGCCGATGGTGATCTACCACAGCCACTGATAATGGGCGGGACGTTTTTTCTCGCCGCCATGGCCATCAGCGGTTTACCGCCCTTTTCAGGATTCATTGCCAAGCTCTTGATTCTGAAGGCGCTGCCTCAGGTCCTGGTCTGGGGGGTGATTTTGACGACGGCCCTGGCTGCAGTGATTGCCCTGGCGCGCGGTGGGAGCCAGATCTTTCTTGCTGCCAGCGGCCCCATGACTCTGCCTCGCGATGGAAAAAGTGTTGTGCTGGTCACCAGTCTCTGGGAGGTGCCGGCAATTGCCGGATTGCTTATACTGATATTCATATTGACCCTGGCGGCCGGGCCGGCCCTGGAATTTACCCAGGACACCGCCCGACAGATTCTTGAGCCCGCAAATTATATACAGGCAGTCTTAGGGGGCGGCTCATGAAAAACTGGCGCAATCACCTACCTCATCCGTTGTTAACGCCTATTCTGGTCAGCTTCTGGTTGCTGCTCAGCAACAGCCTTGCGCCGGGGCAGATTCTCCTCGGCTTGTTTCTGGGGTGGGTCATTCCAATCTATACTCAGGCCTATTGGCCGAATACGGTAATAATTAAGCGTCCCGGTCGGTTGGTGGTCTTTTTTGGACGTTTTCTGGTTGAAATCTTACTGGCTAATCTGGCGGTTGCGCGTTTGATTCTGACGGGCCCCAGGAGTTTGCGCCCAGTCTTTGTGGTGGTGCCGTTGCAACTGCGCCATGAGCTGGCTCTGAGTCTGCTGGCCAACATCATCTGCCTGACTCCGGGGACGGTTTCGGCTCGGCTCTCAAAAGATCGGCGCGAACTTCTTGTCCACGCCCTCGACTGTGCAGACCCATCGGCCCTGGTGGCCGGAATTCAACAGCGCTTTGAAACCCCATTACAGGAGATTTTCGAATGTTGACCCTGGCTGTTTGGCTCTCTTTTGTGTTGGTGGCCGGTGCGATAGTGTTCAGTGCCCTGCGTTTGTTGATTGGCCCCAGCGCCGCTGACCGAATTCTCGCCCTTGACACCCTTTATATTAATGCCATCGCCCTGCTGGTGTTGCTGGGGATCCAACTTGCCAGTCCGCTCTATTTTGAGGCAGCCCTGCTGATCGCCTTGATGGGATTTGTTGGTACCGTCGCTCTGGCCAAATTTCTCTTGCGCGGAGACATTATCGAATGAGTGTTTTCAGCGAAACATTGCTGGCCGTGCTACTGGTCGCCGGCGGTGTGTTCACCTTCATTGGCTCTTTAGCCCTGGTGCGCTTCAAGGATTTTTACACCCGTCTGCATGGCCCGACCAAAGCCACCACCCTTGGGGTTGGTTGTCTACTCCTGGCCTCAGCGTTGTTTTTTAGTTTGCACAGCGAGGGGTTCAGCCTTCATGAGGTTTTAGTCAGCCTGTTTCTGTTTATCACCGCGCCTATTTCGGCCCATCTGCTCGCCAAACTTGCCCTCCATCAAAAACTCCCCGGCGTCGTTCCTTTGCCAAAAGACCAGGGGCAAGACCCACCGCCTTCCCAATTATGAAGACACTCAAAAAGAAATGAGAGCAATGATTTTCAAAGATAGGTGCACCATCTTGCTTTGAGAGCCATTGTCCTAAAAACGGCAGTTGGCCAATTTCTTCCGGGTGCCTGGAGACATTTACAAACAGACAATAGGGTTGCCGAGGTGAGCCGTTTCCTGAATGCCCGCATCGCAATAAACTCGATTCGTTCCATCAGCCTCAACTGCTCTGCAGTTTGCGGAATATGCTTTAAAAGGCTGCCAACTCTTGCATCGCAGCTTGCACAAGGTGTGCTTTGGCGTGGTTTCTGGTGATGGTTGCGATCGCCTAGCCGGAGTGACTTGTCTGTCTGGCGACCGCCTGGAGCATGAGAGGGCGGCTGGTGATCGCTTCGTGATGTTTGTCCGGATGAACCCGTCGCGTAAAGAGTGACAACCGATTATAATTCAAGGCGACCATGCGGTCACTGATGCGGCAACGTTGAAGCTCTTGAGTTGTGAAACCACCCCAGCCCCAATGTTCCTATTTATTACCCATAATCGGAAACTGAAACAGCCAGCTCTGAAAATCGGGCTGGCCGTTCTTTTGCTCGATTCCTATAGGTTGCCCAACAACTCAATCTTGAATTATCTAGGGATTAATACGACGTAATTTGATGCACAGGCTCACGTTCTGCAATTTGTCCCGAAAACCTTTTTTTGGGTTATAGTTCCGAAAAGACCGCCAT
>PKUD01000030.1 GCA_002869695.1 Desulfuromonas sp. | reverse complement strand
CTTTTCCCGATTCCAGCGCTCGGTTACATCTCGCATGATGGATGCTATGCCGAGGAGTTTACCTACCTCATCCTTGAGCATCACGATGGAAAATTCGCAAGAGAGTTGATGGCCGTCCCGGTGTAGGGCGGGAACCGAGAGCAGGCCTTTGCCGTAGCGGGTTTCTCCGCTGCTCATCACCCGGTGGTAGCCTTCCCAGTGGACAGCGCGCAGTCGCTCGGGGATGATCAGGTCGAGGGACTGTCCGATCGCTTCGTTCTCGGTGAAGCCGAAGGTCATCTCCGCCCCTTTATTCCAGAACCGAATGATACCTTCATGGTCGGCAAATAAAATGGCATCTGGAGCCAACGAGAGGATCTGTCGGCTGAGTTTGTCCCGGTTCATCTCTTCCATAAAGGCTCCTTGTCGGATAGCGTTGATTATTGACATTCTCAACTTCCAGAGAGGCCAGCACGGTCAGGCAGATATCTCTAGCAGGATGTCCTGTCTCAGGGATGTGGTGATCGCCGGGTCGAATTAGTCCTTCGCTACCATAACGAATCTCCGATTCCCTATGTTCTTGCTATTATAACGGTATATTTCGCTTGTGAATTAAAGGAAAGGGGTCTATAAACGCCCGCGAATGACAACCCCCCAGAGGAGGGAGTAGCGATATGGAACTTTTTCAGGATAGTACTGCCTTTGCCTTTGTCATCATTCCGGTACTGGTTTTTCTGGCCAGAATCCTTGATGTCTCTATCGGAACCCTGCGGATTATTTTTGTCGCCAAGGGGTTGAAGGGGCTCGCGGCGCTACTCGGGTTTTTCGAGGCGCTTATTTGGCTCGTCGCAGTCGCCCAGGTTATGCAGAATCTTAACTCCTGGCAGACCTATATCGCTTTTGCTCTCGGGTTCGCTGCGGGCAACTATGTCGGCGTCTTTCTGGAAGAAAGGATTGCGCTGGGAAACCTGCTTATCAGGATCATCACACGCCAGGAGGCGGACGAACTGGTCCGCGTCCTCTGGGACGAAGGATACGGCGTGACCAGTGTGGATGCCCAGGGGGAAGCCGGCCCTGTCAAAGTCATCTTCAGCGTTGTAAAGCGGAAAAAGCTCGGGAAGATTATTTCCATTATCAAGAAGTACAATCCCAAGGCCTTCTACACGATCGAGGATATGCGCTACGTCACTGGCAGTTACTTACCTCCGGTGATTAAACGCACCCTGCTACCGCAGTTGGCCTTTGGGAAAAGGAAATAAGCGAGTCAAATGTCACAATGGCAACGATCCTGACGACCGTTTTGCGGCCATGTCTCCAGATAGGGTAGACCGGGCGACCCCGTTTTCAGGATCGACTGCCTGGGAATCCGAATTCATCTGGTGCTTTACCGAGGAGCGATTTGGTTTTTTATCAATCTCTGGCGGCCATTTCCTGGCCGATTCTCAACACGGCTTCCAGTAAGCCGTCCACCTGTGATTGGTGAGCACGTGCCCCTACATAACAGGGACGAAGTGCCAGCTTCCCTTTGACTCGGGTGGTACTGGGCATATATTCATTTTCCCTGATCAAACGGCGATGAAGCTTTTGGTTGAAAGAGTCGAGATCGGTGATACCGGGTGAGACGTAACGGAAGCAACAGATAGAAAGAGTCGGCTCGCTGAGGATTTCCAGGTTCGCGTGCCGTTTGGCGCATTGGGCCAGATAGCGGGCCATTGAGTTGTGCCGTTTCACCCTTTGACGCATACCCTGAACACCAATTTCCCGAATTAATGCCCAGACCACAACCCCGCGACAGGGCGAACTCAACTCGACGCCAAAATCAAAATAAGGGATGCCAAAGTCGTCGAGCGAGTGTTCTATCGCCATCGTCGCGGCGTCGTTCTGTTCTACGGACCCTTCCAGGTAGTCGGCAGGCTCCTGGGTAAATGCTCGGTATAAAATCTGTCTGTCCCGAACAAAGGTCGCTGCGACTCCCACCGAAGCGCCAAGCCATTTATGGGGATCAACAATAACCGAGTCTGCTAACTCCAGACCCTGGAAAAGAGAGCTGATCCGTTCGTCCAAAATACCCGGCAATCCATAAGCACCATCAACATGGAACCAGATGAAGTTTTCTGCTGCGATTTCACCCAATGCCTGAATCGGATCGATTGCTCCCGTGTTGGTGGTCCCCGCATTCGCGACGATGGCAATCGGCAGCTTCCCGGCCGCTCTGTCTTCTCTGATCGCTCTCGTTAAGAGATCAGGTCGCATTCGGCCCTTATCATCGCAGGAGATCAGGTTAACCGCGTTTCGACCAATGCCCAGGACGCCACAAGATCGCTGAATCGTGTGATGACACTCTTCACTGGCATAAACAGAGACGGGTCTGTTTACTCCATCAGCTGAAGAATCATGACCGATTTTTTCAAATGCGGACTGACGAGCCCCGCCCAGGGCGACAAGATTGGCAACTGAACCACCACTGCTATAGACGCCTTGCATATTCTGAATGCCGCACATTTCAGCCAGCCATTGCAGCGACAACTCTTCCAGAAAGTTAAATGCGGTGTGCATATAGCGCTGCGGAGATGCAACGCTTGCCGCAGTGGAAGCCAGGGTTGAGGCAGTTGTCGAGCCGGTGGTGATGAAAGAGCTAAAACCCGGCCTTGGAACCGGCGAACCGTTCGGGATGATTTGGTCGAGGAGATCCTGGGTGACCTGCTCAATACCGACCCCATGTTGAGGTAAGGGGATGTTGAGATATTCGCGCCAGTTCCTGTCCGGGTGCAATGCGTCAGGGTGTTCAAACTTTAAATACTGATCCAGGCCTGCCCCTACGTGTGCTAATAATCTCTGTAAACTACCTGTTTCTGCCTGTTCTTTTGACATGACAGTCACCTTTAACGCGTGAAGAAGCGGAGAGTTAAATCTGGCATTGTGTTTCAGCGTACTGACCTTTTATGCCTCGCTGTAAACGTTACTACCAATAAGTGACCAGTCAAGTCACCTATCCTTGCCGTTGATATGTAAATAGTTAACCAGAGGTGTTAAGCAGAGGGGGTGTTCCCTCCATTCTGCTCTGTCTGGTGAGGGAATATGGCTGCAGAATTATGTTCCCTCAGCCTCTGACAGACAGGACGAGAAAAGGCCCAACCTGAGTGTTCAGGTGGGCCTTTTCTCTTTGTCTGCACGCGATGAAATCCCGCTCAATCTATGAAAACATCGGTTCGCAAAGGATCCCTTTTCTGATCAATAGACCAGACCGCTTTTTTTCCTGACCTTGCGCAAGGTTTTATTGGCATGGTAGCGGGCTTTGTCGGCGCCAGTGGCAAGGATTTTACGCAGACCGTCGGGGTCAGCCAGCAGCTGGTTGCGTTTTTCGGTGAACGGAACAAAGAAGTCGCGCACCGTCTCGAACAGTTCCTGTTTGACATCACCGTAGCGCAGTCCCGGTGTTTCATAGCGTTGGCGCAGGTCGGCCTGCTGCTGTTTGTCGAGGAACAGTCGGAAGATCTGGAAGATGTTGCAGGTGTCGGGGTTTTTTGCTTCCTCCACCGGGGTTGGATCCGTGACGATGCGCATGATCTGTTTGCGCAACTGCTTTTCCGACTGAAACAGGTCGATAGAGTTGCCGTAGCTCTTGCTCATCTTGCGGCCGTCGAGACCGGGCACGGTTGCAACATCATCATCGATCTCCGGTTCGGGTACGGTAAAGACATCACCGTAATGATTGTTGTACTTGATGGCGATATCGCGGGCGACCTCCAGGTGCTGCTTCTGGTCCTTGCCCACCGGCACCTTGTCGCTCTGG
>PKUD01000054.1 GCA_002869695.1 Desulfuromonas sp. | reverse complement strand
CGCATGACAATGCCGTAGCTGCCCCTTTGGCGAAAAATGCTGACCCGAAAGCGACCTCCGCTGGCAATGGAATAGGCGGCATCCAACTCTTTCTGTTCGCTGTCCAGGGTTTTATTGTTCTGGGCAAGGATTTTTTCAACGATAAACGTGGTGTCCTCGCCGGTCAATTTCGGCAGTTTTGAACGAAGGAGCTGCCCGCGACCACGGAAGAAGGGCGGGTTGTCTACTTCAAAGTGTACGTCTGACACTTTCTTGTCAAAAGCGATTTCTAGAATCTGGTTAAAGGTTTTCATGTCCATGAGCANTCTAGAGCGAGGCTGGCCAGATCGGCAAGGACCGCCAATGTGTCCAAGTTCAGTGGCTGCACCTGCCTGGAGCCGTAATCCCCATAGATCAAGGCAATGGTACGCCCCCGGTTTTTGATCGGCAACAGCAATACGTCCGGGTTGTCCGGTGCGCTGATATGGCCATAGAGGTGGTCCGTCAGAACATTGTCTTCACAGATACCGTAGAACGGTTTACCGCTCTTGATGACGTCGTGAAAAACCGAGCCTTCCTGCAGGGGAATCGTGAACAGCATCGACCGGTCCTTCTCGATCCCTGCCCCAAGGCCGCGTTCGGCAATCAACTCAGACTGCTTGATGACCAGCGTGATCGTTCGCTCGAAAATTTCCGAGACCGCCTGGAGCAGAGAATAGGAGATGTCGCGTGCTTCGGTAAGCGACTGAATGCTTTCAACATAGTGGCCCAGCATGTTGATTGCTTTGTTCGTCTGTTCTGAAAAACATCGATCAACGTAGATACGAAACGCTTTAAGAAAGTTCAGATAGTCATCGACAAAGGTTTTTTCCCGGGACTCGCGCGTCGGTTTGGGCAGAATGGTGCGAACCCCATTTTTCAGGGATTGCAGGGAAAATCCGTAATCGACCGGTGAGGCCAGTTGCAGTACCGGGATGTTGACATGATGGAGGATTTTTTGCTGTTGCAGCGCCAGCAGACCAATCTCATCCATGGTTTCAATCTTGTCGATGACAATAAGAACAGCCAGGCCCCTTTTCAGTGTCTGTTCAACGGCCTGGTCAAGGTCTTCCTCCTGTTCGACGATATAGACCATGATCTGGTCATACTTACAAATGGTCATGATTGCATGCTTGACCAGTTCATCGCGGCTGAACAGGATCAGGGCTCTCGATTGCTGGAGGGAGGGACTCTGGCACTGTGCTGAGTACTGGGTGAGAAACGTGACCAACTCCTCCTGCTGAGCGGAGGTGGCTTCCGGTAGCGATTGTTTGATCACCTGGCGGTGAATGTCCGAGGGGTCGAAGGTCTCAAGAGCGGTAAAGACGTCAGGGATTGATTTTTCTACCTTGTCAAAATCGCCCAGACCCAGATCATCCAAGGTCAGCTCCGGAGATACTTCAGCCGATTCTGTTGCAGACGCAAGCTCTGTGGCCGCTTGTTGTGATTCATTCGTAGCGGTGCTGCCGGGGGAAGGTGTCACCGGTTCTTCAGGTTGTGCATCGATGCTGTCGTCATCTGCAAATTCACCATCGCGGGTTTTCTCATCATAGATCCGCAGCGCATCCATCAGGACCATCTGGGTATCCAGGACCAGGTTGTCAGGGAAGTAGGAAAACTCGTCGTCCACGGCAATTGCATCGACATCCAGAGTAAAGCTGCCCTTGGTCCAGCGGACCATCTCCACGACAGTCATATCGACCAGGGTTTCAAGTCCTTTGAACGCTTCATCCTTTTTGATTTTGCCCTGTTCAATCAGGGTCGCAATCAGTGGCTTGCCACTGTTTTTCTGCGTTTCGAGTGCCTGATCGAGAACCTCCTTACTTATGAAATTCATGGCAACCAGATAGTCGCCTGTGCGCAGGCTGGTGTCTGGATGTTTGGCACTGATAATCAGACCATCCTGAAAAACAAGCTGCCCTTCGCCTTTTGACCCTTTGACACAAAGGGTGCCCGATTTTCTCGTGGTATGTAAAAGTTGAATGACATCAACAATCGCAAGGTCTTCAAGATTGCCTGTAAAGGACATTTAAGGGAATCCTTTCCGGTTCCTGGATGAAAGCATGTTGTGCTGAGCTATCCGCTGGGCCGATTGCACAGGGGTAATTTAACCTGAATGACCACTTTTTTATAATAAAATTCTCATTTACCGTATTAAACTGAATAATGACTTAAATTTCAAGCATATCTGTACATGAGGTGAGTTTAGTTGAAAAAAATCGGCCCTGTACTGGGAGAACAGGGCCGATCGGGAGGAGAAATTATCAGAAACGAGGATTATTTAATATGACATTCCTTGCACTTGGTGGGCCCGCTCTGCATCTCCTGGTGACATCCTTTGCACGTATCGTGTAGCACTTTTTTTGCTTTCGGCGCCACCTTGCCATCATGACAACTGTGGCAGCTGGTAAATTCACCCTGATGGTGGCAGGTGGTACAGTCGGTGCGATTCTGGTGCTCGGCATGGTTGAAGTTCACCGCTCCCATGCTGGCATCCAGAGTTATCTGCTCAGGTCCTTTGTTGTCAGCAAGTACGGAGATGGCGCCAACGGCAACAACAGTTGTGGCAATCAGCATAATCAGCATTTTTTTCATGGTTTCCTCCTGTGGTTAAATATTACTTCGCGTCTCTGCGGTTGCAGGAATCTTCCCACAAGTAGATCCGTTCTACATCAGACATCCGTACGAATATCGCTAGATGTCGAGTTGAAAACCCATATTATCAGCTAGTTGGGTAACGTAAACATGACTGGAATGACGCGTCGAAAGGATGCGTTTACAAATATTTCTGGTCTCTGTTAAACTTGCTGGCGGAATGCTCTGCCTGTCTGACTCTCTGGAGTGTTATGAGCCTACATGAAAGCCCATCGGTTTCAATCGACGGTCAAGCCATCCGGCGTATTCGGGAAGAGAAACGCCTGACCCAGCTCTATGTAGCCAAGGTTGTCGGAGTCACCACCGATACCGTGTCTCGCTGGGAGAATAACCGGTATCCGACAATCCGTCGAGACAATGCAATCAATCTCGCCGACGCCCTGGACGTTACTCTTGAGGAGATTCTCAAACAACAAGAGGAGCCGGTCGTCGAGACTCCGTCCCCTGCATCACGAAACATTTGGCCTGTTGTTCTGTTGGCACTGTTTCTGCTGGCCGGAAGTGTCTGGTTCTTTTCACAACGCCAGATAGAGGTGTCGAATGATATTCACGCCACGCGTCTGCAGCCACTTTATGCCGCTCCGGGAAGTCGTATCCTGATCCGCGTTGAGCTTGAAATGGACAAGCCCTACAAGGGTGTGATCATCAAAGAACAGTTCCCCGAAGGGTGGACCTTGATCGATGCATTTCCTCCGGTCTCCAGTCTCGGCAATCAGAAGTCTGCCCGCTGGATGCTACGTAATCCTGCATCACGGACGATGATTTCTTATCTTCTCGAAGTCGCAGCGGACGAAGCAGACGGACAGGCGCACATCTCGGGCGAAATTATCACCAACCCGGATGGTCAACGCGCCTCTGTTCGGATTTCGTCATCGCAGGGGATGGAGATCGCCCCCCTGCACTGGGTGGATGCGGATGGCAATCAGGTGATCGATGATGTCGAGATTCTTGAAATCTCTGACCTGTTTGATCAGAGCGAAATTTTCCGCAACGAGTGGGAGCAGATTGAAGATCTCTGGGATGCCGGCAGCTATCGATGGGATCATCAGCGTCGCCGGTTTATTCCTGTTCCTGTCCAGTAAGTGGGTCTGCCGCAGCAGGGTTCAGACCCTGTCCATCGTGATGACTTTTCTGTTCACCATTCAGCTCAGCAGCTTGATGTGCTGAGCCAGGTTATAGCTCCCCATCATTGCCACCAGCAACCCCGCCGCACGCAACATCCAGCCTCTTCGGACAGCAAACCACCGGGCGGCACTGCCGACCAGGAACAGCGCAGGCAGGGTGCCAACGCCGAAAGCGAGCATGATTCCGGCGCCCCGCAGGCTGTCTGCGCTCTGGGCTGCGGTGAGCGCCATGGCGTAGAGGAAGCCACAGGGCAGAAAACCGAACAGCAGGCCGAGGGGCAGGGCGGA
>PKUD01000178.1 GCA_002869695.1 Desulfuromonas sp. | reverse complement strand
CACACCTCTTTACCGCCAACTATTTCAACAAATCCGCGAGAAGATTCTTACCGGAAAGTTGCCAGCGCATTTCAAACTCCCCTCAATTTTGAGTCTAGCAGAAGAGCTGACAACTAGTCGGAATACAGTTGAAAGCGCATTCCAGGAGTTGTGCGCTGAGGGATATATCTACAGCAAGCCCCGCAGTGGATATTTCGTTTCTGATATTGACAAGGAATTCGCGGTCGCCTCGCAAATGGTTCAGCCACAGCAGGATCTGCATCCGAAACTCGCTGAAAATTATCACTATGATTTTCATCCTGCCCGCCTTGATCCAGAGATATTCCCGACAGCACTCTGGCGTAAATGTCTCCTGGATGCTCTCCGGGCGAACGTTGAGGGCTTTTCCCATTACAGTGAACCGCAGGGCGAGTGGGGGCTGCGATGCAATATTCAGTTTTACCTGGAGCATTCACGTGGTGTCCTCTGTTCACCAGAGCAGATTGTCATATGCTCAGGCTTGCAGCAGGGCCTGCAAATTGTGACTCAACTCATCAAGAACAGTCACAACTCTGTTGCAGTTGAGAATCCCGGCTATCATCTGCCGAGGGATCTGTTTCAAAGTCATGGTTTCAAGGTAATCCCCATTGACGTTGGTTCCAATGGACTTGCCTTGCATGAACTCGATACACTTTATGACGCGGCTGTCTACGTAACGCCATCACATCAGATGCCCCTTGGACATGTCATGCCCGTGGCTGATCGGATGAAACTTATCTCATGGGCAGAAAACAGGAATGGAGTCATTATTGAAGATGATTATGACAGTGAGCTTCGATATATAGGCAAGCCTATTTCATCGTTACAGGGGCTGGCACCGGACAGCAATATCATTTATCAAGGGACATTTTCAAAGGTTTTTTCTCCGGCATTGCGGTTGAGTTATATGGTGCTCCCGCACTCATTTTTAAGGGCCTACAAGGACAGCTTCAGAAACTATCTGTCACCAGTCCCTCTTCTTTCTCAACGAGCGATGACTACGTTCATTGAACGGGGTCACTGGGAGCAGCACATTCGGCGTTCTCGGATATTCTATAAGAAGAAACACGGAATTATGCTCCAAGCAATCGAACAGTATTTTGGGGGCACGGCAAAAGTCATCGGCCAGGGTGCGGGGCTTCATATTGTCCTGGAGTTAGCCAAAAGTCTAACGGATGAAGCAGCATTCATAGACCGAGCTCGGCAGCATGGTTGTCGACTTTTGCCTTTCTCAGATTTTTCCATATTGGGCAAACAGAAAAATAATAAGTTGCTCCTTGGTTTCGGAGGGATCGGTATTGGAGACATCCCGCGAGGAATCGAAAAGCTTTCCAGCTTAATCAACTGATGCCGATAATCTATTTGTGATATGCGAATCCTATTTCATAAGTCAGGACTTTTGGAAGGTCAATGCAGTTCAATTGAACAACGGACATTTTTTAAATGTCACGAGATGTGAGACTAAATTTGCCGGGGGCATAAAAAGTCCGATCTACCAAAACCTTCTTGCCCTTTTCAGTTCTTCTTCAATTTGCCTAATAGTTTTTTCCAGGATTATATGGTTGACGCCCATGCCAAGATAACCAGTTTGCCCGTAGGTGTCATACAGCGTCACCTGCTCGGTTAGCTTTTCTATATCGTTGCTATTGTGTTGCACTGTCGGCAATAGGTCAGCAATCGCAAAGATGCGTGTTGCCAAATAATCTGGTAGCTCATCCTCTTTTTGTGCACGCTTGGTCGCATCGCGC
The DNA here is from genome assembly GCA_002869695.1 of Desulfuromonas sp. GTDB lineage: Bacteria > Desulfobacterota > Desulfuromonadia > Desulfuromonadales > Geopsychrobacteraceae > BM509. Next base: position 23,026 of record PKUD01000178.1, on the reverse strand, counting down.
AAGGTCTCGGCAATCTCCATCATCGCCTCATCTCATTTAGTCAGTCATTGCTCGTATCAAGTCCAGAAATCCATCTGAATTCCCAGGCGCTGCAGGCTCATATAGATGTCCTCGATGCTAAAGGCAGTTTTGCAGCATCCCGACTCTGCATAAGTGTCATAATCTTCAACCTGCATCAGCAGGATTTCGACCGCCCATTCCTGATCACTATGGCGTTCGGGATGTTGGGCCACTTCCATTAAGTGTGGAACAATATAGTCTGGTATTTCACCTTCCCGGTTCTCACGCAGAGTCGCTTCTGCGAGGCGATCAAAGACACTCATCTGCTTCCTCCCTGCAATTGCCTAATCACCGAACAAACCTGCGACCAATCGACTTGATCGGTCAGGTGACACCAAGAGAGTCGGATCGCCTCGTCCAGCAAGCTGCCTTGCACCCCCATCGCCTGCAATACGTGACTCGGTTCCTGAGTGTGAGCGGTACAGGCTGAGCCATTTGAAAAAGCAAGCAGGTTTTTCAGTGAAGAAAGCGCCAGATGGGCTTCGACTCCAGGGAGCGAAAGGTTAACGGTATGTGGCAAAGTCCGCTGCGGATCGCCATGAACAACAGCGCCAAGGGGCACCAGGGCCGCAAGCATCTCTTTTTTAAAGGCCAGGCAGGCTTCACGCCGCGCCTGAAGATCACGCAGGGCTATGCGAGCTGCCGCGCCGAGACCAACGATCGAATGGGCTGCGAGTGTGCCGGGGCGGAGGCCCTGTTCTTGACCACCCCCCAACATCAGTGGAGTCAGCGGCGGGTATTCTTCGCCCCGTCTTCGCCGGATCAACGCCCCAACTCCCTTGGGCCCAAAAATCTTGTGTGCGCTGATACTTATCAGATCAACGCGTTGCAGCCGCAGCAGCTCAAGCTCCTTACCAAACCCCTGGGCCGCATCAACGTGTAGCCATGCGGGGTGATCTGCAAGGGCATCTGCGACTTCATCGAGGGGTTGTACGACGCCGGTTTCATTGTTGACGTGCATGATAGAAACACACAGTGTTTCTGGCCGCAGAGCTTCCGTGAGGGCTGCGACAGAAACGATCCCGCTGCCCAACACGGGGAGAATGGTCACCTCAAAACCCTGCTTTTTTAGACTTTCTACCGGCTCCAAAACCGCTTTATGTTCAATAGCGCTGCAGATGACATGGGTGCAGCCGCTTTTCAGCCCGGCTTCGGCAATGCCGCGCAGGGCAAGGTTGTTACTCTCGGTAGCTCCACTGGTAAATATGACGTCATCAGCTTGAGCTGCGACCACTGCTGCCACATCGCGACGGGCTTTTTCCACAGCCATTCGGGCAATGGTGCCATACATATGAACCGGGCTGGCGGGGTTGCCAAACTCCTCAACCAAAAAACGCTGAACTTCGCGGGCAACGTCTTTTTCTACCGGGGTTGTGGCATTACAGTCGAGATAGGCTGGCATCATAGGGTCTTCTGCCTTTATTTAGCCCATGCGAATACGCAGGACAAGAAAATGTCTAATGAATCAGTTGGACAAAATTAAAGCTATCAGGAACCTCTATGATTTGTAAACAAATCGCACCTAGCTTACAAAGCGCACCCATCTGGGGTTCAAAAGTATGGGCCTGATAGACAGGTGATCGGCAAAATCGGCTTGATTTGTGGCCTCTTCAACCAAAACTGCCATCAGACCAAACTGCTTTGTTTCCTACCAGACCGTAATCATTCCGCTATTTTCATCAGGATCGCTTCAAAAGTCGGATCAAAAATGGCCCTCCGCTAAGTTGCTGAAATTGAAGCAAAGCGAAAGGGCCGATTTAATATTCCATAAGTGAGGGGGCCGTGAGATCAACTCACTACTTTCGAGACGCGGAAGCGAAGAAGCCCCGGTTATTGCCGGGGCTTTATTTTGTTACGATATTTGAAACTTTCGACACTTCTGAGCGACACAACTTATAAGCTCATTAATGCATCGGTTAAAAGCGATCATAAACAGCGACGACTTAACGTATCCACATCCAAATGGCGGCAAAAACCATTACCAGATTTTCAGTCAGTGAGACGAAGCCCAGTGGTACATTACTATCCCCACCAACACAGGCACACTTGAGCTCGCGTTTGTCGATGTAAACTGCCTTTAAGACCGAAACGGAGCCAACGCTGCCGATAAACAGTGCCACTGGAGCGACCAGCCAGGCGGTAATCCCGGCCAGCATTCCAAAACCGGCATACAGTTCGGCGAAGGGGTAGATGTTAGCGTAACGCAGCTTGCGCATCGCCAGCAGATCGTAGGTGATGAACATAGTGCTGAAGGAGTTCAGATCTCGGAGTTTCATGATTGCCAGCACACTCATCGCCAGGGCGATGAAACTCTCCAGCAGTAGAGGGAAAAAGCCACCTTCAAAACGTCCGGCGATCGCCACGGCCAGCAGCAAACAACTGCCAAAGATCACAATCACCGGGACATAGCTTGTGCCTTCCGGCTGTTCCGGTCCGAGACCGAAATACTCGCGTAGGTCTTCATAGCCGCCGACCCGCTTATCATCAATGAAAGTTTGCGGCGTCGTCTCAACCCCATGCTTTTCCTGAAACATATCGGTCTCTTCGCGTGAGCTCAACAGCCGGTCATCGACCTCGAAACCGTTTCGCTCCAACAAGTCTTTGCTTTTAAGGCCAAAGGGGCAGATATGTTCCTGAGTTGACATGCGATACAAAACTGCTTTTCTCATCAAAAGACAACTCCTGAGTTACGTGTAAAGTTTCCCGTTGAAAACCAAGGCTAGTCGCTGTCCGGCAATCCTTTTTCAACACCCTGGCGGATATTCTCCAAGGTTTCGGCAACCCGCGCATCCTGTTCACTCTGTGGGTACAAAGAACCAATCATCCCCCCCAGGACAACTCCGAGAAAATGCATCGTCTCCTGAATCTTTTGCTCGTCAACCTGATGGGCTAGTAAAGATTTCTGTACCGATTTGGCAAGTTCTTTCTCAATCTGATAGTTCTGATTTTCGGTCATTGGCACTTCTCCTTTCATGTTGAGGTCGTAGCCCTTGAGCAACTTCCGCATTCAGACTAGCAAGAGAGCTCGGCGACCAGCGGCAGATGATCGGAAGCCTCCTTGGCCGGGCTCTCCCGGTAGACAGATTTTTCGACCAGACAGTCGGGCGGATCAACCAGAATATGGTCGAGCTGGAAAACCGGCCAGCGGGCCGGAAAGGTGGCCGGCGAGCTGATCTTGCCGAAATGTTTCTGCAACCAGCGCAACGGCCGCCCCCAGATGAACCATTCGTTGAAATCTCCCATCAATACCAGGGGCTTCTGTTCTTCCTCCGCCAAGTACGAGCAGAGCCGGCGGACCTGGTTGCGCCGCTCCCCGGGACGTAAGCCAAGGTGGGTCACCGCGGCCAGCAGTGGATGCCCCTGCCAGTCGAGCTCGACGATCAGCAATCCACGGGGCTCGCGCTGCTTGAAACTGAGGTCGTGACGCTCGACCTTGTGCACCGGCAGCTGCGTCAGCAGGGCGTTGCCGTAATCGCTGCGGGTCCGCTGCATGGTTGGTCCGGCGATCACCTCCATGCCGGTCTGTTCGGCCAGAATCTGCAGGTCGTCACGATCTTTTTCGATCTGGTTGTCGACTTCCTGCAAACCGATCACCGCGACCTGCAGTTGCCGAATTACCCGGATGATGCGCGACAGGTCGCGCTGACCATCACTGCCAATCGCCATGTGAATATTCCATGTTGCCAGGCGCAGAGTGTTCTCAACCATGATCACGTTCGCTTTTCTTAAACAATAGTTTTTTGCCGGCAAGTAAAACCAGTACCCCGCCGACCAGCGCCAGCACGGCGGCCCCCAGGGTCTGCCAGTCAGGATTGCGCAGTGCCCGCTCCAGTCCTTGTTCAAAGATCACGATCGCAAGGATGCCCGGACACATACCGATCGCGGTGCCGACGATGAAGGAACGGGCAGAGATGTGACTGGCGCCGGCAACCATGTTGACAAGGGTGAAGGGCGCGACCGGGACCACGCGGATCAGTGCAACGGTCAGCCAGCCGCGTCGGGCCAACTTGCGGCTGAGCCGGTTAACCTTCTTGCCAGCTAATTTCTGCACCGCACCCCTGCCAAGCCAACGGCCGAGCAGGTAACTGGCCAGACCACCGAGCAAGCTGCCGGACAGGGCCAAGAAGAACCCGGTCACGGAACCGAAACCAAGCGCCGTGGCCAAAATCAGCAGATTGATCGGAAACATCAGGCAGCTGCCGACCAGATAAATAGTGAGGACAATCGGAATACTCAGGGGGCTTTCACGGACATAGTCAGCGGCTGCCAGCAAATTCTCTACGTTCAACCACTCATTCAGCGGCGACCAACGCCAAAGCGCTCCCAGAAGAACTGCAATGAACAAGGCCAGAAAAAAGTGCCTGCCTCGCGGCTTAGTGGACTGTTCATCTTCCTCTCCGGCTTCCGTCGCAAAACCAAAATATTCAAGAAGTTGTTCGAACCCGATCGGTTTTTCCGGGTCGGCGATCAGCTCTCCTGGCAGAGCCTGCCAGTCCGACAGCTCCCCTTCGAGCGGCAGCTCTTTGAGCGAGCGTTCGACGCTACCGAGCTGCTCAATGACCGCCAGAAGAGAGCCCGTTTCTTCGAGTGCTTCCGTCACCTGCTGCCGGCTACAGCCTAGATGTTCCGCCAGCAAACGATTCCTCAACCCAGCGATGACTTCCGCTCGCTGCTGGTCGCCGTCCGCGGACAGGGCAATGTTGCACTCGCTGTCGAAGATCATCGAGCGATTGCTTAAATTTGCAGAGCCGACGGTCAACAGCTGGTCATCCGCCACCAGCAGCTTGCTGTGGACGATGATGACGTCGTCCTCCAGCCCTTCCCGGTCCGGATAACAGAACAGCAAACGCTGATGCGCGTCTGCCTGTTGCAAGCGGTGGTGCAGTCGTTTCCGCAGAACCCCCATGGTCCCCTCTTCCAACCAGCCCGGACAGTGCCGCGGTAGGACCAGAACGATCTCAGGTCCCTCTTTTTGTTGCAGCGATTGTTCCAGTGCGTTGCCGATCTGGTGCGAACTCAAATACTGGTTCTCGAAATAGAGAAATCTTTCGGCTTGCTCGATTGCTTGCAAATAAAACTTCTCGATCTCACGAATTTCCAGTTCGTCGATATAGGCGGGCATTGTGCGAAGGAGTGCTAACGATTGCTGAGAAAAATCACAATCGACACTGCCGGGCCAGACCTCTGAAACGCCATCATCGACTGGCGACAAACTCACACCGGTCGCTCGTTCCCAACGCCAGCGGGCGATCTCGGCGAGTTTTTTCGCAGTTTCTCCCTTGACCAGCATCTGCACATCGTGAACCGGCCCATAAGCCTGATCGTTATCACGCCGCTGTGAGTTAGTCGGGAGATGTTCGGACGTATCCCAGCGGAAGCTGGCCAGATCGAAGCCTCCGACAAAAGCGAGACTTTCATCAACGACGACGATCTTCTGATGGTGTGAAGCGCCAGCTGGATGGGTATTGTCCAACTCGAAGTGAACCCGTTCATGGGTCATCCAGCCGAAGCTGACCTGCGACCAGAATTCGCGTTCTAGTGAATAGAAAACAGCGAAATCCCATTCCAAAATATAGACTTGCAACTTTGACTTCGCTCTGGCCAAGCGGTCAATGAGCTGTCTAAATGTTTCCTCCTGGTCGTTGTCTCGACACAATTGGACCCGACTATCGACATCCCAACCGAGAATGTAAATCGACCGTTGCGCTTGCTCAAAAGCCTCTGCGACGGCTCGATAGTAGCTTTCGCCATCAATCAGAAACGCGGCTTGATCGGCCTGCGCCACTTGCCAGCAATTCTCTCCCGGGACGAAAAATGACTTGTGTTGTGGATCGCTGTTTATCACTTAATCTCCAAACTCGCGTCTCTGTAGTGGCAAGTATCCCGTCTTGAAAACCGTTTTTCCGGCTGTTAGAGTTTAAAAGCCCATACAGTTAAGGACATTCAAATTACCGACAAAGAAAGGACCCAATGCAGGCAAAAGTCGACCAAGCTCTGTCCTCCGCCGAAGATATCATCTACATCGGTGCCGCCTTGGTGTTGATCGTGGCCGCCGGCACTTTATTGATCTTCTCAACCAGCGAGTTTATTGCCGACTTTAATAACAATCCAATCGGCAAGAGTATCTCGCGTCTTCTCGACGGTTTGCTGTTAGTGCTGATGCTGGTCGAAATCCTGCACACTGTTGGGATTTTCCTGAAGAAGCGCAAGCTGGTCATCGAACCTTTTCTGGCCGTGGGCATCATCGCTGCCATCCGGCGCGTTCTTGTCATTACCGCTGAACAGGTCCATCCGACACCGGAGCACGCCGCCGCTTTTCGCATGACAATGCTGGAGCTTGGCCTGCTGGCCGTGATGATTCTCAGCTTCGTCTTCTGCATTTTCCTGTTGCGCCGCCATGGTCGCGACGAGCCGGTGGAAATGGAGGAGTAATCTTCCGTAGTCCCCAGGTCATTCCTCGCTAAAACTCTTGCCGTAATGTTTGTACAGAGCCAGCTGATAGTCGCGGCTTATGTGCCGGGTAGAATCGTATTTCGGTGCACTTTTCACCAAGTCTTGCGATACCGCGACCTTTACCTGTTGTGCCGCCCAGTCAACTTGCTCAACCCAGGCGGGCGACATCAAAACGTGGCGGCCCGGCAACCAGTTGCGAGTATCAATTTCCAGATAGCGTAATGCCCAGCTCTGATTATCGAGAATAAGATCCTCGACATGTCCGACATCCCCACCCTCGGCCGCGAGTCGATAGCCTGTCACTTCAGCGCTACTGCGCAGATGTGGATTCTCAGGCTTTGTGGGTATTTCTGGTTGAACAAACGGTGGGATCGCCGGGGTGGCACGGAATAGCGGATCGGTCATCCAGTAGGGCTCCCAATCATAATAACTGTAATACTGCCGCTGATAATGCTCCGATACCGGCTGTTCACTATCGATCGGCGGAGCATGCTCGATCTGCTGTCGGGTCAGGTTGACCCAGATCCTTTTCAGTTCGTCATCAATTCCCTCGACGACCTCCGGCACCAACAACACCTTGCGACCAAACAACCAGTTGCCTGTCCGTGCGACAAGATAACGAGCTTGCCAGTGCTGATCATCAAAATAGACTTCTTCAAGTAGACCAACCTCATCATCTTGGGCCTGAAAACCGTAACCGGTTAAATCATTCAATTTACGTAATTCGCTCATGTTCCAGCTCCTTTATTTGTTGTCCTTATAAAAACTTTAATCAATTGTCTGGAGCTTCTCAAGCGAGCCAAAATTTCGCCTATTTTATCGGTAATTGCGGGAATAGCTTTCTTAACACCCAGGACCGGCGGACAAACATTATTCAATATCAGTTACTTAAGACACATTTCAAATTTGACTCATCCGACTAACAACTGACTCAGACACCTAATATGGAGCCGTTTTCTACCCCAAGGAGTAGCAAACGGCTCATTGTTCGAGCCTACCATCTTGTTAAGATTTTCAATAAATACAATAGAAAAGGAGGACGAGATGTCGGACCAATACAAAGATCGATTTTCAGAAGCGACTGAAGAACTTGAAGAGAAAGCAGCCTACAAATGCAGGAACTGCAACAAGCTTTACAGAATTGAACATGCAAAGAACAACAACCTGAGCTGTTGCGGGAGGACAATGACCGAATTACTACAGGAAGGCTTCGGGCCATAGCAAGCAATCCGGTACCGCGGCAAGCTAAGGCTAAAAGCTGCCATCAAGCACCCTCAACGAAGAAAGGCTCAAACTAATGAACAAAAAACAAATTTACCAAGAGAAGTTCCAGGCACAGCTTGATGAATTCAACGCCCAGATTGAGTTGCTCAAAGCAAAAGCAGAAAAAGCGGAGTCTTCTACAAAGTTGAGTTATCTGGAGACCCTTGAAGAACTGAAGCTGAAGCGTGATTTGGCAACAGACAAACTACAGGAACTGCGCGACAGCAGTGATGACGCGTGGGAAGATATGAAGGAAGGTGTCGAAAGTGCGTGGAAAGATTTCAGTTCGGCAATCCAATCAGCAATCTCACGCTTTAAGTAATCTGAAAAAAAGAGAATCAGAAAATCCAAGAAGAAAGGACTTTATTGATGGCAAGTGACAGTTATCATGAACCGGTCAACGAACTCTCGGCGAAGACTAGGGACTACCACCGTGCGCTGCGCTCATTGATGGAGGAGTTGGAAGCGATCGACTGGTACAACCAGCGAGGAGATGTCTGCCTGGATGAAGAGTTGAAAAAAATCCTCCTCCACAACCGGAATGAGGAGATTGAGCATGCGGCGATGGTGATCGAATGGCTGCGTCGTCAGGACGAAGTGTTCGAGAAGGAGCTGAAGGAGTATCTGTTCACCGACAAGCCGATCGGGCATTGATCCCCAGGTAAAACAAAAGCCACAGCTATAATAATGCCGTCACGACATCACATCGTGGCGGCATTATTAATTCATTATCTAACGCCCGGTCGGGCCGGCATCAAATTCGATGATATGCGGAAACCTTTGTGGCTCGTCCAGCACAGCCTGGTGATAAAGAAGACTTTCTTCACCGACCCTGCCGCCCATGTTGTAGATGAAGCTCCGGACCGGTTGATGACGCAGCCAGTAACCGGTATAGCTCGGACCGCTGAAATCGTAGGCAGAGTGAAAGTGGACGAACTCCTCCTGCGGGGCCGGCCGAACCTGCAGCCACTGCGGCGGAGCTGCAGCGAAGAAGACCGGCTCGATCCGCGCCTCACTGCGCGGCAGAGCGCGCACCTGCGGCAGCGAGCTGAGCAGCGCCTCGCCTTCGAACAGCAGCTCGTCGGCCGGCAGCTGATCGGTATAGAACTGACGCTCGTTATAACAGCGGAACGTCAGCCGCGTCAGGTCAGCGCCATTTTCCGGCCGGAAATAATAGCCGACAAAGGGGCCGAAAGAGAGCCGCTGCCCCTGGGAAAGAAATTCCAGCTGGGAGTAATAACCGCGTGGCGTTTCCACCGCAACGGAAACCGCCGGCAGCAACAGGCAAAGCAGCAGGAAAAACCGCCAGATCATGCTGGCCGCCCCCAGAGTCGCCCGATCAACAGCACCCCGCCACCGAGCAGCAGGATCAGAAAACCGAGCGCGACAACGGGATGGCCAAACCAGTCAGTCAGCGTCAACTGTCCAAAATTGGTCGGCATGTAGAGTGTGGGGATCAAAGCCTCGTGCAGGTGGGCAAAAACGGCCGTACCAGCCAATCCACCGAGCAGGGCGAAGATGGCGTCCATCCTTCCTTCGCCAACCGCTGCCCAGCAGGTGCCGGGGCAATATCCAGCCAAGCCCCAGCCGATACCGAAGAGCACTGCGCCGAGTCCGGTCGCCACCAGGCTGGTCGGCAGCACCCGGGTGGTGCCAACGCCCGCAGCTTCCAATGCGAACAGGCCGAAAGCGGCGAAAATCACCACCAGCAGCATGAACTGCGGGATATAACGTTCTTTCATCAGGTGCGCAAGCACCATCTTCTGTGGGTTGGTCGCCCCGACCCGTTGAATCACGAAACCGAAAGCGATCCCGGAAAACAGTCCGATCCAGACATCAGTCATGATCATGGCTCCTGTGTTTGTAGACGATCCGCGTAGTCAGCATCGCCACGGAGAAAATCACCGCGCCGAAATAAAGACCACTGATTGCCAGTTGGGTCGATCCGGAGAGGAACAGCCCAAGCGTGCAACCGCCAGCCAAGCGGGCGCCGAACAGAATCAGAAAGCCGCCGATAAAGGTGGCCAGGTAACGCTTGCCACGGCTCGACCCGTAACATTTTTCCCAGGCCTTCGGCATATCGGTGACCGTTTGGCCGAAGCTGCGCCCGCCGATAAATCCACCAGCGGCCATCCCCAGCACGAAGGCCATCAACCAGGATCCCGGGCCAGGCATCATCCGGTAATGCTCTTTCCCTTCGGCATAATCGGGGGCAACCTCAAGAAAAAAACCTTTCAGGGTAGTGACAAAACCGCTCGACGAAGCCGGCGGGCCGAAGCTGGCGAAGATAAAGACCATGATGCCGGCCAGAGCGATAGCACTCGGGAGAATCGGCCAGTAAGGTGCATTCGATTTACTCATGGCTAACCTCCACAAGAAATGTAGCCCTTCTTCTGGCTACCGGACGCTGGCTTCGGCGCTTGACTCTGTGGCTGCGAGGATCTCTGGCCGCCGCCATTGCTGCTTACCGCAGCCTTCGCCGTCTGTTTGACCTGCAGCGGGCTTTGACCGCTCAACAGGTTGGCCGTGGTCTCGACTGGGTAATAGCGATCCTGCCGCCCCCAGCCGAACCAGGAGTGGTCATAGAGCATCACGTCCTGGAAACCGAGCAGCCGCAGGACAAAATAGCTGAAGGAACCGCGGCGGGCCGAATGGCAGTAAGTGATTACTCCGGCCGTTGGGTTGAGACCGCGGTACATCTCGGACAATTCGGCATAGCTCTTAAACGCCTTGCTTTCGCTGTCGGTCCAGTTGCTTTCATAGTTGATATTGAAAGCGCCCGGGATATGTCCAGCTTTCAGCGGACCACCGTCGAGGCTGGTATTCAAGGCTTTCCCCAGGTACTCGGCTTCGGAACGCACATCGAGGATCTGATAGTAGGGATCGCCGAGGCGCGGGTAGATGAACACTTCATGCGCCCGGCGGCGCAGATCAATTTCGCTGCTGGGAGCCTGGTAGAGCAGCGGTTCGCGCTGCTCCGGTTGGTTCACCACTTCACCGCCGGCCGCCAGCCAGCCATCAATACCCCGCTCGAGAATTGCCATCTTTTCATGGCCAAGCAGATCGAGCACCCAGAACAGGTACGAGGCGGTGGCGCCACCGTCACGGGCGAGGGAATCATAGAGCACGATCATGTCGTTACGGAACAGGCCGTGCTCGCCGAGGATGCGCTGGGCTTCAACCGGACCGACGAACAGGCCGCCCATATTGCTGGCTGGGTCGTCACGGCGGAACTGGCTCCACGGCATGCGGATAGCACCCGGGATCAACTTACCATCGAAATACTCGTCGGTACGCACATCGACGATCACTAACGGCTGCTGCTGTTGCCGCTGCATCAACTCGGCCGCGCTCAGCAGGTAGCGACCGTTCGGGTACTCTTTCCCATCGGTCGCGGCCGAGGCCAGCGCCCACCAGGCACCTAGCAACAACACCAGGGCGATGCTGGCTAATCGAACAATAGAAGATTTCTGCATGTCAGATCTCCTTAGTGAAAACATTACAAGCGGTTTATTCGAGGTCGATTATCGCTGGTAGCAAAGGCTGTGATAACTCCAGCCAGTAATAATTCAAGCCCGATAAAGAAACCGATCACCCAGTTGCCGGTTTCCGGCCAACCGATCAGAATCAAAATAGCCAGGGTCAAATTGGTACCACCAACCAGCAAGTGCCAGCCGGGTGCCATCTTGAGTTTTATCAGTGACAAAGCCACCAAAACACGAACGACTCCACTGGCTATCAGAAACAGCGCGATCAGTAAAGTCAGACCGATGGCACCGCCGATCGGATCGATCAGCAACACCAAGCCGACGACCGAATAGAGGCCGGCAGAAAAAAGGCGTGCCCGATACATGATCCCCTGAAAAAACAGTGCATGAGCCCCTTCAACCAGTCCGGCGAGCAGCAGCAGCACACCAAACAACAACATGGTCACCATGGTTGCGGTGAAGGAGGAGATAATCGCTAACAGGCCGAGCAGCGAAAGGAACAGACCGATCACCAACAGCCAACTGCTAATCTTTTGCTGACTGTACCGGGCGCGCTGATAAAAGTGCTTGTTTTGCATAGTCTCTCCAGGAAAACTGGTCAAAATTATTCAGCGACAGGGGAGCCAGACACTGTGTTGATGACAGCAATCCGTTCACGCCGACTTGTTACCAGTTTAACCAGGCTCTCAGCATTCAGTTTACGCCCTTCAAACAGGTCGTAACCGATACGGCCAGTCACACGAACGGAATCTCCGGCAGCTATTTTCAGATAGCCTTCATCGTCGAGAGGATTATAGGGCATCTCTTCTACATCTATCGTCAGACTGCCAGAACCGAACTTAAGTTCAAACTCATCTCCGTTGACCTCAGTTACAACTCCCTGAACGACCATTTTGGAGGGAATTACCGGGCTAATCACGGTGATGTAGGTATCTTCCTCATCCATGGCACTGGCGTAAAAATATGTGCCGAGCTTTTCGACGAAGACTCTGCTGGCCTCAATTGTTGTCCGCTCGAAAAAATCATCATCGATTTTTCCGGAAACGGTGACTTTATCGCCAGATAGCAATTTGTAGCCATCAGCATCGCGGTCACCATCATCCATCTCGACAGTGATCCAACCCTGACCGTAGTCGAGGGTGAAAGCATCAGCTGTAACAGCTTTCACAGTTCCATCGATACTGATCCAGGAATTGTTGGGCTGCAGGTACGGGTTTTCCGCCATAGCGACTGGCGCCAGCAACAGGCAGAACGCCATGAGGCAAAACAGGGCTATTGACAAAGAGTACCTCACCTTCTTCTCCTTTCTGTCTTGGGTTAACAGACAAGAAACAAGTTACTGATTTTCAAATCTTAACAACTGGAGAGTCGTGAACAATGGACACTTTGCTACTTTTACCGGTAGCATTCCCCCCCTCAGAGGCAGGTAGAAAAAACCCGACAATAAATTCCAGGCCGGTGGTAAAGAGAGCGCATGCGAAAAAATGTACTAGAGCTGGATTTCTTAAACAGATGGCCGCTGCTATCAGTTGAGAGCATCGCCGCCGAAGGAGCCACAGTTGGAAAGATCGGTTTCATGGCTTTCAGGTAACTGGCCGGACAGATCGCGCAGCGCTGTGCGGAGGCCCTCTTCGAGGACCGGATGATAGAAGGTCAGCCCGAGCAGCTGGTGGACCGAGCAGTTGCTGCTGGATAGCCAAGCCAAGCAGATGGGCCAGATGTTAACCGGCGACTTAAACCTGCGTCCGAGCATCAGACAGGCAAAGACAACATTGATAAACAGACCAAAAAGCTGCCGCAGGGAACTGTATAGCTGCCTGCTTTGTTCGGCACCCGCCAAGGAACCGACAGCGTCCAACAGTTGAGGTCCTGATAGGCCAGCAAGCCTCCGAGCACCGCTCCCGGCAAAGCGAAGCCCCTGACCAGGGGCAGCCACTTGCCCAAGAAATTCCCGAGAAAAACATACCCTACAGCCAAGGCGAGGGTTTCCCAGAACAGATCCATAATGTGGCCACAACCTCAAAAAAGAACACAATGTCTAAACTCTAACCTTTCAAGCCGGCGCGGCAATTATCTGTTTGCTCCTTTTCAAGGTAGCTTCTTGAGCAGCCAGGAGCGCTTGACGAAAGATGACCCTGCTGAGACACGAGTAATTTGCCACTGGCAAGAGTAGCAAAAGGCGCATTGTGGAGAACTGTCGACAAGCTAAACTTCAACAATAATCAACGCATGACCATAGTTATCCGGCGGTTTCATGCCCTGATGTAATGCACCTGAGGCGGTCCCGATGGCCAGAAAAATCATCCTGCATATTCTTTTTATCGGCAGCATAGCTTTCATTGCGAACTTTTTCTGGGAATCGCTGCACGCTGTTTACCTCTATCGTGACCACGACATCAGTTCGTCGGCTTACGTCCCGATGATGCTGAAGATGTCATTAAAAGACAGTCTAATCATTCTTGGGTTATTCTTCTTCATTGCTCTTGTAAAGCGCTCGCTTGACTGGATGGAAAGCCGCTTTGGAGGCCCGTTGGCCGGTTTTATTCTGCTGTCATTACCGACTGCCGCCGCTATTGAATGGTTTTCCGTTACCGTGCTTTCGCGTTGGAGCTATCTGGAGACGATGCCAACTCTCTTCGGTGTCGGTCTTTCGCCGCTGTTGCAGTTAGCCACAACCGGGCCGCTGGCGGTGTGGTTGAGTAAAAAAATTCTCTATGACCAAAGCCTGATCAAAAATGAAAGGCTTCCAGATGAATGCTAAACAGGACAAATCCGCCAGCTACGAAAAGAACAGCCTGAGCTTGTCCGGCGCCGTCGCCATGGGCACTGGAGTGATGATCGGCGCCGGCATCTTCGCCCTGACCGGACAGGTCGCCGAACTGGCACGCGAATGGTTCGCCCTGGCGTTTCTTCTCGCCGCGGTCGTGGCCGGCTTCAGCGCCTACTCCTACGTCAAGATGTCGAATGCCCACCCGTCCGCCGGCGGCATCGCCATGTACCTGCAGAAAGCCTACGGCAAAGGCACCATGACCGCCGCCACCGCCCTGTTGATGTATTTCTCGATGGTCATCAACGAGAGTCTGGTGGCGCGCACCTTCGGCACCTACACGCTGCAGCTGTTCGATGTCGAACCGAACAGCATCCTGGTGCCGCTGCTGGGGGTCGGGCTGCTCGGCTTCGCTTTTTTCGTCAACATCCTCAGCAATAAATTTATCCAGTCCTTCTCCTTCTTCATGGCCTTTATCAAGATCGGCGGGGTCGCCATCTTCGCCGCCGGCGGGCTCTGGGCGGCCGGCATCTCGCTGCCGGCCAGCCCGAACCTGGCGGATGCCGGGGCCGACAGTTTTCTCGGCGCGGTGGCGCTGGCTATTCTCGCCTACAAAGGCTTTACCACCATCACCAACAGCGGCGAAGAGATCCGCGAACCGCACCGCAATGTCGGCCGGGCGATCATCATCTCCATCTCTATCTGCCTGCTGCTCTACCTGTTGGTCTCCCTGGCGGTCGGCAGCAGTCTGAGCGTTTCGGAGATAATTCAGGCGAAAGACTACGCCCTGGCCGAAGCGGCCCGCCCGGCGTTCGGCGATTATGGCCTCTGGTTCACGGTGCTGTTCGCGATCATCGCCACCGTATCCGGGGTGATCGCCAGCGTCTTCGCCGTCTCCCGGATGCTGGCCATGCTCACCGAGATGAAGCTGGTCCCGCACCGCCATTTCGGCATGCCGGGCGATATCCAGAAGCACACCCTGGTCTACACCATCGTCTTCGCCATGCTGCTGACTCTGTTCTTCGACCTGAGCCGGATCGCCTCGCTCGGCGCGATCTTCTATATCATCATGGATATTGCCGTGCACTGGGGAGTCCTGCGCCATCTCCGTGAGGAGATCGATGCCAACGCTGCGATTCTGGTCACGGCGATCCTGCTGGATGTCGTGGTGTTGGCAGCATTTCTGCTGGTCAAGGCGCAGACCGATATGCTGATTCTCTACGCGGCGGCAGCCGGACTGGTGATCATCTTTCTCGGCGAACAGTTGTTTTTGCGTCGACTTCAGGAAGAGGGAGGGTAGCCCGGGAGAATTTCTTTCCCGGGCGCAACAGGAATAGGAGCAATCGTGGAAAGCAACTGGGATTTAGTGACCAACTTTACCGTGGCCATGCTGGCGATCGTCAACCCGCTGGAAAAAATCCCCCTGTGGGTGGCGGCCGCGGAGGATGAAAAGCAGAAAGTGCAGTGGGCCCTCGCCGCACTGGTGATCTTTTCCTGTGCCCTGATTCTGCTCTTTTTTCTCTGCCTCGGCCGCGACCTTCTGCTCAAGCTGCACATCGATCTAGCCAGCTTCAAAATCGGCGGTGGACTGATCCTGCTACAGTTCGGCTTCAGCATGATGAAGGGAACCGCCGTCGACATTTCCGAAACGCTCAGCGACGAAACGGAAGATCTACGCGGCAAGGTTCTACGCCGCTATCAGCAGATATTTATTCCGATCGGAGTACCGGTCATCGCTGGGCCGGGCGCAATCACCACGGTTATCATTTACGGGCACAAGAGCGACTCGCCGCTGACAACGATGCTGCTCAGCGTCGCTCTGGTCTCCGTGCTAGCCCTGTTGCTGCTGACGCTGCTGACCGGTGCTTTAATCAAGCGGGTCACCGGGAGCCTGCCGCTGGAGCTTATTTCGCGGGTTTTCGGACTGATTTTGATTGCGATCTCGGTACAGTTTATGGTGGAGGGCCTGCGCCAGGTCTTCCCCGGCTGGACATAACTTCGGAATGTATTTCCTAAAAACTCTGCGCTACGATCACGACAGCGGCAATGAACTTTGGTTGGTATTGACATTGATCACCCCCAGCCGGATGGCATACTGGGCCATTTCCGCAGTGGTATTCAGGGCGAGCTTCTTTTTCACCGCGGCGCGGTGCTTGGCGACTGTCTTCGGGCTGATGCAGAGAATATCGCTGATATCGTTGGTCTGCTTGCCGTCGGCCAGTAGGCGGAAAACCTGCTTTTCCCGATCGGTCAGTAACTGGTATTCCGACAACTGATCTTCTGCCTCTTCACGGTGTTCCAGATAGAACTGGATGATTGCCGGATTCAGACCAGCGCTGAGGAAGTAACCACCGTGATGAACCTCGCGTATGGCGATGACCAGTTCATCGATTGGCTTATTTTTCAATACATAGCCCCTGGCACCAGCCTTGAGGGTCTCGAAAACGGCAACCTCATCTTCCTGGCCACTGTAGACCACAACGCCGAGTTCGGGTTTCTCGCCGAGATACAGACGGATCGCCTCGGAAGCCCCAAGTTCGGCTGTCGCTAGGTCCTGGATAATAATATCAATCCTGTTTTCCCGGAGCTGTTGTAACCCCTCGACGCCGTTGCTCGCCGTCGCAACGACCTCGATGTCGGTGTAGTCCTTCAATAAAAAATCTAGGCCTTCTTCGACAACCGGGTATTCAGCAACAATCAGAATTCGTAATACACTCACTAAGTGCCCCCTGAAATTCCTTTTAAACAAATATTTCAAAAATAACGCAGTAGATTTTTGCTACCACCAAGAGTAGCAGATCAAGCATTGTTTAAACATAGCAGATTGTTAGAATGATTGCGTCTGACCAACTTTGATTTTAAGAAGACTGAGTAATTTTCAATTCGAAAGAAGGAAAGTTATGGCGAAGAAAGAATTCTTAAAAGAGGAGCCGGAAAGTAACGTCGAAGACACACCAGAAAATTCAGCATTCGCGTGCGAACAGTGCAACAAAATGTACTTTCACGAAGATGCCCTCGCCATCAGTATGACCTGTTGTGGTCAACCTCTCAAAGAGCTGCATTACGAGGCCGTCATCCCATAGCTTTAAAACGACCCATCGCCGATGGCCATGCCGCTGCTGTTCAGTCGTTCGCAAAGCTGCATCCAGTTTTCCCGATCTGTGACCTGGCAACAATGGTTCAGGTTGGGGCGACAGACCTGATCGGGATTTTGTTTCCCCCAGAGAGTTTTTGGGAACAGATCAATAATTGTGTCAGCGGTCAAACGAGCTGAGGGACCGGCACGTCACCTTATTCAAACTCCTCAAGGCGTTCGCTTGTAATTAGTAGTATCTCTGTGTAAAAATTGACTGTTGTTTCGATATCAACGACATTAATGACGATATGGTCCAGTTCACAGGACATCTTTCCCTCTTGATGATGAGTCACTAGCCTGTAGGCTGCTCAGACTATTCGCGACGAAAACGGATGACATCTTCAGCAGAACGCAAGTGCAGGTCGCGCTGCGGGAAAGGAATCTCGATCTGGTTGTCCCGGAACTCTCGGTCGATAGCGTAATTCAGCTCACTGACGACATCGAACTTTATCGTCGACGTCGGAATCCAACACAACAGCAAGAAATTTAACGAAGAATCGCCGAACTCGCGAAACCAGACCTTCGGCGCAGGATTGTTCAGAACCCGTTCATGCCGCTTCGCGACATTGATCAGAATCTGGGTCGCCTTTTCGCAGTCGGATCCGTAAGCGATGCCGACCGGTATCCGCAGGCGGATCTTCGGATCGCCGTAGCTGTAGTTGATGACTTCGTTCTCCAGCAGCTTCGAGTTGGGAACAATGATAGCGATGT
Organism: Desulfuromonas sp.; assembly: GCA_002869695.1. Taxonomy (GTDB): domain Bacteria; phylum Desulfobacterota; class Desulfuromonadia; order Desulfuromonadales; family Geopsychrobacteraceae; genus BM509. The sequence goes on along the minus strand of PKUD01000178.1, from coordinate 5,148 downwards.
TATCCGGCGTCTCGATCAGCGTGGTCCGCAGGCTGATCCGCTTGACATCCCCCCAGACCTCGTTCACCTCCAACCGGTCACCGACTTTGACCGGGCGCTCCAGCAGCAGGATAACGCCGCTGATAAAATTTGAGGTCAGGTTCTGCAACCCGAAGCCAATGCCGACACCGATTACGGCAAACAGGCCGATGATAGCGCCCAGCGGAATGTTGACCGTTTTCAGACCGATATAAAAACCGATGATGACGATCACATAATGGATAAACCGCAGCAGCGCGTACTGCAATCCTTGGTCGACATCGAGCTTGCTGAACAGGTGTTTCTGCAGCGCGGAGCGGATCAGCCTGGAAGCCACCAGTGAACAAAGGACCGCAACGGCGGCAACCACCAGGTGACTGATGGTGATACCGACATCCTGGATTTTAAACAGCACGAACTCTTTGAAGTAATAATCGATCTTTTCCCACAACTCTTGGCTGTCCATCGGTGCCCCTTTTCTGTTTTCATAAAGCATAACAAAATCGGCTGAGATTCCCGTTTTTAGATATGCTGCGCACCGATTAACTATTGGTTTCTTTATCTCAGCTGCAACACCCAAGAGACGAGGGAGATCCTGTAATCGTCAGGCTGTAGGTATTATCTGCCATGAAAAGTAGTAATTCGCCCATAACGTTCATGGTGCGAAGCTGTTAGTCTTTTTACTAAGGTAAAAATGCAAACAATCTGAGCAAAAAGAAGAAAGGACGTCAGTCATGTTGAGATGGGCAGTTATCTTCTTCGTCATCGCCTTGATCGCTGCGTTGTTCGGTTTCGGTGGGATTGCCGCGGCGGCAGCAAGTATCGCACAAATACTTTTTTATATTTTCCTGGTCCTTTTTCTCCTCAGTCTGGTCGTTGGGCTGGCCCAGAGACCTCGGTCCCCATGACCGGTTGTGCAGCATCGAAATGGTTCATACAGTATCCGGAGCAAAAGCAGATAACGCGGTAAGATTATGATCGAATCCTCCACAAAGCTCACTCTCACCGGGGCGGACCCACAAAACCTTGCCAAGCTGACCGATTACCAGTCAAAGTCAATCGTCAGTCGTACTTTAATACAGGATGCATGTGGCACGCTGACAGTTTTCAGCTTCGACAAAGGTCAGGCCCTATCAGCACATACTGTTCCATTTAATGCGTTTATCCAGGTTCTTGATGGACAGGCGAAAATTACCATCGGCGAGAAGGCGTGTCTGGTTAATCCTGGCGAAATTGTTTTTATGCCGGGAGGGGTTCCTCATGAGGTGAAAGCAGACCAGCGCGTTAAAATGTTACTGACCATGTTTAAAAAGCAGGGCTGATCGGCTTAAATTCGTTCACCCGAAAACCAGCATCTTGGCAGGAGGTTTAACAATTAATCAAGAAGGGTTTGATATGACTGTAACTTTTGAAAAGGCATCGAAAACCCCGGCGACCTTCTGCGTTTCTCCCCAGAAAGTTCTATAATCATAGCTTAACCATAGTGCAGAAAATTCAGCTTTTGCGCTGATGGGAGTCCGCCGAGCAGGCTTGATAAAATTCTTCAGGCACTGCAGCAAATGAGCGCCCCTGACACTTCGTCCTGAACAAAATATCGAATAAACCCATGACGGAATCCCTTTAGTTTCTCCCTCTCCCTTTAGGCCGCAAGCTGCCGCTCGTAATCTTCCACCATCTGGCGGTATTTCTTTTCAAGGTCGGGTGTTTTCGCCTCGGCACGCTGATACGCTTGCAGCATCCCGCTGCGGACCTCTTCCGGCAGTACGCGCTCAGCGAGGGGGTAGAGGATGTTGTCTTCCTTGTCGATATGCCCGCGCAAAAGTTCTGCATAACTTTGTGCATTTTCAGCAATTACAGTAACCTGGTTCGGCCATCCATCCTGGGCCTTGAGGGCTGCGGTTTCCATCGTCCGGACGAACGCACGTCCCTGCTCATGCTCCATATGCATCGCTTCGATCGGGGACTGCTTCTCCGGCATGCCATTCTTGATCAGTTCGATGAAGAGAACATCTTCTTCCTTGGCATGATGGAACCGGTCCGCGTAGTTGCGGATGAAGTCGACCGCATCGAGATAAAACTGCCAGTTTCTGAACCGCCCTTCTGCCATCAAAGCGGTATTTTTTTCCACCAGCGAGATCATCCGCAGTATCAACTGATGCTCATCGCACATGACCTGGGTCACATTCGTTTTCATCTTTAGCTTCTCCTTTGTCCGTCGACGCCGATGACAACGATCTCAAGCGGGACATCTTTTCCGGACTGGGCAATCGCCTGCTGTGCGAACATTTTCAGCCCCCCGCAACAGGGGACTTCCATGATGGTGACCGTTACCGACTGAATGTCGTTGTTGGCGATCATCGCTGCCAGTTTGTCAACGTAAGGGCTGGTATCGTCCAGCTTCGGACAGGCATTGACCAGAACCTTCCCCTTGATGAAGTCGCGATGGAACTCGGCGTAGGCGAAAGGTGCGCAGTCAGCGGCGATCAGCAGATGCGCATTCTGCAGGTAGGGCGCGGTCGGAGGAACCAGGTGCAACTGGGTCGGCCACTGGCGCAGTTCGGATTCGATCCGACCTGTGACATTGGGTGTTTGCTGTTCTGGTTTCTCGATGGTACGGGCCATGGACCCGGGACATCCACATGCTAAGTTACTCATTGTTTATTCTCCTTTATTGTCCAGGTAGTCGTTAATGTCCTGTTCGATCTTGGCTTCAACCTCGTCCCCCAGAGCATGAATGCTCACCACATCCTTGACCAGGCAGATACCAACGCCACAGGTAACGCATCCGATATCGTAGTTCTGGAGAATCTCACCAATGCGCGGATGCTGCTCGATGGTTTTGTTGATTGGGGCTTCGCCTATTGCGTGCGGAAGGTTCATCTTCTGTCTCCTTCGTGTTGTGTTGTTGATGCGAATGTACACAGAAAATGCGAAGAGAGACATGACCTGAGTCAATTCCTGACCTTATTTGTCAGAATTGCGAGCCCCTTATTTTAAGGACGGCCATTTTCGTGGCTGACAGATGATCCATTCCGGGAAATTTTACTCTTTCGGACTGCCTGGCCTCCGGGGAGAAGGTTTCCCGCCAAGAAGTCGCTTTAAAAACCGATCATACACTGCTGCAAGAGGACACGGTAATTATGTCCATGCTTGAATTTGAGACGCTTGGTATTGACCGGATCAAGGTCGATCTGGCTGCGCAGTATGTCGATCACAATCTCCGGCAAACGGACTTCAAGAACGCAGACGACCATAAATTTCTACGCACGGCCTGCGCTCACTACGGGTCCATTATTCTGAGCCGCTCAACGGCATCTCCCATATTGTCCACATGGAACGTTTTGGAAAACCCGGACAGACGATGCTCGGGGCCGACAGTCATACACCAGGTGCCGCCGGGGCCTCAATGCTGGCAATTGGAGTCGGTGGCATGGACGTGGCTCTGGCGCTGGCTGGACGTCCATATAACTTGCCATGTCCGAACGTTCTTGGCATAAAACAGACCAACAGATTACCAGGCTGGGTAAGTGCGAAAGATGTCATTCTGGAAATGCTGCGCCACCACGATGTCATAGGGTGCGTAGGCAAAGTCGTTGAATATTACGGGCCACGTGTCGCCAATCTCTCGGCGACAGACAGAATGACCATCGGCAATATGGGAACGGAACTTGGTGCCACGTCGCGTCGCCGCCGGTTAAAATGAACCGTTCAACCGACCTGCTACCGTGGCTGTCTCAAATCTCAGGAGTTTTGAAAGGCAAAAACGATCAGGGTCTGTCTAACAGGCATTTCTTTTTACCACCCATAGCCAACCCCTCATCCGAATAGTTTTTTGCTGGGAGCAATTACCGGGGCTGTGCCAGAGACAAGAATCCCGAATACAGCACCAGAGCCTGTCACCAGAAAAAACGAGATTGAAAATTGGCTAAATTATGTCTGTCGGATGGGACCCTATTGGGGATTATGCAATATCTATTGGGGGGTATGAGGGTGGGGGTACGGAGGGGGGAGTAGGAGATTGCCGGTTGACACTGCAAACAGGACGCACATCAGCTCTACTAGTGTCTCGGTGGACTTAATTAGCTCACAACAAAAAAGGAGCTAGCGAAAACTCGCTAACTCCTTGATTTTTATGGCACGCGATGCAGGATTCGAACCTGCGACCTCTGCCTCCGGAGGGCAGCGCTCTATCCAGCTGAGCTAATCGCGCGTAGGACGGTACTATATACTCTATCCCTGTTTGCTTTGCAACCGGAAATATCCCCACTGCTGGCGGTCCAGCGCCGCAAAAGAACTGGAATGGTGACCCTCTTTCCTTGCCATGTGAGCAAATTATAGGTTAAGAAAGTAGCATGATCGGAACGTTGATTGTTTTTGCAGCAATATCTGTCGGGGGGATGATCGGCTGGTTCCTCGGCAGCCCGGGCGGCACCATGGGCTCTTATTTTGCAGGCGTGTGCGGTGCATCTCTCGGGCTCTACCTGGGGCGAAAACTGCAGAAGAGGCTGCCGGAGGACTGAAGGTCGCATCCGTTCAACCCCCGAGCGGTTTGAAAGACTCCTCTGTCCCGTTCGGCAGACGGATCAGCAGCGCCAGGCTCAAGAGCAGAACCAGGGCAAGGACCAGAACAAAGGCAGACCAGCCCCACTGCCGATAGACCACTCCGGGGAAAAAGGAGCCGACCATTCCACCTGCGTAGTAGAAGGCGACATAGAGCCCGTTGACAACCCCTTTGTACTCCCCGCCGATACGATTCAGCAGCGCACTGCAGGTCGCGTGGACAAGAAACATGGCGGCGCAGAAGACAAACATCAGGCTATACAGGCCGACTTCTCCACAAAAACCGAAACCGACCAGCACCAGCAGGAAAGTCACCAGGCCGAAACGGATAGTACGCAGATCGCCACCAAAAAAACCGACGACATGGCCCGATCCGAGCGCGGTCAGCAGACCACAGAGGTAACCGGTGTAGAGCAACCCGGTCCCCATTTCGCTGGCATGTTGGTTCAGTTCTGAGAGTCGGAAAGGAAGAAAATTCATCATCCCGGCGAAGACCAGAAACAGGCAGAAAACCGTCAGATAGAGAATCCGCAACTTGCGCACCCGCAGAATCTCGAGCAACATGCCCGG
>PKUD01000201.1 GCA_002869695.1 Desulfuromonas sp. | reverse complement strand
GGTACCAGATATTCAGTCGCAGGGGTCTCGATAAAGATCCAACAAGAAAAAAGCCGCCGGCAAAAACCGGCGGCTAGAGATATCCTGATAAATAGGGTTCCTGATGCTACTTGATCTCACCCTTGATGCCGACAGTTATGATTTCGAGAGGGATATCCTTGCCACTGGCGGCGACTGCCTGCCGGGAGATAGCGACAAGTCCTGAACAGCACGGAACTTCCATGACTGCGACGCTCAATTTTTTGATCGAACCATGCTGCAGCATCTGGGTGAGTTTCTGCAGGTAGGCCTGACCATCATCCAACTTCGGGCAACCGATCAACAGCGCCTTGTCCTTGAGCATGTCCTTGTGGAAATCAGCGTAGGCAAACGGGACACAGTCGGCTGCCAGCAGAACTTCAGCGTTCTGCAGGAAAGGTGCAGTCGGTGGCACCAGGTGCATCTGTACCGGCCACTGACGCAACTCGGAAGGACGTTGTCCAGCTTCGCTGGTCTCAGCTGCAGGCTCGGTGGCAAAATCCATCAATCGCGCGGAGGGGCAACCGCCAGCCGGGGACGGAGCCGCAAAACTTTGCACCTGGGCAGACGGACAACCTCCGCCGTGGGCCGGTACCGCGTGAGCGTGATGCTGAGGCTCGCGACCGATCTCCTGAAGTCGTTCTGAGACAGCCTCTTCATCAAACTCATCCGCCTCACGCTTTTCGATTGTGATCGCACCCTGCGGGCAATCGCCGAGACAGGCACCGAGACCGTCACACAGGTTATCGGCAACCAGTCGTGCCTTGCCATCGATGATCTGAATAGCACCCTCGGCGCAGGATGGCACACAGAGTCCGCAGCCGTCACATTTTTCCTCGTCGATCTTAACCATTTCACGAATCGCCATCTCTTCATTCTCCTTATGCTTTATGTTTAAGAATTATTGATTCCCGTGTTTTGAGACAAAAGTACCCGACAAGGGCACAAAGCTCATTGACCGAGGTCAAAAAAATCATTTTGTTCGATTTCCTGCAGACGCGGGAAAAGACAAAGCTTTTTTTTCTGCCCGCAAGGTGTTATTAATTTACCCTTCTATTCTTTACTCAAATGATACACCGGATCAACTGCCAAAGTCCCACAAAGGAGCTTCAACATGAACCATCAGCAGTCAGAAAAACTTTTTGCCGAGGCCAGGAAAACAATTCCCGGTGGCGTCAACAGCCCCGTTCGCGCATTCAAATCGGTCGGCTGCAACCCGATCTTTATCAGCCGTGCCCAGGGTCCCTATATTTACGATGCGGACGACAATCAATACGTCGACTATGTCGGATCCTGGGGTCCGATGATTCTCGGCCACTGCCATCCCAAAGTCGTCGAGGCGATTCAGCAGGCTGCCGCCGGCGGTGCGTCATTCGGTGCCCCCACTGAAAAAGAGATCGTTCTCGCCGAGATGGTCTGCGAGGCATACCCCAACATCGAAAAGGTGCGGATGGTCTCTTCCGGGACCGAGGCGACCATGAGCGCCATTCGTTTGGCCCGTGGCTACACCGGACGCGACAAGATCCTTAAATTTGACGGCTGCTACCACGGTCATGCTTACAGCCTGCTGGTCAAAGCCGGATCAGGGCTGGCCACTTTCGGGGTACCGACCTCACCGGGCGTGCCTGCCGACTTCGCCAAACACACCCTGACCGCCATCTATAATGACCTGGAAGATGCGAAGGCGATCATCGCTGCCAACAAGGGTGAAGTGGCGTGTATTATCCTTGAGCCGATTGCCGGCAACATGGGCTGCGTTGCGCCCCGAGACGGATTTTTGGAAGGACTGCGCACCCTGTGCGACGCCGAGGGCATCGTCCTGATCATCGACGAAGTCATGACCGGCTTCCGGGTGGCCTACGGCGGGGCCCAGGAACGCTTCGGCGTGCGAGGTGACCTGGTCACCCTCGGCAAGATTATCGGCGGCGGTCTGCCGGTCGGCGCCTTCGGCGGCAAGCAGGAGATTATGGACTACCTCTCCCCCGATGGCGGCGTCTACCAGGCCGGTACCCTCTCCGGCAACCCGCTGGCCATGAGCGCCGGCATAACCACCCTCAACCTGCTCAAGCAGGATGGTTTCTACGATATCATCGAAGAGAAAAGCGCTTACCTGAGTAAAGGACTGAGCGAAGCAGCCGCGAATGCAGGGGTACCCACTTCACTGCAGCGGGTCGGCGGCATGTTCTGCACCTACTTCCAGGCCGAAGAGGTCTTTAACTTTTCTGATGTCAAGCCTGAAACTCCGGAGATTTTTAGCAGGTTCTTCCGCTCCATGCTCGACAGCGGGATCAACCTCGCTCCCAGCCAGTACGAATCCGGCTTTATGAGTGCGGCTCATTCTACGGAAGATCTTGACAAAACCATTGAAGCAGCTGGCAAAGCGTTCCGCAGTTTGTAAGAAAACCGGAAGACTAACAAGAGGCCGGGCACCTAGTCGCCCGGCCTCTTGTATTTCATCAACGACTCCGCCTGATATTTGCTTTTGGAACACATCCGGGGAATGGCCAGTTCGACCTCCTGATCTGTCCCCGAGAGATGACAACGTAAAGGTCAGAGAAACTTCCGTACCTGGAATTATTAGTTAATTCGGTCCTGGTCCTGGTCTTGATCCTGGTCCTGATCCTGGTCCTTATCCTGGTCCTGGTCCTTATCCTGATCCTGGTCCTTATCCTGGTCCTGGTCCTTATCCTGGTCCTGGTCCTTATCCTGGTCTTGGTCCTGATCCTGGTCCTGGTCACCAACACCATCTTTGTCCCGGTCTCTATCCCGGTCCCGATCTCGGTTTTGGTCCTGGTCTTTATCTCCTGTTCCATCCTGTTTCTGTTGCTGCTGCTTCTTTTGCAGCTGCTGTTGTTCCATAGTCCGTTCTGTGGTCATCGTCCCTTTTCCCTGTCCACCGGAAGTCCCTCCGTCTCTTTGGGCAAACAACTGAGTGGTCTTATCTATTGACGCCGCTTGGACGTCCCCAGGCGACGTCCAGATAAGCAGCATTACAACGAGGATAAACCATATCCCTGTCAATATCCTTATCAGCAGGCTCATTTTCTCACCTCTTTCCTTTCCGGCGGCCCTTAGGCAACCACATGTCGTTACGCTAAATGACTCACGTCGGTAACGAGCAAACATCTATGCTTAACTTTTATCGAATGAGAAAAGTATTACAATTATGCGACGGGAGATAGATGTCATGCAGTGGAATTAGTACAAAGGTTTTGGGCGAGTAGCCAAAGAGATATACATTCTATTCGGCAATCATACTCTGGTCTTTAATAACCAATCCGGCAAGTTGAGAGCGGTTGCTGACATTAAGTTTTTTGAAGATACGGCTGAGGTGGGCTTTTATTGTTGGCACACTTAAACAAAGACAGTCAGCTATTTCCTTATTGGTTTTTCCGCAAGCGACCATCTGAACGATTCGTCGATCGTTCTGACTCAATTTGCGCATACTTTGTCGGTCCGGTAAGTTCAGCCTCTGCTCAAGAAGAAAATGCAGATGTTGTTGCTCGAGCCAAATCTCACCCTGATAAACACTCTTCAGAGCCTTGCAAAACTTTTTAATATCAAGGCTGGAGGAGATAATGCCACTGATCCCGTGGCAATAGAGGAGACATGCAATTTCACTGTCTGACATACCCTGATCAAAACAGATGAATTTTGCTTCAGGATAGTTATCTTTAAGGTCAAGGATATCGCAGCGAGACGTGAACAAGAGAAGATCCGGACTTTCCAGTTTAGACCCCGCTTGTTGATCACCCAGGACTACTTCTGGAAAGTTCTCGTCAATAATAGCCTTAACACCCTCGG
>PKUD01000112.1 GCA_002869695.1 Desulfuromonas sp. | reverse complement strand
GAAGAGATCGAAAAGGAGCTGGCCGGGAAGATCGTCCAGTTTGACGAGATCGTCAAGCGGGTCGCCGAGCGCGGCTGTCCCCATTTCCTCTGCGGCTATCTCTACGATCTGGCCGGGCTCTTCTCCAGCTTCTACAAGAACTGCCCGATCCTGACTGCTGAAGACCAACAGGTCAGGCAGAGTCGACTGATTTTGTCGCAAGTCACCGCAAACATTCTCAAGCAGGGTCTGACCCTGCTGGGGATTGAAACCCTCGAGCGGATGTAGCGCGCCCTTGTTCCCGGTTCCCTGCCGGTTTATCGATGGGGCATCTTCGGATGCCCCATTTTTTCGCCGTGCCCGGAGTCGGCGGTTCGGTCCGGGAGCGTCCATCTTCAGGGCTGAAGAAAACCGCTCGACTTCAGCGAGATCCGTTTGGCAAATATCTCACCGCGTATTACGATTCTCTCCGTCGGCGTCCTGCTCTCCGTAAGTCAGCCAATACACCACTGGAATAACGATCAGCGTGAAGCCGGTTGAGGCGAAGACGCCAAAAATAATCGACCAGGCAAGACCGGAAAAGATCGGGTCGAGCGTTATAATCCAGTTGCCCAGCAGAGCTGCGCCGGCAGTGAGCAGAATCGGCCGCAATCTGACCGCGCCACTTTCGATCAGCGCCAGGTGTAAAGAGGTCCCACGTTTCTGTGCCTGGCGGATGAAGTCTATCAGGATGATGGAATTTCTGATCACAATCCCGGCCAGGGCAATCATTCCGATCATTGCGGTCGCGGTAAAAAACACCGGGGTGTCATACCCCCCCACAGGGTTGTTGGCAATCTGATTGAGCAACCAGAAGCCGGGCATGATGCCGATCATGGTTAACGGGATGGCGACCATGATGATCAACGGCATGATGTAGGAGCCTGTTTCGATCAAGAGCAGCAGGTAGATCAGGATCATCGCCGCTCCAAAAGCGATTCCCAGGTCGCGGAACACGTCAAGAGTAATGTTCCATTCCCCTTCACCGCTCCAAACGACGGACGTCCCCTGAGGCAGGGGGTTCTCGCTGAAATGGTCAGACAGGTTGAGAATGGCATTGACCGGGCTTTTCCCGGCGACCTCACCGAAGACATACGTCACCCGTCGCAGGTTTTTATGGTAAATAGTCGGTTCGAGGTGCTGCTCAACAAAGGCCCCGAGCTCAGACAGGCGCACCAACTGGCCGTTCGCTCCCTTGATCTGCAGATTTCCCAACGCGCGACTTGATGAGCGCTCGGACAGGGGTAATCGGAGTAAAATGGGCAGCGGATTTTTCTCGCTGTCGCTGTGCAGCGTACCGACCTGTGCGCCGTGCAACGCGACCGACAGGGTCCTGGCCAAACTGACCGTGCTGATGCCGGCCAGGGCGAGCTTGTCCCGTTCCGGGACAAAGTGAAGTTGCCGCTGTGTTGCCTCTCTGCTGTCGTCCACGTCAACGACCTTGTCTTCACTGCTCATCCGTTGCTTTATCAGCGCCGCTGCCGCGAGCTGCTGCGGATAATCGACGCCATCCTCTGCATAGACTTCCGCAGTCAGCGTTGCAATCACCGGAGGCCCGGGTGGCAGCTCGACGATTTTCAACAGGGCTCCGCGGTTCTCGGCAATACGGGTCAGCTCATCGCGCAGCCGCAAGGTGATTTCATGACTCTGCTGGGAACGCCTGCTCTTATTCGCCAGGTTGATCCTGATATCCGCCAGGTTCGGAGCCTGGCGCATGTAGTAATGACGAACCATGCCATTAAAATCGACGGCGCTGGAGGTGCCGACATACGCCTCGAAATCGGTAATCTCATTGACTGTGGCCAGATACGCTTCCAGTTCGCGCACAACGGCATCGGTCTGCTCGAGGGTCGCACCTTCAGGCAGGTCAACAATCAGCTGGAACTCGTTCTTGTTGTCAAACGGGAGCATTTTAAGCGGCACCAGGTTCAAGGCCGGCATCGCAACGGAAATGAGCAACAGCAGGAACACCCCGGCAAGCAGAATCCAGGCTTTAAGGCGTGAGGTCAGGAACGGGGTAAGAATGCGCTTGTAAACACGGTATGTGCGGGTCTCTTCAAGGACAAATTCGGCCTCTTCGGATTTTCCGTATTCCCCCTTGAGGACGTGGTAGCTCATCCAGGGGGTGACGGTGAACGCAACCAGCAGAGACATGATCATGGTCAACGGCAGATTGACGGCCATCGGCCGCATGTAGGGGCCCATCATCCCGGTGATATAGAGCATGGGGAGAAAGGAGAGAATAACGGCCAGGGTGGCAACAATAACCGGCGGGCGCACTTCATCTATCGCGGTCAGGACCGCATCGCGAGGGGGTTCTTTTTTCATCTTGAAGTGGCGGTAGATATTTTCCACATCGACAATCGGATCATCAACCAGTAACCCCAGTGCCAGCACCAGCGCGAAGAGCGTGACGCGGTTGATGGAGTAGCCGAACCAGTAATTCACCAGCAGGGTCAGTGAGTAGATGATCGGAATCGAAACCGCCACGATCAGGGCTTCACGACCGCCCAGCGCAAAGAACACCAACGCCAGGACCGTTACGATGGCGATCACCAGGTGGGTGATCAGTTCGTTCACCTTGTGATCAGCGGTTTCACCATAATTACGGGTCACCCGCACCTGCATGTCGTCCGGGATCACCTCTCCCTGCAGACTGCCCAGTTTGCTGATGACTTCCTCTGCGACCCTGACCGCATTAGTCCCGGTTTTCTTGGCCACGGCAATATGCACCGCCTGGTATTCCTGCCCGGTATCGGCGCCTGTTTCGGCCGGGCCGAAACGGAGACGGGTATAACTGCTAGGCTCTGCCATGCCATCAGTGACACGAGCGACATCGTGAAGATAGACTGGTGCGTCCCGATCGACGGCAATCATCAGTCCGGAGATTTCATCTGCCGAGGCCAAAAAGCTGCCGCTCCGGACCAGGATTTCTTGATTTCTGCGCTGATAACTGCCCGCTGGCAGTTCCAGGTTGGCGCCCGCAAGAGCCTGCTGGACATTCAGGATGTCGAGCTTTCGAGCTGCAAGGGCAACCGGGTCGATCTCGACCAGGACGTGTCTCGGGCGGCCACCGATGATTTCGGTGCGGGCTGTGTTTTCGACCTCTTGCAAGCGATCGATCACCTCTTCGGCAACCCGTCGCAGGTGATAATCTGAGTGTTTGTCAGAGTAGAGAGACAGGTTGACGATCGGGACATCATCGACTTCGACAGGTCTGATCACCCAGCCGCTGACACCCGGCGGGACGATGTCTATATGGGTCGTAATCTTGTTGTGCAGCTTTACCAGCGATGAGATCCTGTCCTCGCCGACGAAAAATCGGACGGTGACGATTGCCAGGTCGGGTCGTGACATCGAATAGACGTACTCAACTCCATCGACCTGCCAGAGCAGCTTTTCCAATCGGGACGCGACCTGCTTTTCTACCTCCTCAGCGCTTGCTCCCGGCATGTGAACATAAACGTCGGCCAGAGGCACAACGATTTGCGGTTCTTCCTCGCGCGGCGTCAGGGTCAGCGCCGCCACGCCAGCGAGAACCGAAATCAGAATCAGAATAACCGAGAGGTTGCCATCCAGAAACCGGTCGACAATTCTGGTCGCGAAGTTCAGTTTTTTTTCTCTCACAGAGGGTTCTCCGCGCGAACTCCATCCAAGGCCCGGGTTACGTCTTCCTTAACCACACGATCTCCCGCCTGCAACCCGGAAAGGACCTCCAGGTGGTCACCGAAGCGACGTCCAAGCCGGACCAGGCGGAATGACAGTTTTCCCTGCTGCTCCTTGAAAACCCCGGTCAACTGCCCACGCATGGCAATTGCCGTCTCCGGAATCAGCAGCAATTCCTCAGCCGGCAACGGACGGCG
>PKUD01000091.1 GCA_002869695.1 Desulfuromonas sp. | reverse complement strand
TGTACATTTCTTGCGATGCCCTGGATCGGTGACTTGGCAACAATCATGGGCCTTCCGCTGGCTCTGCTAATTGTCATAGGCGTCGCACTCATCCCGGGGTGGGCTAATGCCTATCTTATCTCCGGTCTGCTCCTTGATCGCAGACCTATCTATCACACCCATAAAACACTGCCACCAGTTTCTGTTTTGATTGCCGCCTACAATGAACAGGACTGTATCCTTGAAACACTGCAGTCGGTTGCCGACCAGCAGTATCCTGGTCTGGTTGAAATTGTGGTCATCAACGATGGTTCCCAAGACGCGACGCAGGCCGAAATCAAACGTGCCCGAAAACAGTTGAGCGGTTATCCCCACCTGGTGATACAGAGCCTGGAGCAGCTGCCCAACCAGGGGAAGGCCGCAGCCCTGAATATGGGACTGCGCGCGGCAAGCCATGACATCCTGGTGACGGTCGATGCCGACACAAGCATGTACAGCGACAGCCTGGCCCGCCTAGTCACCAACCTGATCGACGGTCCGCCGAACACTGCCGCGGTAGCCGGGACCGTACTGGTAAAAAACTCTCGCAATACGTTGATGACACGCCTGCAGGAATGGGATTATTTCCTTGGTATTGCCGTCGTCAAGCGCATTCAATCCCTTTATCAGGGCACTCTTGTCGCCCAAGGGGCGTTCTCGGCTTACTGGCGCAGTGCAGTCGAAGCTGTTGGTGGTTGGGAAAACACCGTAGGTGAAGATATAGTCCTGACCTGGGCTCTGCACAAAAAAGACTTCCGCGTCAATTATGCCGAAAACGCTTTTGTCTTCACCAATGTGCCGGAGACCTATGGCCAGTTTTTCCGTCAGCGACAGCGCTGGTCGCGGGGATTAATCGAGGCCTTCAAGCACCATCCGGGAATCCTCATGAAGCTGCGGCCTTATTCGCCGTTCGTTTTCTTTAATCTGCTGTTCCCTTATCTGGATGCGGCTTTTCTGCTGTTCTTCCTGCCGGGGTTGATTGCTGCGGTATTCTTCAAGGTCTATACCCTGGTCGGGATCATGACGTTGTACCTCCTGCCGCTGATGATTCTGATCAATGCCATCATGTATTTCCATCAGCGCAACATCTTTCGCAGTCACGGCCTGAAGGTGCGCAAAAACATTCTCGGCATGCTGCTCTATATGCTCACTTACCAGGCAATCATGTCTCCGGCCAGTCTCGCCGGCTACCTCTCGGAACTGCTGCGCTTCAAGAAGAGCTGGGGGACCAAATGATCCGGGCTCTCGTTCTCCTTCTCCTTCTTATGCTCAGCTTCCGCTCGCCGAGTTATGCTGACCGGATCTTTACCGAGGTCGACGGCTCGCGGGACAGTGACGATGCCAGTTCTCTGGGAGTTTATAGCGGCTACCGGCACTCTTTCAGAGGGTTAGGAAGGGCGGAAATTGAATTTTCCGGGGGGCGGCGCACTTATGCGGAGCCAGGTGAGCGGGAAAGGTTCAACGTCGGACGACTAAAGCTCGACAGTCGTCCGAACAGAAACTGGCGGATGCAGCTGGGATGTGAATTTCTCAACGGTGATGACTGGTCACCAACCCTGCCCGTGGCTTTTGTGAGCAATCGGCTGAATGACGACTGGTACGTTGAATTCTCCGCAGAGCGAACGGTCGTCGATTCGGTCAGTGCCGTTCGCCGTCATACCAGCGTCGATAGCTACGTCGCCTCGGCCGATTACCGGGTTAACGACAGGTTGACTCTCGCCGGTGCTTATGTTTCTCAGTATTTTAGCGATGGCAATCGAAAAAGAGGCGGCATCGGGCGAGTTATTTTCTCGCCGGAACAACTGCCTGGTGCCAATCTGCAGATAAAGGGGCGTTCCTTGCGCTCTGAAAGGGATAGTGCCGACTATTTTTCGCCACAAGCTTTGACTGAAGGATTTTTGCTGTTCGGCTATGCTACACCGTTTGCCGATGACAACTGGGTGGTTAAACTGCTGGCCGGACCCGGGGTGCAACGTATTGAGTCTTTTAATGCTGAATCAAGGAACAAGAGCGGCTACCATGGCGAAATTTCCCTGCGCGGATGGTTCAATGATCATATCCAGCTTGTTTCACGAATCGGCTGCACTTCAGCGAATGACACGCAAGATGCCTACAGCTATTGCTTTGGGAAAATGAACCTTGCTTATGCGTGGTAACTTGAGAAATAGCCCGAAGAAGACCTGACCATAACTCCCCCTGATCCCTTAGGGCCTGATAAAAAAGCCGACGGGCAGCGCGATATTTCGGGCTGCCCGTCGGCTTTTATCGGGCGAAATGGACGCTGGTCGCAATGATCGGCACATTAACCATGCCACTGTTGAATACAGGGCATGAATTTGCCATCATTTTTACTCAGCGTCCGAAGTGCCATGCAAATCAATTGAACGCAAATGGAGATCCCGCTGCGGGAAAGGAATCTGAATTTTCTCTTCACGGAAACGATTATCGATCTGCTGCAATAACTCACTTTTAATGCGGGGCCTCCCGTCAACATTTCCGATCCAGACCCTCAGCTCAAAATCGAGAGAGCTGTCCCCGAAGGAAATAAATATCGGGGACGGTTCCGGATCTTCGAGAACCTCTGAATGTTGTGCAGCAACCTCTGTCAATATCGATAACACGTGGGAAACGGGACTCCCGTAAGCAACTCCGACTGGAATAACGATACGAACCTTGCGGGTCGACAGGGTCCAGTTGGTCACTTTCTGGGAAATCATCTGCGAGTTGGGAACGATCAGTTCAGCTTGATCGAGGGTCTCTACCACGGTTGAGCGCAGACCGATGTATTTGACGGTGCCGTACTCACCATCTACGAGAATGCCGTCGCCGACCTTGATCGGCCGTTCAAACAGCAGAATGATTCCTGACAGAAAATTGTTGACGATATCCTGCAGGCCGAAGCCGATCCCCACACCCAGTGCGCCGAGAATCACCACGAAGTGCTGAAGGTTCATCCCCAGCGAACTCAGGGCCACCAGGAAGCCCACCAGCACGACCCCGTAATGAATCAGTTTTTTGATCGCATCACGGACTCCCCGATCAACGGCCTTGCGAGAGAACACCTGGGTCTCACACAGGGCCTGCAACAGCCAGGAGAGCTGAAGCGCCAGGTAGAGGGAGACCAGTGCCAGGCCGACCATCTGCAGATTAATTTCCACCTCACCGAATGCGAGAGAATAATCGGCCAGAAAATCCCATGCTGCCCCGGGTCCGCCAAAGACCCGCCAGACTGGAAGCAGGTGCAGAAACGCAAAAAAGAGCACCAGGAGTTTGAGGATGAACTCCAGCCTTTCAGAAACGTCCTGGCGATATTTTCTAAAGAACATGTATTTCGCCAGGTTCTCGCGATTCAACAGGAAGCTGATGCCCCCCTTTCCCAATCGCAGTCCCATATGAACAAACAGGATGATCATCCCAGTGTCAAAAACCGCCTGGAACAGCCAGAGAGAAAAATTGACATAACCGGTTGCCTGGCCAGCAAAGGAAAAAAGCAGGACCACGACAGCGACCCGCATCAGTCTTCTGAAGAAAGTGCCGCCTTTCAGCGATGCGTTCTGCTTCGCCAACCGGATCTGCTGGATAAGTAACGGAATCGCGGCCAAGGCAAGCAGTGCCAGGTAGATTCTGAACAGGGGCTGGGGCAGGGCAATAAAGCGCAAACCGGCGGTCATCAGAAAAAAGAACGCCGCTATCAGCAGCATAATTGACTGCCGGCGATGTTGAATAATCGCGGAAGCAAGGACGGTTGCGCCCGTTACGCCAACAGCCAACAGCCCGAACGTCATGATTGCCGGAGGCGCCGGAATCAGATTGCCGACACTCACCGATGCAATAAAGCTGCCTGCAGCCCAGGGATGGGAGAATACGAACTGCCAATCTTCAGCTTCTGTAAACCTGTCCCGGTACTGTTCGACCCCCTTGGCCAAGAGAATCAACACCAGCAGGAACAGCAGGTAAGCCCAGCTGTTGTGCTTCAATGTGTCTTTATCGATCGACAGGGCATTCTGCAGTTCCGACCTCAACTCACTCCAGAGCTGGGGATTGAATTGCCGGTAAAAATCCGGGTTGAAAAATGAAAAGGAATTTTTCCGGAAAGTCGCTTTGCGCAAATCCACCAGTGCTCTGGAAAACCTGTCCAACGATTCGATGACGCTGTGTTCGACAGCGCTGACCTGTTCCTGCAGAGGAACCAGGCGGCTTGAGCTGTTCTGCACCTGGCTCTCCAATTGGGTCAGCTGTGCATCGGCTCGGGAGAAGGACTCCTGGGGTACCCTGCCGCCCTGCTTTTCCAGTCCGGCCAACCAGTTTGCCCAGAAGGCTTGCTCTTCTTGCAGGTGAACCCTGATGTCCTCAACGTCCTTCTGCCGGTCAGTCAGGTCTTGTTGGATTTCTTCGAGGGCCTTGCCGGCCAGGCTGAACTGGTAATTATAGTGTGTCAGCCGTTCAATGTACCAATCCTCCGGCGGTCCCAGGTCTGCGACCTGGTGCTGCAGCTGCTGAACTTTACCTTCCAGTGCTTGTAGTTTGTCGACCAGCGAATTGTCCTCCGCCAGTGATTCAAGACGGGCAGACGACTTTTCTAAAAAGTCCGCCAGCTGGGCCGATCGCGGACCCAGCTCACTCAGGCCTGGAGGGCTTTGGCCCGTTGCCGCGGAGATCGCGACCTGGTCGCTGGCGGCTGCATCAGGTTGAAATGAAATCAGCAGCACCAGAAGGAGGCTGAGGAGCTGCAGAGACTCTTTCAAAACCATTTTTTCCTCTTGAAATATGTCAACATTCCGCCGGTACACAGGAGCATGAGAAGCCAGACCGCCGGGTATCCCCAGGGGTGTTTCAATTCCGGCATGTTCTCAAAATTCATTCCGTAGATTCCGGCAATAAACGTGAGAGGAATAAACAGTGACGCCATAATCGTAAGGACCTGCATCACCTCGTTCATCCGGTGGCTGATACTTGACATATAGAGATCAACAAGTCCCGTAGCCGTGTCTCGAAAGGTTTCAACGGTATCGATAATCTGTACACTATGGTCGTAGAGATCACGCAGAAAAACCTGCGTCGATTCATGGATCAACGCATATTCATCGTGCAATAATGAGTTGACAACTTCGCGCAGCGGCCAGACTGATTTGCGCAGAAAAATCAGTTGCCCCTTCAGTTGATGAACCCTCTGCAGAGTATCCTGGGTCGGTTGCCTGATAAGTTCTTCCTCCAACGCTTCCAGGCGATCGCCGATCTTCTCCAGAGTATGGAAATAACTGTCAACGATTGAGTCGAGCAGCGCGTAGGTCAAATAGTCAGGACCCCGCTGGCGGATCCGGCCACTTTTGCGTTTCAGCCGCTCGCGAACACCGTTAAAGACATCGCCCGATTTTTCCTGAAAACTCAGGACGTTGTTTCTGGTCAGGACAAGACTGACCTGCTCGGCACTGATCTGATTGCTGTTCTCCTCAAAGTCGAGCATTTTTACAATGACCAGCAGGTAACTGTCAAAATCCTCTATTTTGGGTCGATGTCCGGTATTAAGAATATCTTCCAGGGCCAACGGGTGCAGATCGAACGCCTTGCCGAAGGCGTCCAGGGTCGGGATGTCATGAATCCCGTCGAGGTTGATCCAGCTGACGGAATCGGTCGTTTTAAGAGCGAGGCACCGCTCTAGAGTTGCATCGTCTTCTGTTGCGAAATTTTCCTCATCGTAGTCGATGAAGGCGATCGACGGGTGCTCCATCTTCTGTTTCCCGACATGAATCAGCGTTCCGGGGGCCAGGCCAATCTCTTTTGGAGGACTCCTGAAGAGCGATGTGACTGTCTCAAGCGGATTCTTCAGTGGTTTCATCTGCAAGCTCCTCTCTTTTTTCTAACGCTCCAGCCCGAAATCATCCTCGGTCAGTGAAGATGTATATTCATCAAGTGCACCTTCCGCCTCATCCGCATCAGGGACCTTGGCCAGATGGATCAGGGCATCACCTTCGTGAGCCAGTGGCAGATTCAATTGGCCGATCACCACACCGGTATAGGGTGCCCGAACTTCTTCGGTATCATCACCAAGGGGATCGCTTAACCGCCCAAGCAAATGTCCCTTTTTAATCAGTTCCCCCTGCTTTACTTTGCGGGTGAATGTTCCGCTCATGCTCGCCCTGACCCAGCTGGTCCGATCGGTGATGATCGGTTCAATTTTTTTCCGTTTGCGTCCTGCCGCAAGCATCTGTTTATAGCGCATGACATTGAGGATGCCTTGCAGGCCGGTACGAATGACATCCTCATTGAAATAAAGAGCTTCGCCCCCTTCAAAAACCAGCACCGGCTTCCCCATGGCGGCCACCGCCTCCCGCAGGGAGCCCTCTCGCAGTTCTGAAGGAACCACGACCGGAGTGCCGAAGGCACAGGCCAGCTCAAGGGTTTGCGGATCATCGAGGCAGGCACGGATTTGGGGCAGATTGGAGCGAAAGTTGGAGCCGGTATGCAGATCGATGCCAAAATCGCAGCGGTTGGCGATTTCGGTCATGAACAGGTGGGCCAGGCGACCGGCCTGGGAACCCTTGGGGGTGCCGGGAAAAGATCGGTTCAAATCGCGGCGATCCGGCAGGTATCTCGCCCGCTGAATGAAGCCAAAAGTGTTGACCACCGGAACCGCCACCAGGGTCCCTTTAAGGCTGTTCAGTGCCTTGATGTTGAGCAGCCGCCGGATAATTTCGACACCATTGATTTCATCACCGTGGACTGCAGCGCAGACGAACATGGTCGGTCCGACACTGCGACCATGAATGACGTGCACCGGCAAGGTGATTTCATTGTGAGAATAGAGCCGGGCCATCGGCAGGGCAACCGTTGCACGACTGCCGGGTGGGATCGTGGTGCCGCCGAGCTCAAACGCCAGCTTCTGTTTCATCCTTTGCCCCTGGTGCCCGTTTTGCCGGGTTTGGCCTGCTTTTCGATGAATTTGATAATCATTCCGGCGACATCTTTTCCGGTCGCTTCCTCAATCCCTTTGAGTCCGGGAGAAGAGTTGACTTCCATGACCACCGGGCCATGGTTTGAGCGCAACAGGTCGACACCCGCGACACTCAAACCCATAATCCGTGCCGCTCGTACCGCGGTAGAACGTTCTTCGGGGGTCAGTTTGGCAATGCTGGCGTTGCCGCCACGGTGCAAGTTGGAACGAAATTCGCCTTCTGCACCCTGTCGCTTCATGGCAGCGACCACCTTGTCGCCAATAACGAAACAGCGGATATCCGAACCACCAGCCTCTTTAATGAATTCCTGTACCAGAATATTTTCTTTCAGGCCACGAAACGCTTCGATAACACTCTCTGCCGCTTTTCCGGTCTCTGCTAAAACAACCCCGATCCCCTGGGTCCCTTCCAGCAGCTTGATCACCAGGGGAGCCCCTCCGGCCAGCTTGATCAGGTCCTTGGTGTATTTTGTTGAGCTGGCAAATCCGGTGACCGGCAAGCCAATCCCTTTGCGAGCCAGCAGTTGCAGACTGCGTAACTTGTCGCGCGAACGACTGATGGCGACCGATTCGTTGAGGCTGTAGACCCCCATCATTTCCAACTGGCGGACCACTGCCGTTCCATAAAAGGTGATCGAGGCACCGATCCGGGGGATGATCGCATCAAAACCTGTCAATTCTTCCCCCTTGTAGTGAATCGTCGGCCTCTGTGAAGCGATCGTCATATAGCAGAGCAGGGGGTCGCAGACCCGAACTTCGTGTCCGAGTTCAGTTGCGGCCTCGACCAGCCTGCTGGTGGAATAGAGTTTTGGATTGCGTGACAGAACAGCTATTTTCATTCCTAGGACTCCTTGGCTGAAGTTTTGTAAACGTGACGTAAGGACGGCCCCAAAAGATATGAGCGATCCGGTGCGACCAGAACATCTATTTTCTGCAGCGCGCTGCGACCAAGCAGCATGCGGAATTTCATCGTATCACGATTGGTCAGAGTCAGTTCAATCGGAAATCTGTACTCGGCGATCTGGACATCAGTTTCGATCACATGCCGATCTTCCACGTGCCCGCCTGAATCGGTTACCCGTCGGCAGTCTTTTACTTCGGCATGGCAGACCCGAATCAGTTTGTTGTTTCCGGGAAGCGGGTGAACACCGAAGCGAACGAACTCTTTCCCACCGTTACGGTAGGTCTCAACAAAAAATGCATGCAATGCCGAGGTGCGTGCACCCGTATCAATCTTTGCCTTTATGCCGGGTAGCCCCAGATCCGGAAGTGCCATCCATTCCCGCCAACCCATAACCGGCCGCTGATTATCGATCATCTCTAGAGCCTCTCTTCGTCTTATATGCCTTTAAATACTAACCTGATATCAAAAGGTTACAACCGCTCAGGGGAGGATTTTGTTCCCCCGAGGTGAACGTCAGCGCATTGTAGAGAGAATACCTGAAAAGGCAATAATAAATCTCCTGTGAAACGGGCACCGCGGAGTGGTTTCAGACACTCCCATTTTGACCTTAGTTCACCGCTGATGTAAATTGGCGGGAGCTGTCAGGGAAAGAGTCGTCTTTAACAAAACTCGAAAGCATCCAGCCATGTATTCCATCAATCAAGTCGCAAAGATTATTCACGATTTCTGGGCGACGGCTCCAAGTAACAGCCTGCGCCTTGAGTCCGGCGAAAAGGCGTGGGCAGAGCCCCAGGTTGCGATAGCCAGGGGGGACGATCCCCTCTTTCTCCGGAACAAGGAGATGATCGGTCCTTTCCTCTGGACACCTGCAGAAGCCTATGCCCTGAATTTTCCTGATGCCCCGGTACCTGCAGCCAAGCTGCGGGTGATCAGTTATGTCCTGCCACAGACGCCGGCGACCCGCTTGGACCAGTGTCAGGAGAGCAGCATGCCGAGCGAACGCTGGGCTAGATCGCGATATTATGGAGAAGAGTTCAACTGCGAGCTGCGACTTCACCTGGCTGAGGCCCTGAGCAGTGCGGGTTATCCCTCGGTGGCGCCTGAGCGGTTGCCCGGGTTTGGCTATCAGCAATCGGCGCGTTTTGGCCTGGCATCCAACTGGTCGGAACGACATGCTGCTTTTGTTGCCGGCCACGGCACCTTCAGCCTTTCAGACGGGATGATCACCCGCTGGGGGAAGGCGGTCCGTTTCGGGTCGGTGGTGTCGTGTATCGATCTTCCAGTAACGGAGCGGACTTATGGCGATGACCATCAGGCCTGGTGCCTCTGGTACGCCAGGGGAACTTGCGGTATCTGCGCCAAACGGTGCCCCGTCGCCGCGATCACCACCGGAGAGGGGCATGACAAACAGGCCTGCTTCAACTACATCCGGAACTCAACCACACCTTACGTGAGGCAAAACTACGGGACCGGTGCGACGCCCTGCGGGCTGTGCCAGAGCAAGATTCCCTGCGAGGCCCAGGTGCCACCGGTGCTGCTTTAGTCCTTCAGCCTGACGGCGGGACAATGGCGGAGCCGAGCTCTTTCTCGCCGCACCTCGGACACCCCTGCATCCGCAGCGGTGGTTCCAGATGACTTTTCACCAACAGCGGCCTGTCCGCAAAAATCTCTTCAGTTTTTCCGTCCGCCATCACCTTCCCGTCATGAATGACAATCGTACGTTCGCAGAGGTCGAGTACCAGGTCGAGATCATGAGTGGCGATGATTTTGGTGTGCTTGAACTGTTTCAGCTGATTGATCAGCCGCCGCCGGGCGCGGGGGTCGAGGCCGGTATTCGGTTCGTCCATCACCAGGATATCCGGGTTCATCGCCAGCACAGTGGCGATGGTGACCGCCCTTTTTTCGCCGCCTGACAGATGGTGCGGGGGGCGGTCTTTGAGCTGCAGGGCGCCGACATCCTCAAGCGCCTCTGTCACCAGCCGCTCCACTTCTTCTGCCGGCAGGCCTAGATTCAAGGGGCCGAACGCCACATCGTCGAATACCGTTGGCATGAACAGCTGATCGTCAGGATCCTGGAACACCATTCCCACCGTACGTCGGACCTCGCGCAACGTCGCCTTGTTTAAGTGGAAATCACCGATGCGGATCAGTCCCTGTTGCGGCGTCAGGTAGCCGTTCAGGTGTTGCAGCAGAGTTGACTTGCCTGCTCCGTTGGCCCCGACGACGGCCACAGATTCCCCGTGGCCAATAAAAAAGGAGAGCCCGTTGAGAGCGGCGGTCCCATCCGGGTAGCTGAATCTGAGGTTTTCGACTGCGACGATATGATGGCTCATAATCTCTTCGAGGTTCGAGGGGGCAATTATCAAATGAACAGTTGGCCAAGCAACTGCGGCAGATTGTAGCATCGCAGCAGAATAAACAGGCTGCTCCATCCCAGCAGGAATAGGATCTCCCGGCGGCCGATAGTGAGGGTTCGTCTCACCCGGATGTTGCCGTCGAAACCACGACAGAGCATGGCAAGATGAATACGTTGCGCGCGGTCCAGGGTGCGCAGCAGCAACTGACTCAGTAATTGGGCAAACATTCTGAGGGTCAGTCCGCGTCTGTCAACGGAGCGCAGCGCCCGTCCGCGAACCAGTCGGATCGCTTCTTCGCTCAATACGAAAAGATAACGGTAGAGCAGCAACAGCTGAACAGTAAATATTCTGGGCGTCCCGAGTCGGTTCAGAGCCATGCAAATCCCGGGGAAACTGCAGGTGGCGATCAGAATCAGAGCGGCGCTGATGGTCAGACTGAAGCGCAGCAGAATCGACAGGAATGAGACCCAGCCGCCGGAAACGGCCCATGGACCGATCTGGAGCAGAGGTTGCTGGTCGATCAGCGGATTGAACATCCCGATCAGTACGGCAAATGGCGCGACCAGTAGAAGTTTGTTCAGCAGGAACCGGGTGGGCAGGCGTCCGCCTGTCTTCAGGACCAGCGGAAAGATAAAAAATGGCAGCAGAGCGGAGATGCTGTACTTGTCAAAGGACGCGACCATGATGATAAAAATCAGGGTCGTCAGCAGCTTGACCCTTGGGTCAAGACGATGGACCCAGCTGTCACGATAAGCGAGGGTGTCTAGGGTGCCGAGCGACAGAGCTGCTGATTCGATGCGTGACATAGTCTCGCCGAGGTTCGAGGTTTTAAGTAAGCTGATGCCTGTCCCCGCGTGGGCAGGAGTTCCCCTGCTTTCACGGGTTATCGCAGGTTTCGCCCTGTGGTCGTGGTGACCAATTTGCCGTGCTTGACTCCTTTGGTGCCGATCAGTTCATCGGCCAGTCTTTTCACCTGCAGGGCTTTGCCTTTGATAACGACAACTTCCAGACAGTGCTGCTTGTCCAGGTGGATATGCAGGGTCGAGACGATCTCTTCGTGGTGAGAATGCTGGTGTTCGGTGAGGCGGTCAGCAAGATCGCGGGTGTGGTGATCGTAAACCAGGGTGACTGTGGCCACCGTCTCCTGGTCAGCATCGCCCCATTCTTCCTCCACCAGTGCGGCGCGGATCAGGTCGCGGAGAGCCTCGGAACGATTAACGTAGCCTTTTTTGCTGATCAGGTTGTCGAAGCGCTGTAGCAGTCGCTCGTCTATGGAGATGCCGAAACGGCTCAGCTCGGACATGGTCTGCCCCTTTACTGTCGTGATGCGTTGTCGCTGTGGTCCGGATGAGTGAGGAGCTCCTGGATCTGACACCCAGCGTTCAGATTGATTTAGCACAGCGTGTCGAGCAGGGCAAGGAAGATGGCGGAATCGTTTCAGTTTGGCCGCTTTTGTCCACAGGTTGCGCACAGTAGGTTTACAACATGTTGTGTGTTTCTCAGAAAAAAATCCCTAGATGTTGTGCTTTTTGCCTTTCATTAGGAAGAAAAGGTGTGTTACATTTTTTCCCGATTTAATGCTTGAGTTGAACGGCGATATCGCGTGTCCGGCTCTGAGTGAAATTTCTAGGAAATTGGTTCTGCGGGAGGGTGCTGATGGTAGAGTTTATCCGCAAACGGGACGGTCGCCTGGTCCCCTTTGAAGAGGAGAAGATCGCCCACGCGATCGTCAAGGCGGTCACTGCGGTTGGCGGCCAGGACATGGAAAAGGCGGCCGAGATAACCAGCCAGGTCAGCGGTATCCTTTCGGTCCTTTACAAGGACGACCGCGTTCCGACTGTCGAGAACGTTCAGGACCTGGTTGAGAAGATCCTGATCGAGAACGGTCATGCAAAAACCGCCAAGTGTTACATCCTCTACCGGAAGCAACACGAAAGTCTGCGCGAAACTCGCGAATTCATGAAACAGTCGATCGAAGCGATCGACTCCTACCTGGTGCAGGAAGACTGGCGGGTCAACGAAAACGCCAATATGGGCTATTCACTGCAGGGTCTCAATAACCACATCGCCGCAAATATCACCAGCAATTACTGGCTCAACAAAATTTATCCGGACGATGTTGCCGAAGCTCATCGCGAAGGTGCCTACCATATTCACGATCTGGGCATGCTCTCCGTCTACTGTTGCGGCTGGGATCTCAAGGATCTTCTGCTGAAAGGGTTCACCGGGGCCTACGGCAAGATCCAGAGTGCGCCGCCGAAGCATTTCAGAACTGCGCTGGGGCAGGTGGTCAACTTTTTTTACACGTTGCAGGGCGAAGCGGCGGGAGCGCAGGCCTTCGCCAACTTCGACACCCTGCTGGCTCCTTTTATCCATTACGACAAGCTCAGCTATGACGAGGTACGGCAGTCGATCCAGGAGTTTGTGTTTAACATGAATGTACCGACCCGGGTCGGTTTCCAGACGCCTTTTACCAACATCACCATGGATATGATGCCGCCTTCGAATATGGCCAGCGATGCAGTGGTCCTCGGTGGCGAATTGATGGACCGGACCTACGGTGAGTTCCAGGATGAGATGGATCTGCTCAACCGGGCCTTCTGCGAAGTGATGATGGAGGGGGATTCCTCCGGACGGATTTTCTCCTTCCCGATCCCGACCTATAACATCACTCAAGGGTTCGATTGGGACAGCCCGCGTTTTCAGCCGATCTGGGAGATGACCGCCCGTTACGGGATCCCCTACTTCAGCAACTTTATCAACTCCGACATGGACCCGGAGGACGCCCGGTCAATGTGCTGCCGGCTGCGACTTGACAACCGTGAGCTGCGGCGGCGGGGTGGCGGCCTGTTCGGTTCCAACCCCTTGACCGGTTCGATCGGGGTGGTGACCATCAATCTTCCCCGGGCCGCTTATCAGGCCGAGGACAAGAACGGTTTCTTCACGCAGATCAGCCATCTGATGAAGCTGGCGCATCAGTCACTTGAGCTGAAGCGCAAGCAGCTGGAGCGCTTTACTGAGGAGGGTCTTTATCCCTACAGCCGGTTCTACCTGTCCGGCATTCGCGAGCGGAGTGGCAGCTTCTGGGACAACCATTTCTCCACCATCGGCCTGATCGGGATGAACGAAGCCTGCCAGAACATGCTTGGTATCGGAATCGATACGGCCGAGGGGCATGAGTTCGCCCAGGCAACCCTCGATTTCATGCGGAAGCAGCTGGAGGCGTTCCAGGAGGAGACGGGTCATCTCTACAACCTCGAGGCAACTCCGGGTGAGGGGACCAGCTATCGTCTGGCGAACCGTGATCGGTCCCGGTTCCCGGATATTGTGACCGCCGGAACCGATGAACCTTACTACACCAATTCTACCCAGCTGCCGGTGGGGACCACCGAGGACATCTTCGAGGCACTCAACCATCAGGACGGGTTGCAGACCCTCTACACCGGTGGCACGGTCTTCCACGGTTTTCTTGGCGAACGCCTGGAGGACTGGGACAGCGCTCGGCTGCTGGTTCGGCGGATCGCAGAAAATTTCCATCTGCCCTACTTTACGCTCAGCCCCACATTTACCATCTGCCCGGTGCATGGCTACATCTCCGGGGAACATTTTGCCTGCCCTCATCACCATGAGGGGAAGGCGGCTTAGCTGCACAGACCAGACAACAGTGACTGGTGACATGTTTTCATACCGAAGAGAGGGAAGACGCTAATGGCGACCAAGTGTGATGCAAAAACTGAAGTTTATTCGAGAGTTTGTGGTTTTTTTCGGCCGGTTCAGCAGTGGAACCGGGGTAAAAAGGAAGAATTCAAGGATCGCTCCGAATATGTCGTTGGCAAGGAAAACAACGACTAAGAGCGATTGACCATGCGTATCAAAGGGTTTCAGGGGACCAGTCTGCTCGACTTCCCCGGCCGGCTGGCCGCTCTGGTTTTCAGCGGCGGCTGCAACCTCACCTGTCCCTATTGCCACAACCCCGGTCTGGTTCTCGATCCCGGACAATATCCAGATTACCCTATTGAGGATCTGCTGGCTGATCTACGGCGGCGCTCCGGATTTATCGACGGGGTGGTGGTCTCCGGTGGTGAACCGACTCTGGATCCAGGCCTGGAGTCTTTTCTGCTGCAATTGAAAGAACTCGGCCTTCAGATCAAGCTGGATACCAACGGCCTGTTGCCGGAGGTACTCCGTCGGTTACTGGAACAGCGGCTGGTCGACTATCTGGCGATCGACCTGAAAACCTCGCCGAAGCGTTATTCGGAACTACACAGCTGTTATGTCGACAGTGCTCCCCTGCTTGAAACCATCGATTTGACCAGATCCGCAAATTGCGATTACGAATTTCGCACCACTTGTGTTCCGCAGCTTATTGAAGCGGATGATATCAGGGCTCTGGGTATGGCGATTAAAGGTGCCCGGCTCTGGGTTCTCCAGCAGTTCGTGCCTCAGCACTCTCTCGATGCACGCCTGCACGAGTCGGACCCTCATCCACCTCAAACAGTGCACGATTTTTCCCGTCTGGCTGCTGATTATGTCACTGATGTGAAATTACGCGGTATCGCCGAATAGGCTGTTCAGCAGGGCATAAAAAAATATCCCGCCTACATCCAACTGCCTGAAAAAACATGTGTCGTTTCTTGACCCGGGACGAGTCGGGTGCTAGACTTCGTTACACGAATATTGAAATCGTCACACGATTTTGTCTCAGTGAATTTCGTTGTCGGGAGTTCCGTTCGATGCATATGGCTGATGCCTTGATAAATCCTGCGGTCGGTGGAACCATGTGGGCCTTTGCCGCGGGAGCCATTGCCTGTTGCTCGGAACAGCTGAAGCGGCATCTGGATGATCGGACAGTTCCGCTGATGGGCGTACTGGGTGCGTTCATATTTTCTGCTCAGATGATAAACTTCACCATCCCCGGAACCGGCTCGAGTGGTCATATCGGGGGCGGTCTGCTCCTTGCTGTCCTGCTAGGTCCGGCGGCCGGTTTTATCGTTATGGCGTCGGTGCTGACGGTCCAGGCGTTCTTCTTTGCTGATGGCGGGTTGCTGGCACTCGGTAGCAACATCATCAATCTGGGAGCGGCGACCTGCTTTGTTGCTTATCCTCTGTTCTTTCGTCCGCTGGCCGGACAGCTGCCTGGACGAGGCCGTTTATTGCTGGCCTGTCTGGTCGCATCGGTTGCCGGTCTACAGCTCGGGTCCTTCGGGGTTGTGGCGGAAACGGTTCTCTCCGGCAAGGTTGATCTCCCGTTTGCGTCGTTCCTCCTGCTGATGCAACCGATTCATCTGGCGATAGGGCTGGTGGAGGGCGGGATGACCGCGTTCGTGATAAGCCTGATCTGGAAGGCGCGACCGGAGATTTTTGCCTTGAATGCACCTACCCATGCGGCTCACGGGCTATTCTCCAAGCAGCTGCTGGTGTCGCTTCTGGTTACGACCATGGTGTGCGGCGGTCTGCTGTCCGGCTTCGCTTCTAGCATGCCGGATGGCCTTGAGTGGGCGTTGGACAAGGCTTCCGCCGGAGATCGTGCGATCAGCATCGTATCGGGTGAATCCCAGTCGGTACTTGAACGGATTCAACAGCAGACCGCACTACTCCCTGATTACGGGTTTCGCCACGGCTCCTCTCATGGCTCTGATGGGGGGGCAGGCACAGCGGCCGCGGGGACTGCTGTGAGTGGATTGGCGGGTGGGCTTCTGACTCTGTTGCTGATTGTGCTGGGGGGCTGTCTGGCATGTTTTAAACAGGGTCGGTCGGATAGCATTTAGCCTGACCGGGAAAATGAATCACAGCTCAGGCCGGGACGCGTAGCGTTCCCGGCCTGAGCGTGTCAATCAATGCCATTATTGTTCCAGTTTGTGACAGAACAGGCAACGGAACTTGGGCGGGTGGTCCTTCGGGAAGGCAACCTGCTCTTCGTTGTGGCAATCCTCACAGAATTTTTCCGCAGCTTTCTTCCCTTCCTCCTTCACCAGTGAATAGAAACGCTGGTGGGTCTCGTCAGAGGGCACCCGCGTGGTTGTCTCGTCCGGTGCCGCCACCAGAAACAGAATGATGGCCAGAGCTCCTATCAGGAGCAAAATGTCGCGTTTTTTCATGGGTCCTCCAGAGACGTAATGATAATCAGGTGGGCACGGAGCTGTCTGCCAGGTTTAAAAGGCTGATCCCGTTCACAGGCGCAGGACGAATGCTCATTGTGCAACAAGGGGGAATGTGAGGTCAATATGACAGGTCGTGGTGTTGCGAAATGACTTCTTACTCGGCCTTGATAAAGAGCAGGTAAATAAAGATGATCACGACGATCAGTCCGCTGCCGACCAGCAGCGGCAATCCGCCTCCGACACCCTCGATGCCGGTCCCCTGCTTGACCGTATACGAGACCGCCAGGGCGAAGCCGCCGATACCCACAAGAAAGGCAGAAGTCGTTTTCCAGCCGATCAGGTAGGTGATGCCAATGGCGACAGCAAAGCCGGCCAGAACGTAAGGGTTGGAACTCAGATCGTCAATATTCCAGGCGGCCAGCTGCTCAAGCACCTTGTCGGTCCGAAAATGCTGCAGATAGTCGAGAAAGTCTGTCCAGGTCATGATCCCTCCTGCGGGTACGGTCCGTTTCCCGGGTGGACGTTGCCAGCGTATGCCGAATAGTACCAGTTTTTATTTCTTACGAAAAGAGATAAAAGCCTGAAAATCTTGACTTTATATACCCCCTTAACTACCATGACTAGCTGCTTTTTCAGTCATGAGACAAGCTTTACGGGAGATGAGGCGATTTGTTACATCGAGCGATAGGGGTGTTTGATTCCGGTGTCGGCGGATTGACGGTGTTGCGCGAGATTATGCGCCGGTTGCCGGAGGAGGACCTGGTCTATCTAGGCGATACCGCCCGGGTTCCATACGGAACCAAGAGTGCCGAGACAGTGCGCCAGTACGCGCTGGAAGCAGGAGAGTTTCTTGTCGAACGCGGGGTCAAGATGCTGGTGGTGGCTTGCAATACGGCTTCGGCGGTGGCACTTCCGGCGTTGCGCGAACGTTTCAAGCTGCCGGTGGTGGGAGTCATCGAGCCGGGAGCCAGGCGCGCAGCCCGCAGTCGCAAAGGACGGATTGGAGTGATTGGCACGGAGGGGACCATCGGTAGCGGCCGCTATGTTGAGGCGATTCATGCGCTGTTGCCTGGCGCCCAAGTTTTTTCCGCAGCCTGCCCGCTCTTGGTCCCGCTGGCCGAAGAGGGCTGGGCGGAACATCAGGTGGCCCGGTTGGCCGTACAGGAGTATCTGGCGCCTTTGAAAAAAAACGATGTCGATACTCTCGTGCTGGGTTGTACGCACTATCCGCTGTTACGCAATGTACTGCAGGCAGAGATGGGTGACGGAGTGACCCTTGTCGATTCGGCAGAAGAGACGGCGGCGACTGTCGCTGACCTGTTTCGTGAGCAGGGGTTGCAAAGACCCCAGAGTGGCGGGCAGCGCGCTTTTTTTGTGACCGATGTGCCAACCCGCTTTATCCGGGTCGGGCAGCCCTTTCTGGAGCAGGAACTGAGCCGGGTGCAACAGGTCAGAATCGGTTTCTAGCCGGCAGTTGACCATACAAGGGGACAGGTGTCTGATTCAATGAAACGAAGCCTATTATTTCTTATTCCGTTGCTTGTTGTGGTTCTGCTTGTCCTCTGGCTGCAGCCGGAACAACAGGTGGAAGAGCCTGCCCCCGTGCCGATCAAGGTGGAGTTGCTCCCGCGTGAGGCGCTCCTCTATTTTGCCGATCCTGCGGGCCGCTACCTGGTCTCAGAGATCCAGCAAATAGCCGGTTGTGACGAAGACCGGGACTGCGTTCGTAATCTTTTCATCGCGCTGGTAAAGGGGTCGCAGGGAGACCTCCTGCCGATTCTCCCCCCTCAGACGAAAGTGCTCAATGTTGAGCTACGGGACGACCTGGTCGTCGTCGACTTCAACGGAGTTTTTGTCCACGCTCATCCGGGAGGTAGCCTCTCCGAGTTGCTGACGGTCTATGGCCTGGTCAACAGTCTGGCGGTCAATTTCCCCTATTTAAAGCAGGTGCAGATTCTGGTGGAGGGGCAGCCGGTCGAGACCCTGAAAGGACATGTCAGCCTTGCCCGACCGGTTATGGCCGATTTCAGCTACAGTCGCCCTCCGCAGGCAGATGTCAGGAAGGATGTACCCAATGAGTGATTTTCGCCAGGCTCTGCGTGAACGTATTCTGATTCTGGATGGTGCCATGGGGACGATGCTGCAGGAGCGTGGTCTGCAGCCGGGAGCTTCACCCGAGGCAATGAACCTCGAAGCGCCGGAGGTTGTCGAAGCGGTACACCGGGAATATGTCGGAGCGGGTGCGGATATTATTGTCAGCAACAGCTTCGGCGGCAGCCGCACCAAGCTCGCCCACTACCGGCTACAGGATCGGGTTGCCGAAGTCAATCGGGCCGCTGTTGAGATTGCCCGCCGGGCCGCGGGGACGTCGGCTTTTGTTGCCGGCTCCATCGGCCCGACAGGGCGCTTCCTCGAGCCGGTTGGTGATGCCGGGTTCGATGAAATGGTCGAGATTTACGGCGAACAGATTCAGGCGCTGGTGGAAGGCGGCGCTGACCTTCTGAGTTTCGAGACTTTCCTGGATATCCGCGAGCTGCGCGCCGCGGTGATCGCTGCGAAGAGCTGTTGCTCACTACCGCTGATTGCAATGATGACATTTGATGATGCCGGTCGGACCGTGCTGGGGTCACCGCCGGAAGCCGCTGCGGTGACGCTGGACGGCCTTGGCGTCGACCTGGTGGGGTCCAACTGTGGGCTCGGTATCGACGGTATCTACACGATTCTGAAAAAGATGCGTGCGGTGACAGCGCTGCCGCTGATCGCCCAGGCCAATGCCGGATTGCCGGAACTGCTCAATGGGGAAACGGTCTTTCCCGGAACCCCCGCCGATATGGTTGCCTATCATCAGCAGTTGGCCGAGCTCGGCGTCCGCGTGATCGGCGGCTGCTGCGGGACGACTCCGGTCCATATCAGGGCGATGAAGCAGGCACTTTCAGGCCAGGGATCGGACTGGCACCACGGTCCCGGCAAATCTTTTCTTTCCAGCCGTAGCGCGGTAACCAACGTGGGGGTTGATGCTCCCTGTGTGATTATCGGCGAGCGGATTAATCCGACCGGGAAAAAAGGCTACAGCGAAGAGTTACGGCAGGGGAAAATCGCTTACGTGAGGCGGGAGGCGCAGGAACAGACAGCTGCAGGAGCGGCATTGCTCGACCTCAACTGCGGCGCACCCGGTGTGGATGAACCGTTGGCCCTGGAACGAGCGGTATATGCGGCCAGTAGCGTCAGCAGTGCGCCGCTGGTGCTCGATTCTTCCGATCCAACTGCGCTGGAGCAGGGACTCAAGGCGGCTGATGGTAGAGTGCTGATCAATTCGGTCTCCGGGGAGGAAAAGAGCCTGCGGCTGGTCTTGCCATTGGCCCGTAAATATGGAGCAGCAGTCATCGGCCTGGCGCTCGACGGAGAGGGGATTCCAGAGACTGCCGAGGGGCGGCTGCAGGTGGCGGAAAAAATTCTCTTCGCCGCTGAACAGCAGGGCCTGAGCAAACGGGACTTGCTGGTGGACTGCCTGACTCTGACCGTTTCTGCCGAGCAGGAGCGAGCCCGGGAATCCCTCCGGGCATTACGCCTGGTACGAGAAAAGCTGGGCCTGAATACGGTTCTCGGCGTCAGCAATATCTCGTTCGGCCTGCCGAACCGGCCGGTTCTTTCGTCCGTTTTTTTCTCGATGGCGCTGGAGGCTGGTCTGGGAGCTGCAATCATCAACCCCAAGGATGAACGGATGATGGATGCCTACCGGGCTGGCCTGGTGCTGCTCAATCAGGACCCGCGGGCCGAGGAATATATCATCCACTACAGTCAGCAGTCGCCTTCCGTCAAGGCACCAGCTGTGCAGGACGGACCGATGGATATCCGCCAGCGGCTGACCGCGGCGATTATCGAAGGGGACAAGGATGGTATCGTCCCGCTGATCGAACAGGCTCTCGATCAGGGTCTGGAGTCCATGGAGATCAGCAATCAGGGACTGCTGCCGGGTTTGGAAGAGGTCGGTCGGCGCTTTGGCGCGCATCAGGTGTTCCTGCCCCAGGTGATGCTCTCCGCAGAGACCATGCAGACCGGCTTCGGTCGCCTGAAGCAGGAGTCGCAGGGTCAGCCGGCAGAGAGTCTGGGGAGAATTCTGATGGCCACTGTCGAGGGCGATATTCATGATATCGGCAAGAATATTGTCGCGACCCTGCTGGAAAATCATGGTTTTGAGATCATCGACCTGGGGAAAAACGTAGCGACAAAGACGATAGTCGAGCGGGCTCTCAGCGAGCAGGTGGATGCGGTTGTCCTGTCTGCCCTGATGACCACCACTCTGAAACAGATGGGTGATACGGTTGAATGCCTACGGGCAGCAGGGGTCAAAGTGTTCACCATGGTCGGGGGGGCGGTGGTGACCCAGGCTTATGCCGATGAGATCGGGGCGGATCTTTACGCCCGGGATGCGCTTGAGGCGGTTGCCAAAATCAAGCAGTTGCTGGCTCGCTGAAGGGGTCTTTCGGCCTTTTCACGGCCTTTGGAAAGTTCATTTATTTCAGGTAGATGGGACCTCTATTGCGCCATATCGCGGAGTGTGTTAATTTCACAAAACGCACTTTTCTAAGGGGATTCGGCTATGATCGTTGGTTTTAATCACAATATTACCTACCAAGGGGTCTGCTTTCATGTCCAGACCGAGGACAGTGGGGTCAGGTCTCCGCACCTTATCACTCTGCTCTATCATGGCGGTACGATTATCTGTTCGCAGAAAACCTCTTACGCAGACATCCTCAATGTAGATGACCTGGACAAGGTTGTCGAGGATCTGGCCAAGGAGCAGCACAAGGGGATGCTGCGCAGGCTTAAGAAAGGCGAATTTAACCAGCGGATTGGTGACCTCGGGATTGAACTAAAGCCAGCCGCCCAGCAGGATTCTCCTGTTCCTGAGGAAGTGACTGAGATCGACCAAGTGTCACGCCGCGTAAATGCAGACAGCTTGGACGCTCGACCGGATGCTGATTCTCCGAAGCAGACCGATGTTGAAAACGTTGATCGACCCGCTGCACCGGAAACAGCAACCACCGACCTGGATGACCTGATTTTCGCCTACCTGTCCGGAGACGACGGAAAATAATCGATGACAGTAGATCAGCCTGTTATGGGCCTTCACTCTATTCCGCAGACCTCGAGTCGGATCGGGGCCGATCAGCGTGGAGCGGTGTTGCTGCTTGTTCTTGTTGCCGTCACCGTTCTCGGGATTTCTGCCGGGATTGCCGGTTCGACCTGGACCTCAATCGTGCAACGCTCAAAAGAGCAGGATCTGCTCTGGAAGGGGGGGCAGATTCGCCAGGCGATTGGCAGTTATTATGAATCGCAGGGCGCACCAGGTACGCCATTGGCCTACCCGCAGAGCGTCGATGATCTGCTGCAGGACAATCGCAGCCTCAAAGCCAAGCGACATCTGCGTCAGCCTTATCTTGATCCGATGACCGGCGAGGACTGGGAATGGATCAAAGCTCCCCAGGGAGGGCTTCGGGGGGTGCGGTCAACCTCGCAAAAACAGCCATTCAAGATGGACGGCTTCAGCGAAGAAAACAAAAAATTTGTGGGCATGTGGCAGTATCGCGACTGGGAATTTGTCTACGAGCCGAAGAAAAAAGCGACTCCGCCGACACCGCAGCAACCGGGAACACAACAACCAGGGACACAACAACTGGGCACACAGCTACCGGGCACTGCACCCTCATCGGTCAGCGCTGCCGAAGCAGAAGCAGAAGCCGAAGCAGAAGCTGAGGCCAGAGCGAAAGAACAGCAGTAGCTCTCCGCCAGAGTGCCTTCGGCCCAGGGAGGTGAGCCTAAAAAGGACACCCCTGTCTGTGGTTTACAGGAGATAAATCTTGTTTAAAAGCGTCATCAGCCGAGTTATCCTGTTGAACATCATGTTGCTGGCTCTCGGCATCGGAACCCTGTCTCTCTTTCATCTGCATCGCGAGCAGAGCCACCACATCGCCGCCACCCAGAAAAGTGCCCGGCTGCTGCTGGCCACGATCGAAAAATCAATCTTCAATTCCATGCGGCTTGGCAACTCGGCAGAGGTCCAGGCGATTCTGGAACTGGTCGGACACAGCCATGCTCTGGAAGGTGTTCGGATCTTCAGCCCCTCCGGCCAGATTCTCAAGTCTGCCGATGCGACCGAAATTGGACAATGGGCCAGTCCACAGGACTTCAACCTGTTTCAGCAGAACGCCAAGGAAGGGGTCTTCCAGTCCAAGAGTGGACCGCGGGTGCTGTCGATGATCCGACCGATTGTCTCCGATGAGCGCTGCTTCAAATGTCATGGACAAGGACGCAAGGTCATCGGTGTCCTCAATATGAATTTTTCCCTCAGCGAGATGTATACACAGCTGCGGGAAATAAGCCAGATGTTCGTTGTCTCAACTCTGGCGATTATTGCGCTGCTGGCGGCCGGTATCTCCTACATCATGATCCGCCTGCTGCAGCGACCGCTCGATCAGATCACCAGAAGTATGTGGCAGGTCGAAGAGGGGAACCTCACAGTAAGGCTCGCGCCGAAAAATAACGATGAAGTCGGCCGGTTGATGCTTGGATTCAACGCCATGGTCGGCAACCTGGAGGTTGCCCAGAAGGAACTGCAGAACCTGCATTATCAGCAGATGGAACGGGCCGATCGCCTGGCCTCGATCGGCGAGATGGCTGCCGGCCTGGCCCACGAAATCAAGAACCCGCTGGCCGGAATCAGCGGCGCGATCAGTGTCCTTGCGGATGACCACAATGAAGAAGATCCGCGCAAGGATATTTTCGGCCAGATTCAGGATCAGATCGGCCGTCTCGATAAGACAGTGAATGACCTGCTCTATTTCGGCCGTCCGGGCGAACCCGAGTTCTCCTACGCGGATATCAATAATCTGCTCAAGCAGACCTTGCTGTTCGTCGCCCAGCATCCGGAAGCGCGCAATATCGGCCGGGTTGAAGAGCTGACCAGCCAGTTGCCGCCGGTGTGGGTCGATCAGAAGCAGATCCAGCAGGTTCTGCTCAATATCTGTATCAACGCATTGCAGGCGATGGATGGCAGCGGTATGCTTTCAGTGAAAACACTAACCGTTCATCATGATGATAAAATCTGGGTGCGCGCAGAAATCCGTGATAACGGCCCCGGTATGGCGCCGGCTGTTCTGGAGCAGATTTTTACTCCCTTCTATACGACGAAAACCCAAGGGACCGGTCTCTGCCTGCCAATCTGTCGTCAGTTGATGGAGAACAATGGCGGGACACTGCAGGTCGAAAGCCAGTTGGGCCGCGGCAGCTGTTTTATCCTCGAATTGCCGGTTCTGGAGAATGTAGAAATTCTCGACGATGGCCGGATCGGGGTATTGTAGATGATCGGCTTCTCGATGTTGGCATGATAAGGAGAACGGGGGCGTGCGAAAATACAAGATATTAGTCGTCGATGACGAGCATCTGATCCGCTGGTCGCTGGAGCAGAACCTTAAAAAACAGGGGTATGAGGTACTCGCCTGCGGTTCCGGTGAAGAGGCCTTGCGCCTTCTGCAGGAGGAGTCTCCTGACCTGATCCTGCTTGATATACAACTGCCGGGTATTAACGGAGTTGAAGTCCTTGAGCGGGCCCGGGAGATTGACGAGGACGTGATCATCATCATGGTCACGGCTCTGGGTGTTCTGGAGACGGCTGTCAAAGCGATGCGTCTTGGTGCCTATGATTATATCAACAAGCCCTTCAATCTTGATGAACTGGCCCTGGTTATTAAAAAAGCGCTGGAAACCCAAGAGCTTAAACGTGAAGTCGCGCAACTGCGCACGACCCAGCCGAAGAAATTAAGCAGCGACTCAATCGTCTGCGAAAGTGATGATCTGAAGCGCATCCTCAACATGGTTCACAAAATCGCCCAGAGCGATGCCGGGACCGTGCTGATCCAGGGCGAAAGTGGCACCGGCAAGGAGCTG
>PKUD01000017.1 GCA_002869695.1 Desulfuromonas sp. | reverse complement strand
CGGCTTCGGCTTCGGCTTCGGCTTCGGCTTCGGCTTCGGCTTCGGCTTCGGCTTCGGCTTCGGCTTCGGCTTCGGCTTCGGCTTCGGCAACAGGTGCTGCCTCCTCCCCGCCGGTGTCAAGCCCTGCTCCCGCCCCCCCGGACTTTCTGCGCAACCGGAACAGAACGACAACCACCAGTAACGCAAAAACAACTGCACCGGCATAAGTCACCACCAAGGCAGTCAGCTGCAGATGCTCCTGCGGAACACCCGCAGCTTGTAGATAGCCGGCCAGCATCTCTAGCCATTGTTGCAACAACTCCATTTTACAATCTCTTCTTTCTTCGATCAGCAGCGCGGTTCCGCCGCGCCCGATGACGAGTGTTTACTTTTCCGGTCAGCCCTGAGGATTATCGTTCCTGCCGTCAGCCGATCTCCTCCCGAAGCTGTGCAGCGCACCGTCGCAGGGCAAAAGACGCACGCCCCAGCATCGCCTCGGGAGACAGGGTCAACACCAGAAAGTAATCCTCAGTCAGCGGAGCAACCAGAGTGTGATTCTGATCGGAACGGATCAAAATTTCTTCCAGTTCGCCACCGTCGACCCTTTCAAGGGCCTCCCGCAAGCGGGTCAAAATGATCCCCTTGTGGGCACCGAGAATTTTGATGTCATAATCATCCATCCGTGCAACCTGGTCGACCGCCTCCCCCTCCCAGTCAGCAATGATTGCCCCAAGCGAGCCGGGAACCTGTTCCAGCATTTCGGTCAGCGTCTTTTTAAAAGGCATTTTTCTCTATTGTCCTGCTCAGAAGTACACACCGGAAAACCGATGTTGCGGGAAATCCACCCATTATTGATTGATCGCGACAGGAGCCTCTTCCTGGGGCTGGTAATCACTCATCCGCACTGAGACGATTTTGGACGTCCCCGGGTCCTCCATGGTCACCCCGTACATGGTTTCCGCATTGGCCATAGTCCGCTTGCTGTGGGTAATAATTATAAACTGGGACATTTTGGACATTTCCCGGACCATTTCAGCAAAACGATCAATATTGACTTCATCCAGCGGCGCATCAACCTCATCCAGGACGCAAAAAGGTGTCGGTTTGATCAAGAACAATGAGAAGATCAGCGCGACCGCAGTCAGGGCCTTCTCCCCACCCGAGAGCAGGTTAACATTCTGCAACCGCTTGCCTGGTGGCTGGACAATAATATCAATGCCGGACTGCAGCAGATCATCTTCGTCGGTCAGCCTGAGTTCAGCCTGTCCGCCACGGAAAAGACGCGGGAATACCTGCTTGAACTTCTCGTTGACCAGATCAAAGGTCTCCTTAAAGCGGCGCCGGGTGGTCCGGTTAATTTTATTGATCGCCTTCTGCAGATCATCCAGGGACTGATGCAGATCATCGCGCTGCTTGGTCAGGAACTCATAGCGCTCCTCATGTTCGCGATGCTCCTCAATGGCCATCAAGTTGACCTCGCCAAGGGATTCAATCCGCTGCTGCAACTGCTTCAACTGCCGTTGCTGCCGCTCCAGTTCTGCCTCGGTCGCTTCGGGCACCTGGTGCTCGTTGAGGTCGACCCGATAACGCTCCTGTACCGATTCCCACATATGTTCGGCATCGACACTCAGTTCGCGATGACGCAACTGCAGGCGGGAAACATCCTTGCGCCGAGCTTCTGCCTGAACCCTAACCTCACGCAGCTGATCTCGCAGTGCATCCAGTTGCAGACGCCCCTCTTCGAAGCGCTCACGAACAGCAATTTCAGCCGCCTGTTGTTCTTCCCGCCGTCTTAGCAGAAGCTCTAGCTCGATCCGCAATTGCTGATCAACCTCTTCCAGTCGCTTCCGTTCGGTCTCCCCTTCTTCCCTCCGGGTCTGCAGCAGAGACGTTCGATTGGTCAGTTCCTGGCGATTCTGCCGGACCCGTTGCAGGGTTTCCCGGCTGCCGTCGCGCCGCTCCCTGAGGCTGGCCAGATGGACCCGCAGTTCAGTGAGTTGTTCGCGAATCTGCTCAACCTCTTCCCGGGCGGCATTGAGCTCCTGTTGCTGGCGGCCGGTCTCCGCTTCCAACTCAGTCTGACGCAAGCAGGTCTTTTCGGCTCCCTGACCGATTGCCTCCTGCTCACTGAGCAACTGCTGCTTCTCATCATGCAGCTGCTCCTCCTCAAAACTGAGCAATTCCAAACGTTCCTGCAGTCGATCCTCTTCCTGAACAATACGATCCTGGTCTTTCTGCAGTTCCAGCAACCGCAACTCCAAGCGGTGTCGCTCAATGCCGAGGGTCTTGGAATCCTGCTCGCAGCGGGCCAACTCGTGTTCAAGTTGCTGCAGCTGTTCCTGCTGGAGAGTGTACTGCTGCTCAAGTTCAAGCACCTGGCCGGACAATTCAGCGATCTCTCTTTTCTTGCGCAGCAGACCAGACCCAGCGGCGACCGGAGCACCACCGATCAGCTCACCGCGCCAACTGAGACAATCTCCTGCCGGAGTGACCAGCAGTGTCCCAGCGGGCAGACTTCGACCGAAATAAGGCTCCAGGCTCGGGACCAGCAGGGTGCCGACCAGCAAGGAGCGTATCTGTTCCGACTGGGCGCCTGACCATTGGATCAGATCAATCAACGGGGTCGCATCGGTCACTGGTTCTACCGCGGGAAAGACAACGGCCCGAGGGAGCAGGGTGGCCCGTGCGCCCCTTTCCCGCAACAGCTCCAATGCCAAGGCAATCTGACCACTCTCTTCCAGCGGAATCGCCTGCAGCCGCTCCCCGAGCGCCATCTCCACCGCCAGTTCATACTCGGCAGGCACCTGCAGGAAATCAGCAGCTACCCGGCGTTGCAAAACGCCATCTGCAAACAGCACCCGTACGCCTTCGGAATAACCGTCAAGATTCTGCTCCAACTCCTGAAGGGATTCCAGCCGTGAACGTTGCCTCTCCAGCTGCTGCCTGAGAGTGCCGAGCACCTCCCTCTGCTCTGCCAGTCGACCGCTCAGGCGCCGCTGCTGTTCCTGCAGCATTTCCTGATTACTGTCCAGTTCGAGGGCTTCCTCGCGCAGGGACTGCAGCTGTTCTTCCAAGGCGAGTCGCTGACTCGCCTGCTCCTGCTGCTGCTCCTGCAAGAGAACCGCCTCCGAACGATTTTTTTCCCGCCGCTGTTCTTCGGCAATCAGTCTGCGGGCAATCTCCTCACGTCTATTATTCAGCCGATTGGCCTCGTTGAGCAGCTCCATCAACTGTCGGCGGCACGCGTCCAGTTGGCCGTTCAGCACACTCTCTTTCTGCTGCTGTTGGGCAAGCGAAGATTCCCTTCCCCTTGACCGCTCCTCGGTCTGCTTCAGTTCAAGCAATAACCGCTCTTCGGCCTGTTTCAAATCCTGTTCTTCTGTGTCGAGAGCCACCAGCCGCCGGGCAATCTCCTGCTGCTCCTCAAGTAGCTGCTCTTTCTGAAGAGCCAGGTTTTCCTTTTGCCGCGAAGCCAGCACCATCTCCCCCTCAACCCGCTGAACTTCCGAACTGAGCTGATAAACCTCTGCCCGGCTCTGGGACAGCTCGTCCTCCACCGTGGTCAGCGCCAGCTGCCGCTCTTCGATCTGCAGCTCCCCTTCGGTCAGTCGCGCTTCGATCTTTTCAAGCAACTTGGCCTGAACCTGCTCCTCGGTCCCAACGGTTGTCAGTTCCTGCTGCAATTCGCGGTAGCGATTACCTGCCAGGCAGAGTTCGATCCTCTTGACCTCGCCTCGGTGCTTACGATAGGTTTCAGCCCGCTGTGCCTGGCGCTTGAGGCTGCCCAGGTTGCGCCGCACTTCAGAGATGATATCGCCCAGCCGGACCAGATTCTGCCGGGTCGCATCCATTTTTCGCAACGCAGTCTTTTTGCGCGCCTTGAATTTGGTGACCCCGGCCGCCTCCTCTATCAGCACGCGCCGTTCTTCCGGCTTGGAACTGACCAGCATGCCGACCTTCCCCTGCTCAATGATCGAATAGGCCCGGGCACCGACTCCGGTATCCATAAACAGCTCGGTAATATCAAGCAGTCGGCAGGGGGTTTTATTCAGCAGATAATCACTCTCCCCATTGCGATAGAGGCGGCGAGTGACCATGATCTCAGCATAATCGCGATAGGCGGGAGGGGAGAGCCCGGCACTGTTATCAAAGACAATCGACACTTCGGCCATACCCAGCGGTTTACGTTTTTCGCTGCCGCCGAAAATCACATCTTCCATTGCCCGGCCACGCAACTGCCGGGGATTCTGTTCTCCCATCACCCAGCGAATCGCGTCGACAATGTTGCTTTTACCGCACCCGTTGGGACCGACCACGCCGGTGATCCCTTGCTGAAAGTCAAGAGAGACCTTGTCGACGAAAGACTTGAAACCTACTATGTCGAGACGTTTGATCTTCATTCGGCCGGTCCGGGCACACCTACAGAGAAAAGACTGTTGACCTAACAGACAACTGAAATATCGATTTTTCTATTGATCTGGCCGGAGCTCACCTCCCCCGAGGGAACAGGCTACAGCACAGGGCGCGTCATGTTAACAAGGCGCTCCAATCCTGTAAAGAAGGTATTGCCCTTGCGAATGTTTTGGCCTGCTCGACGCGAGACACATGTCCTCTTTTGTCGCTTGTAGCCAGCCCGGATAGCCGCTATGATGACGTCATCTGAGCTGGAAGTTATCGACAAGACAGTAATCCAGCCCCACAGACAAGAACCTGAGCCGGATGAAAAAAATTCCATTCTATCGCCGCTACCCGCTCACCTGCGCACTGTTTCTGTTGCTGGTAACAACTGCCGTGACTCTTGCGGTTGTTCTGTCGCATTTTGACCTGGCCCGCGCCCGTCATTATCTAACCCAGGAGTTGAGTCAGATCCTGCAGCAGCCGGTCGGTATAGGTAAACTCAACCTGACCTATCAACAGGGGCTGGCCGTCGAGGTCCATAACATCGGCATCGGAGATGGCGAAGAACTGGACATCCGGATTCCCCAACTGACCGGCGTTCTCAGGCTACGTCCCCTGCTTCAGGGGGAGCTGTTACTCGACCAAGTCTTCCTCACCGAGCCGCAGATCGTCCTCGCCCGAACCGGAACAACTGAGACGCTTGACCGCGGAGCAGTTTCCTCAAAAACCGGGGATCTGTTCAAAAGATTTGGCCTCAGCTTGCTGACCATTCGCCACGGCCGGATCGACCTGAGCAGGGACCGGCTATATCCCCAGAGGCTCCCCGATCAGATTGACAACCTTAACCTTGTATTACGGGGCTGGCAGACGCAGCGGAGTGGATACCTGGTGGTTTCGGGTGAACTCCCCGAGAATAAGGGGAAGTTTACGATCGAGACCGAGCTCCCTCCACCTGCCCAACTGGCAGAATGGCGGAACCAGCCCCTCAAGCTCAAGGCAGACCTGAAACAGCTCTCCCGCTCCCTGCTGCCAACTGTGGTTGGTGACCACCTACCTGCCCATTTCGACACGACCCTCAGCCTAAAGGGCTCCCCATCAAGCGGCTCCACGTTTCATATCCAGGCCAACGCATCGGACTCAGGAAGGCCGCTGCTCTCAGCAGAGGGAGTCTGGAACTCACAAGTGATGGCGGAGAACCTCCAGAAGCTACAGGTAAGATTGCATGATCTGCCACTGCAGGGCCAACTCCTCTTTACCCGCGGCGCAACCGGGACTCAACTTCAGGGACGCCTGTCTGGATCAGACATCCCACTGCTCCCCCTGTTGCGAAAATGGAGCATCCCCCGAGCAGATAAAGTCCTTGCCGGATCGATCAAAGCGGCAGCTGTCGAATTCGTTGGCAACTTCGGAACAGCGGAGAACAGCGCCCCCGGCGATCGTTTCCACTACCAGGCCAGCGCCGAGTTGGAAGCCGGGCGGCTGCAACTCTCCGGACAGGAACAATTGGAGGAAATCTCCCTCACCCTGCAGATGGATAAGCGGCTCCTGCAGATTACCCAGGGCCGCGCAAGCTGGCGAGAGCAACGCCTATCCTTTGAAGGCACGGTCAACAACTGGTCGGACGCTCGCTCCTTTACCTTGCGGGCAGCAGCACAACCCGAGACATCTTTAATTCGCCAACTTTTTGCCGAGTCCCTGCCGCAGCAGTTGATCCTGAACGGAACCGCCCCGACGACCTTGTCCCTCGAAGGCACATCCGATGCGATCCGGGGAGCGCTGACTGTCGACCTTGACGCGTTGCAGTTACAATTGCACCAGCTGTTCGACAAACAGCCCCACCAGCAGGGGGGACTGCAGATCAGCGGCGAATGGCGACCAAAACAGTTACAGATAGAAAGCGCCCGACTGCTGCTCGGCGAGACCGGGATCGACGCGATCGCGACCATTCCCATCGGAGAGCAACAAGGGCCGCTACGATTGCAGCTCAGCAGTATCGATCTCCTGCCCCTACAGCAGTTCTCTCCTCTGTTACACAAGCTGAAGTCACGGGGAATGCTGGATCTCGATCTGCACTATTCCGATGCTGCTCAATTCAGCGGTGAATTGATTCTCGAAAATGTCGGGACACACCTGACCTCGCTGATCGGAGACATCAACTCAGCTACCGGGCGGATCAGTTTTGATCAGGCGGGGCTTGATTTCAACCAGCTAGCCGCCCATATCGGGAGCTCGCCGGTTCAGATCGACGGCAACCTGCGGAACTGGAAAAACTTCCTCCTCGACCTTAGAGTCACTGGACAGGAGATTGGTGCCCGAGACCTGGTTTTTACCAACCCGGACATGGTCGTTTTCGATCTGGATGGCAGATTGCTGATCAATAAGGGAGGCATCATCTTCGACCCGGTCCAGGTACAGCTGGAAAACGGGACAGACGCCACCGTCAGTGGTTATGTGCGTAATTTCTCGGACCCGGAAACCTACCTGGAGATCGATTCGTTTGAACATGTGGATGTCCTGGAGATCATAAAACTGTTCACCGGACCAGCGAAAAAAAAGTCAACCCGTCAGAAGAAATCCGCCCACCCAGTCCGGATTCTGGCCCGGGCCTCTCAGGGGACGCTGGGTGGCTTAAAGTTCCAGCAGGCGGAGGGACTGATTTCCGTAGGGCGGGGCCTGTTTACCCTTCACCCTTTGACCTTCAGACATCAGGACGGCTACTGCCTGGCCCGGGTCGAACATGAACGGGGCCGCTTGAAAATTTCCGGACACCTCGAAGACTTCAATGCCAGCACCCTCTACAGTGAAGCGCTTCATGCGCGGGGGCTGGTAACCGGCAAACTGCGGGGAGACTTTTACCTGGAAGGGGACGGGACCGGGGACACATTCTGGGCCAGCTCTCGTGGCGGTGCACATCTGGAAGTCCATAACGGCGCACTGCGTAAGTTCCGCGGTCTGGCCCGGGTATT
Organism: Desulfuromonas sp.; assembly: GCA_002869695.1. Lineage (GTDB taxonomy): Bacteria > Desulfobacterota > Desulfuromonadia > Desulfuromonadales > Geopsychrobacteraceae > BM509. Next base: position 17,150 of record PKUD01000017.1, on the reverse strand, counting down.
TTCGCTGCTCAACATTTCTCAGCTTTTCGAACTGAAGCTGCCTGACATGGACAGCAAGGGAATGCCGTTTAGCCTGCTAAAGGCAAGTGTCAGCATAACTGAAGGGGTCATCTCGACGGAGAACCTCAATATCCTGAGCAATGCAATGAACATGTCCCTCGTCGGTAAACGCAATATAGTGGAAGACACCATCGATTTGACGGTTGGTATCAAACCCTTGCGCACCGTTGATAAAATCATTACTGCGATTCCGGTTGCAGGCTGGCTGCTGGCTGGAGAAGAAAAGGCCCTCCTCACAGCACACTTCAAGGTTCAGGGCCCGGCCGATGATCCGGATGTCATAGCGGTGCCTGCATCGTCGCTGTCGAAAACCGTGCTGGGGATTGTCCAACGCACCCTTGGCCTGCCCGGCAAGCTGATAAGCGATCCGGCCAAACTGTTCCCGCAGGGCGAAGCGTCCCCACCTTCTCCGGCAAATCAGGACAAGACCCCGGCACCGGGAAAAATGCCGGCAACGCCATAATCCGATGACAGATGATCATGAGGCGGTGTTTTTATCGCCTATATAGACAGTAGAGATACCGAAGGTTAGGTCGTAATATTCCAACGACGAGAAGCCGGCAGCGGCCATCATCTCCAGAAACTGTTGCTGGGGGGGGAACTCAAGGACGGAGTCAGGCAGATACTGGTAAGCGCTGCGCTGTGAAACCAGGCCCCCGATTGCGGGAAGCAACCGGCGAAAATAGAAATAGTAGAGGCGACGAAACAAGCGACTCCGAGGAGTGGAAAATTCCAGAATAACCACCCGGCCACCCGGCTTCAGAACCCGGAACATTTCCTGGAGCCCTGCTTGTCGATCAACCACGTTGCGGATGCCGAAAGCAATGGTAATCGCATCAAAGGTCGCGGTCGGATGTGGAATCGCTTCACAGGGAGCATTCACCAGCAGAATCCGCTGACCATAGGGGGAAGCATCCAACTTTTCCTGCCCGTGGACCAGCATTCCCTGTGTGAAATCCTCTCCGACAATCGTCACCGAATCTGCTGTTGTCCGGGCAATCTCCAATGCAACATCGCAGGTCCCAGTGGCAATGTCGAGCACACGCCCTGCCTCAGGAACCTGTAAACGGGCAACAGCAAAACGCCGCCAACGCCGGTCGATACCGAATGAAAGCAGCCGGTTGAGAAAATCATAGCGCGGGGCGATGTTGTCAAACATCTGCCTGACTCCCCGGCCCTTTTCTGACAACTGGAACATGACAGGCTCCTGACAAGTCGATTACGGAGAAGGGGCAAACACAGTAGCGGCGAACAGCCCGATTACGGGGCTTGGTTCTATCATAAACCTGCGCCACCGAACCAGCAAAAAGTTCCGCCAAGCAACTCGAAGCGAAACACGCAGGAAGGAGAAAAGAGTGGACGACAGCAGAAATACTCCCCTGCTGGTGACAGCAGCAATCATCGAACAGCAGGGCCGGGTTCTGGTCACCCGGAGGCCAGCTGACAAGCGCCACCCCCTGGCCTGGGAATTTCCCGGCGGCAAAATGGAAGCGGATGAAACGCCAGAGCAGGCCCTGCAGAGAGAACTGCAAGAAGAACTGGCTATCGAAGTTGTTGTCGAATCGATCTTTGATGTTGCTTTTTATCGCTACGACTGGGGAGCGGTGCTGATCCTTGCCTACCGGTGCCGCTGGGAAAATGGAGCAATCAAGCATCTCGAAGTCGATGATCATCGCTGGGTCACGGCAGCAGAGCTGGGAGAGATGCAAATGCTTCCGGCCGACCAGCCCCTTGTCGAGCGTCTGCAGCGCCTGAGCACTCCCTCCTAGCAGCGCCCCACCCCACGAGAACGGGCCTGCCTATCCTTGTCGAGAAAAACCCTTACACTCCCTTGCAACCAGCATTTCGCCTGCTAAACTTCTAGCACGCCCAGACAAACAGGCAATCCATTTCCCAAAACCTCATACATAACCAGGAACCCCGCAAGCCAGTATGAATGGGCGTTCAACTAAAGTATGCAGCGTTTCAGCATGGGCCTCCGCAAAAGCGCCCAGGCCACCAAAACTACTAGAACAGTTTTTTTAATTGGGACAAAACAGGTCACTAAAACCCACAACAAAAGAGTTTTTTGGGTTGGTATTTTATCACTTAAAGCGCACGCTATTTCACAATAAACAAACCGATAATTATTTTTAAATATCTGTTTTTATTTGCTTATTTAAGTTATAAAACTTTTTTTGAATATTTTATTGACAAAAATAAAACGCTGTATTAGTTTCTATCAAACGTGAGCCTATGAATACCTGTTTTACTATGATTGCTGTTGACGCTATAAAAAGGAGAGGGTTCTTGACCCGACGCCAGAAGGAATCATACTCAATCCAGTCCGTCGACAATGCCCTCGATGTTCTCGAAGCACTCTGCGACGAAGGGGACGAGGTTCGCATTTCTCAGCTGAGCGAACGACTCGGAATGAACAAAACCAGCATCTTCCGTCTACTGGCAACCTTTGAAAATCGTGGCTACGTCGAGAAGGAACAGCGTTCAGGCAAATATAAACTTGGTCTTTCAGCCTACGAGATCGGCCAGAAGTTTTTGTCCCGCATGGGGCTGTTGCGCAAAGCCAAACCGGTCATGGAAAAACTGGCCCGGGCATGCAACGAGGCGATTTACCTGGCTGTCCCCAGTGACAACGAGGTCCTTCTGCTCGACATGGTCGACACCACTCAACAGGTCAAGATCATCCCGCTGCTTGGCAACCGCTATCCGATCACCGGGCCTTCCGCTGGTCGGGCTATCGTGGCATTTGGCGAAACACACCAGGCCAAATGCAGTTTTGAGGAACTGGCCGCATTGGAAGCTGAGCTGGTGCGGTCCCGCGAGCAGGGTGGCTGTTACGATCAGGGCAGTTTCGGTGAAGGAATCGCGTCGCTCGCTGTGCCGCTGATCGACGCCGAGGGTAACGTCCCCGGCAGCCTCTGTATCGTCGGGCCCGAATTTCGCCTGACGCCGGAAAAGATCGAGCAGGAGCTGCTTCCCAGCCTCATTGAGGCAGGCATCGTGATTTCATCGAAGCTGGGCTACGTCGGACACTTTATGAACAAGGACAAAATATAAACATAACCAGTTAAACAAGCCCTACTGAAAGGAGGCCTTTGCTGGTCGGATTAACAGGGTCCGGAACCACAAGCGGACCAACATTTCCCGTTGAGGTTTCTCAGGAAACCGAACTTTTTTAGAGAGAGAGGAGGCTTTTATGCAACACGACAGCGTAGGATATTGGAAAGCAACGCTGGCCCTGATCAGGAACGTCCTGATCGTATGGTTCGTCGTCTCGTACGGCCTTGGTATCATCCTGGCCCCAGCCCTGAACAGCATCAAACTGGGTGGTTATCCGCTCGGCTTCTGGTTTGCCCAGCAGGGTTCAATTTATGTTTTTGTCGCGCTGATCTTCTACTATGCCAAGGCCATGGGGAAGCTCGACGAAAAATTTGACGTACACGAAGATTAAGGAGGAGCAACGATATGGGTCTTCAAGGAATTACTTATCTTATTGTTGGCGCCACCTTTGCTCTGTACATTGGTATCGCCCTCTGGGCGCGGGCAGGTAGCACCAAGGAATTTTACGTTGCGGGCGGCAGTGTCCACCCGGTATTGAACGGTATGGCCACCGGCGCTGACTGGATGTCGGCAGCGTCCTTCATCTCGATGGCCGGCCTGATCGCCAATATGGGTTACGGTGGCGGTCTGTTCCTGATGGGCTGGACCGGCGGCTACGTTCTGCTGGCAATGCTGCTGGCCCCGTACCTGCGGAAGTTCGGTAAATTTACCGTTCCCCAGTTTGTCGGTGACCGTTTCTACTCTAAAGGTGCCAGCACCGTGGCGGTTATCTGCCTGCTGGCGGCCTCGCTGACCTACATCATCGGTCAGATGACCGGTGTCGGGGTTGCGTTCTCCCGGTTCCTCGGCGTCTCTAACACCATGGGTGTCTTCATCGGCATGGCGATCGTATTTGTCTACGCGGTTTTCGGCGGGATGAAAGGAATCACCTACACCCAGGTTGCCCAGTATTGCGTCCTGATCATTGCCTACACGGTTCCGGCGATCTTCATTTCGCTGCAGCTGACCGGCAATCCGTTGCCGCAGCTCGGTCTCGGTTCTGACATGGCCGGCACCAACGTAGCACTGCTGACTAAGCTCGACCAGGTCGTGACCGATCTCGGTTTCGGCAAGTACACCACCATGACCCGTCTCAGCCAGCTGAACTATTTCGTCTACACCGTTTCGCTGATGATCGGTACCGCGGGTCTGCCACACGTTATCGTCCGCTTCTTCACCGTTCCCAAGGTTAGGGATGCACGCGCCTCGGCCGGCTGGGCCCTGGTTTTCATCGCGATCCTCTACACCACCGCCCCCGGCGTTGCCGCCATGGCCCGCCTCAACCTGCACAACACCACTTACCAGTACAAGATCATGGGGAACGAAAAAGCCGGTGTCGCACAGGTTGATGACCTGGACCTGTTTGACTCGAACAACAACCTGGTCTACGAAGATCGTCCTGCATGGATGAAGCGCTGGGAAGTCACCGGTCTGCTCAAGTTTAACGACAAAAACGGTGACGGCCGCATCCAGTACTACAATGACAAGAACGAATCCATCAAGGACAAGGCTGCAGCTGCGGGTTGGGCTGGCAGCGAGCTGACCGTTAACCGCGATATCATGGTTCTCGCCAACCCGGAAATCGCCCTGCTGCCAAACTGGGTTATCGCCCTGGTTGCTGCCGGTGGTCTGGCCGCCGCGCTGTCGACCGCTGCAGGTCTGCTGCTGGCGATCTCCTCGGCGATCTCGCATGACCTGTTGAAAGAAAAGTTCATGCCTGACCTGAGTGAAAAAGGCGAACTGATGGCCGGTAAGATTGCCATGGCCTGCTCGATCTTCGTCGCCGGCTACCTCGGTCTCAACCCGCCCGACTTCGCCGCCGGTACCGTGGCCATCGCCTTCGGTCTGGCCGCCAGCTCGATCTTCCCCGCTCTGATGCTGGGAATCTTCAGCCGGACCATGAACAAGGAAGGCGCCATCGCCGGTATGCTCGCCGGTCTCGGCATCACCATGCTCTACGTCTTTGCCCACAAAGGTCTGTTCTTCATCAAGGGAACCGAGTTCCTCGGCCTGTTCGGTGGCAAAGCGAACTTCTTCTTCGGCATTGAGCCGAATGCCTTCGGCGCTATCGGTGCCGTTGTTAACTTCGCCGTGGCTTTCGCGGTGAAGAGAATGTTCCCCGCTCCTCCGGAAGAGATCGTTGCTCTGGTGGAAAGCGTACGTATCCCTCGTGGCTCCAAGGAAATCGGTGGTGCCCACTAAGAGATAGCCCTCTTTTAATGATGATCGAAAGATCAATTGGCCCCGCCAGCCATGCTGGCGGGGTTTTTTTCAAACTTTTCTATTGCCCGCAACCTGCAGGTCAGGTACAACCAAGCCCAAACCGTAGACTCGCTCAACCAACCCGGAGCCTAAACAATGGACATCAGTCTCGTTATTACCTGGATACTTTTTCTTGCCCTTTTCCCGATGGCCTTCTTCTGGTTGCGTCGCGCCTGGCGAATCTTCAAAAACAACGATTACTCGGAAGTTGCCCTGAAACGTGGCGAGCCACCTTCAGACGTTGAGAAATGGGCTCCCTATACCGGCACGATCAACCTGGCTGCCGGCGCGGTGGCAGTCATCACCATTGTCGGCGTTCTGCTCGCGCTTTTGCCATACAAAACCTGGAGCTCGATGGTTGGAATCACCCTGTGGGTTAAAGTTTTTGCCGACTTCATTGTCAGCCGCCAAGCACACCCCTTCACCTTCGGTAAAAAGAAAAAGGCCGCCGAGCAGGAGAAAAGCTGACCCTCTAGTCCCTGTCCTCGCTGCCGGAGTCGGTCCCGACTTTATTTTCACATCATTTTTGTGATAAAATTCTATTCTCATCCGGCCAGGGCCTTCTTTGCGAAAGCCTTTATCGCTCGGACCTAACTCCCGCAATTGACAGGGGTATGCAATGGGATTGACCAAAAGGCTGCGCGACACAGAACCATTCTGCCATCTGCCGGATGAGGTATTTGCCGAATTCAGCCAGGCAGCCATTATCGAGAAATACCCTCCCCACGCCCACATTTTCAATCAACACGATTCACCGACCGGCTATCTCTATGTCATCAAAGAGGGCCTGGTCGAGATCGTCGCCCTCACACCCGGCGGTGTTGAAATGGTGGTGGACTATCGCAAGGAAGGGTCCTTTTTCGGCGGCACCCCGGTTTTCACCAAAGAGGCTTACACCGCCGGCGCGCGGACCGTCAAAGAGACCGAGTGCTACCTGATCCCCGACGAATTGCTAGCGAAGGTCGCCAAACGCTACCCGCAGATTTCGGAATATTTCACTAAGGCGATCTTCTCCAGGGTCCGACGCCTCTACTCGGACATGGTCAGCGATCACAGCGACAAAGCGCTGACCCAGATGGAAGCCTACCCGTTCAAAAAACGTCTCTCCGAGATCATGTCTTCCCCCGCAGAGACCTGCTCCCCGACAACTCCGATCCGGGACATCGCGCGCAAGATGACTGAAAAAGGGATCGGAGCCATTCTGGTCTGTGACGAAGCACGCTGCCCGGCAGGGATCGTCACCGAACGGGACCTGGTCACCAAGGTCCTCGCCGGAGAAAACGTCGACTGCACGTCCACCATCGCCGCCGAGATCATGACCCCGAATCCCCACACCATGCCCCCGCAAACCTACATGTATGAAGCCACCACCTTCATGATGGGGCACAAGATCAAACACATGCCGGTTTTAGATGGCGGGGAAGTTGTCGGAATCGTCACTCTGCAGGACCTGATGAAATACCGCAGCCAGAAATCGATGCTGTTGGTCGGGAGCGTCAAGGAAGCTCAGACGATAGAGGATCTGACCAGGGCCCGCTCGGAAATTGTGAAGGTTGCCAAAGCGCTGATGAGCGAGACCCGTTCCCCGTTTGAGACCATGGAAATCATCTCCTATATCCACCACTGCATTCTGCGCCGCGGATATGAAATCATTCTCGATGATCTCAATCAGCAGGGGATGACACCGCCCGATATCAACTACTGCTTTATCATCATGGGGAGCGGCGGGCGGAAGGAGATGCTGCTCGGTCCGGACCAGGACAACGGCTTCATCTATGAAAATTTCCCGGATGAAAGAATTGACGAGGTCGATGCCTTTTTCATCCCCTTTGCAGACAAACTGGTTGCAGCCTACGATCAGATCGGTTATCCGCTGTGCAAGGGGAAAGTGATGGCCAACAACCCTCTCTGGCGAGGGCGCCTCAAGGAATGGCAATATCGCATTGCCGACTGGATCAACACCCCCGAGCCGCAGAAGGTCAGGTATTCAACCATCTTTTTTGACTTCATGCCGCTGGTCGGGGAAGCATCCCTGTGTCAGGATCTGCGGGAAATTGTTCATCAGCAGATCAAAAAAATGCCGCTGTTCCTCTATTACATGATGGAACTCGACTTCAAACATAAGGTTCCTGTCAGCCTGCTGGGTCGTTTCACCCTGGAAAAGGACGAAGAGCACAAGGGGGAACTGTCGCTTAAACAGACCGGCAGTATCTTTATCGTTGACTGCATCCGGATGTTCCTGCTTGAAAAGCAGCTGGATGCGACCACGACCATTGAGCGCCTCGAGACCCTGGTTGAAATGAACGTATTCACCCAGGAGACGGCAGAGCATATCAAGGCCGCTTTCGAAGCCTTTACCTATCTGCGCCTGCGCAATGAAATCGCCTTGATCGACCAGGGCAAGAAACCGTCACACTACCTAGACCCCTATGCCCTGTCGAAGAATGAGCAGGACCTGCTCAAGGAAGCCTTCCGGGCCGCGAGCAAACTCCAGGACTCAACCAAGCGTCACTTCAACGTCGGTTGATTGTGGATCAACACCAGACCCGAAACGGAGAGTGAACCCATGTTCCGCTTGCGTCATCTGCTGTGGTTGGTGGTTGGCCTGCTGTTAGCCGGGGCACTGATCGCCTGCAGCGATCTCGATTATTATCTGCACACCGCCGGTGGCCATCTCCAGGTCATGGCAGAGCGCAAACCAATCCCTGACCTGTTGACAGACCAAACCACGCCGGCTGACCTCCGCAAAAAGCTCAAGGAAATTGCCTGGATTCGACATTTTGCCAGCGATCGCCTTAACCTTCCCGATAACGGAAGCTACCAGAGCTACGTAGAACTGGACCGTCCCTACGTGCTGTGGAATGTCGTGGCAACCCCGGAGTTTTCCCTGGACGCCCTGGAATGGTGCTTCCCCTTTGCCGGTTGCGTCCAGTACCGTGGTTATTTCAACCTGGAGAAGGCCGGTCAATTTGCCGCTGCGCTGCAAGATGAAGGCTACGACACAATCGTTTCCGGCGTGCCCGCCTATTCAACCCTCAGCTGGTTTGATGACCCGGCGCTGAGCACCTTCAGCAACTGGCCGACAACCTCGATTGCCCGGCTGCTGTTTCACGAACTGGCACACCAGAAACTATATGTCCAAGACGACTCCGCGTTCAACGAATCTTTCGCCACGGCAGTCGAGCTTGCCGGGGTGGAGCTCTGGCTGGAACGTTTTGGCAGCGAAAAGGACAAGATGGAGCACAAGCGACAACTCAAACGCGAGGACCAGTTTGTCAAGCTGATCGCCGGGACACGCGACAAGCTTTCTACGCTCTACAGCGGCACGCTCAGTGTGGCAGAGAAGCGCGAGGCGAAGAGCGAAGTTTTCGCTGAGCTGCGGCGCAGCTATGACCGTGTCAAAATGAGCTGGGACGGCTATTCCGGCTATGATCGCTGGTTTCGGGAACTGAACAATGCAAAGTTTGCCTCGCTCAATACCTACCATCGCTGGGTCCCGGCATTCAAACGGGTCATGGCGCAGGAAAACAACAGTTTTACAGCTTTTTTCAGTCGCTGCCAGCAAATCGCTCAACTTCCTCAGGCGAGACGTTCTGAATTGCTTGAACGACTCGGACATGAGCAGAAAAACGAGGTGTCCGCGTCGCAAACAGCGGCCAGGAAGCGGAACAGCTGATGACTCTGCGCTTGACCATCCTCTGTGAAAACAGTGTTGGCCGCCCTCTCGGCCTTATCGGGGAACACGGTTTCGCCTGCTTCCTGCAAACCCCCTCCGGGGATTTTCTTTTCGATACCGGCAGTGGCCTCGGAATCGACACCAATGCCGAACTGCTGAATCTGGAGTTGGCCAATCTGCAGGGGATCATCCTCAGCCACGGGCATTACGATCATGTCGGCGGACTGGCAAAGGTCCTGGCCCGAACCGGACCGATCAATGTTTATGCCCATCCCGACCTGTTCTCCCCACGGGTCAGTCTGGCCGGAGCAAAACCGAGACAGATCGGCGTTCCTTATAGCCGTGAACAGCTGGAACAGTTGGGCGCCAGATTCCATTTCAGCCGCGAAGCGGTGGCTCTGACTCCCGAGCTGATGATCTCTGGTGAGATCCCACGCACGACCGATTTCGAACTGGGAGACCCCAACCTCTGCTGCGCGGATCCGAACGGCATCATGCACCCCGACCCGCTGGCAGATGATCTCTCCCTTTTCATAAAAACCGATCAGGGCCTGACTGTGTTGCTTGGCTGCGCCCATGCCGGCCTGATCAACATCCTTGAATATGCGCGGCAACTTACTGAAGGGCAGGATCTTCACACGGTGGTCGGCGGCACCCACCTGATGTTTTACGATGACCAGCAGTTCCGCCAGACACTGGAAAGGCTCGATGGTTACCACATCGAACGCCTGGGAGCCGCACACTGTACAGGGCTTCAACAAGCGTCGCGGCTTGCGACCCATTTTGGGGAAAGGTTTTTCTTTGCTTCGGTGGGAACTGTATTGGAGATCTGAGCCGGCAGAGAATCACACCGGCCATTCTGGCCTGACTCATCAAGCGGGCGTCCTGCGCGACAGGACGCCCGCACCCAGTTAACGAATCCGCTCCACAAGTATTTCCGCGATATCCTTGGCCTTGAGCGACTCATCCAGTTCGGCCCCCTTGATCCCGTCTTCAAACATGGTCAGGCAGAAGGGGCAGTTGGAAACCAGCTGAGATTTTGCAGTGGCAGCAGCCATCTGTACCCGCTCAATATTGATCCGCCGACCGATATCCTCCTCGGCCAGAATCCTCCCGCCACCGGCACCGCAACAGAACGACTGGTCACGGTTTCTGGCCATTTCAGCAATTCGACCTCCGGCGGCCTTGATCAGGCTGCGGGGAGCATCATAGATATCGTTGTGACGACCCAGGTAGCAGGAATCGTGATAGGTACAATCGAGCGGCTCTGATCTCAGCGTGAGCCGTCCCGTTTCAATCAATCTTTCCAGGTAGACGGTATAGGATTCCACGTCGATATCAAACCCCAGATCACGATAGTCCTTGTCCAGAGTATTGAAGCAATGTGGACAGGTGGTCACCACCTTCTCGACACCGTAGCCCCTGATCAGTTCTATCATCTCCGTCGCCAGACCTTGATAGAGATACTCATTGCCCATCTTGCGCATCGGCTCGCCACAGCATTTTTCCTGCTTGCCGAGAATTCCCACCTTGACCCCCGCAGCCTGGCAGAGCTTGATAAACGCCTGGGCAATTTTGATGTTGCGCTTATCGAAAGAGGCGTAGCAGCCGACGAAATAAAGAATATCGACATCCGGATCTTCCGCGAGGGTCTTGACCCCAAGCTCCTCGGCCCACTCACCGCGGCTGGCATAGCCGATGCCAAGCGGGTTGCCGTTGACCTCGGTATGCTCCATGGCCGTCATCACCTCTTCACCGGGAAACTCCCCTTCCATCAATACCAGGTTGCGGCGCATCTCAACGATCTTGCCAACATGCTCGATACTCGCCGGGCAGATATCCTGGCAAGCCAGGCAGGTGGTGCAGGACCAGAGCACATCCTTTTGCACCTTGTCGACCAGGTTCTCAGAGGGGTCATTAAAAGCAACCTCGCCAATCTGGCGTACCACAGTCATCGGCGACAGCGGCTTCTCTGTGGCCAGAGCCGGACAACGCTCATCACAACGCTGGCAGAGGGTACAGGCGTCGGCGTCGAAGAGATCCTTCCAGGTCAACTGCGCAACCTGGGCGGCACCAAAGCTCTCCGCGTCCTCGTCTTCCATGTCGATAGTGGTCAGTTTCGCCCGGGGTCCGAGATCGGAAAAGAAATAGTTGCTGCTGGTGGTCAGGATATGCCGCAGCTTGGTAAAGGGAATCAGCACGATGAAAGCCATCACCAGGGCGAAATGGAGCCACCAGTTGTACTGATGCAGGCTGAGCAGGGTCTCTTCACCCAACGGCGCCAGCGCCTTGGCAAACAGCAGCCCGACCGGAGACCAGACCGCCAGCGGAGTGCCCAGTTCGGTGACCGCCATCCGCGCTCCCTCAATGACGAACCCCCCGACCAGAATCGCCAGCAGCAGAGCGTGCATGATGGCATCATCCACCCCGGTTTCCAGCTCCTTCAGGCGAACCAGGTAGCGCCGCACGGCCAAGCCAACCAGCATGACAATGGCTAACAGCCCGGCAAGATCCAGCACCAGAGAAAAGAGCAGGTAGAAGGGGCCTGTGAGAAATCTGATAGCGAACAATGGATCCGTAAAGTCGGCCTGCAGGGCAACCAGGCAGGTGCCGATAAACAGCAGGCCAAAGCCCCAGAAGAACAGGCCGTGTCCCGTGCCAGCCCCTTTGACCCGCATCACCTTGCTCTGCAGGAGAACATTTTTCAGCAGAGTCTTGAAACGCAACGGGCGCTGATCAAAGCGGTTCAGGGCCCGACCCTGCCGATATCCCTTGATCCGGCGCAGCCCAGCATTGATCAGCACTGCGAATGCCGCAAAGGTCAGCAGATACATCGGCAGCAGCGTGACCACCCCGTGTCCCACATTCCAGTAAAGCTCGCGTGTCAATTCCATGGTTCACCTCGCTTCGATTGCATTCCTTGATTGGAAAATCAGCAGTGTAAAGATGCACCGATCATCTGCGACCTGGCTACCGAACCCATCTGAATATCTGGGAAGCCGTTACATCCGACCTCAGTGCATCATGCCGTATTGTAGACAAGAAAACACGCGACGGCAACCAGAGTCCCATTGGCGAAATACCGAAATTAACCCTTGCAAAAACCACAAACAGCCTTCACTTAGGACCAGAGATCAACCTTCACCCAAAACCAAAACACTTAAATCTCTTTCGTGGGATAGTACTGATTTTTTGCGATTTGGACCAGCTAGCCTTAAGACGAGAAGGGTGATACGACCGAACAGCGTAAAACAGGATCAGGCCAGTGGGAACAACCGGCCTGATCCTGTTTCAAATATGTAAAGTCGCGCATGAAAGAACCGATCAGAAAAGACGCTTGGCACGTTCTCTGACAATCATCCAACCCTGTTCTTTCAATTCGAGAAGTAAGCTTTTTTCGGTTCTGTCACTGTAAAAATCATTTGTGTAATCCTGTATAAAGACAGCTCGCGAGACCGTTTCGGAAAGGGTTTCAATCCTCAGATCGGTAACTGTGATGGCGATGAACGCAGGGGTTTTCAATCTCTCTTGGCGTTGATCCAGCCAGGCCTGGTAACTCACCTCATTCTCCGGCATAAAATTGCTGCTGTAACAAGCTAGATAGTCGCTAACGTTTTGGCGCTTCCAGGCTGAAGTCCAGCGCTCCAAAAACTCCCCGATGTTCTCCTGTGATGCGATAACCTCATCCGATGCGTCGGCCGCTTCCGGTGACGCGAGTGACCAGTCAACCATCGGCTTCACCGACTCCTTGAGGTAGTCTGGTTCGACAGCATCCCCCTCCGGTGGCACTGTGGATCCCGTCAATGATTGTAATCGATAAGCCGCCAATATCTCCTTGCTTGCCACATTAGCCAGCTGTCTGGACGCCTGAAAATAATCGTCTTCTGCACTCAGCACATCCAGCAGGCTGCGCTGCGATACGGAAAACTGCTTCAGGTAGGCATCAAAAGTCTGTCGACTGAATTCTACAGCGTCACGGTAGATCCTTTTCTGCCGCTGAAGGGAGTGATATTGAGTCCAGGTAACCGTCGCTTCTTCGGTCAATTCGTTCAGCCTGACCTTTCGCGCGGAGCGACTCTGCAGTTTACGCTCCATCGAAGAACTGACCGTGGCCTGGTCCTGACCTCCGTTGAACAGATTCCAGGTCAAGTTAAGCATCGCTTCATCTGTCCTCTGCCACGTCCGACTGCCTTCCAACTGATCGCTGTAATCACTTTTCAGTTCAATGTCGATTTTTGGTTTATAACTCGACCGATTCAGTTCAACCCGCGAATCCGCCTCTGCAATCCCTGCCTCAAGCGCCTGCAGCTCCGGATTGGATTGTTCAATCGCCAGTAACGCATCATCCAGGCTCTGTGGCATGGATTCCGGCACTCCGGCATAACCTAGCGGTCCTGGGAGTCCTCCAACAACCCGGGCGTAATTGGCAAGCGCCCGCGCCAACTCTTCCTGGGACTGCGACAGGATGGCTTCTGCGCGGGCCTGGCGGGCTGAAGCCAGCGTCACATCGGCAATGCTCCCTGCGCCGGCCTTTTCCCGCTCGGCCAGAGACTGCTGAATATCCTCATGAACGGCCAGGTTCATCTCCGCCAGAGCCACAACCTTGCGCAGTCGATAAACATCAAGATGTGCAGCAACCGCATCCAGCGCTATTGACTGGGCAATCGCCTGTAACTGGAAATTCGCCGAATCGAGCACAGCCTCCTGAATAGAAACCCGGCTGCGGGTCTCACCTCCCGAGTAAAGATTCTGGGTCAGTTTGAGATCTGCCCTGCCAAGCGAATCCCAGTCGTCGTCGGCCGGGTCAGCCCCAGGCTTACGGCTCAGGTCATCGCTGTATTGCTCCAGGCCATACCCGAGCGAAAGATCCAGCTTGGGTAAGTAGCGCCCCCTGACCGCCTTCAGATCGAACTGCAACGCCTGGCGATCGTACTGCAGGGCTTCCAGTTCAGGACTGTTGTTCAAAGCCCTTTCCACCGACTGATAAAGCGTCGTAGTCTCGGCATTGACCAGCGATAGGCACAGACCAAAAAAAAGAAGCGAACTCAAAGAAATAACTTTAAAAAAATAATTCATCATTCACATCACCTGAGGCGAAAGAGAAGCGCTGACATGTCAAAATTCATTTCTGCTCTGAAACCACCGGGAACGGTTTTCCCACTATGAACTCCGGAACCTTCCCCCCCTCTATTGGATGACTGATATAGTAGCCCTGAAGGAATTCACAGCCTATGCTCGCCAAAAAATCAAGCTGTTGCTGATCTTCAATACCCTCGGCAACAACCGTCAGGCCCAAGCTCTGTGCCATCGAAACGATCGAAGCAATGAGTTTGTTAGAATTATCATTTTTGCCGATATCCATAATAAACGACCGATCGATTTTAACACAGGAGAGTGGCATCTCTTTCAAATAAGACAACGAGGAGTAGCCGGTTCCGAAATCATCCATGGTCACCCGGATGCCGAGTTCCTTTATTTTTCCAAGAACTGAAAACGACTGGTCATGGAAGTTCACCAGAGAACTTTCGGTCAACTCAATTTCCAACATACCGCTGTCAAGCTTTGACTCCACCATGATTTTCTGAATCCGGCTAGGAAGATCCCGCTGCCGCAGCTGGACTCCCGATAGGTTGACAGCAATAAAATCAAGATCCACTCCATCATCCAACCAGGATCGCATCTGGTGACAGGCCGTATGAATGACCCACTCCCCGATTGCATTGATCTGGCCCGATTGTTCAGCAATTTGAATAAACTCCGCGGGAGAGATTTTCCCCAGCTTGCGACTGTCCCAACGCAGCAAGGCTTCAACTCCAACAACTCGGCCGGTTTTGCTGTCAACCTGAGGTTGATACTGCAGAGTAAACTCATCATGGTCTAATGCCGAGTGCAATGCGTTCTCTATCTGCAGATGCCTGGCAGCCAGGGTATTCAGTTCCACTGTCGCAAACTGATAGCGATTTTTTCCCTTAAGGGATTTCGCATAGCTGCATGCGTTCATTGCACTGCTGAACAGATCATCTGCCGTTGCGCCGTCTTGCGGAAAAACAGCTGCGCCGAAATAAGCCGTCACATAAAACTCTCTCTGGTCAACGTTAAAAGGCATCTCAAAAGAATCAAGCAGCCGTTTTATGACCCAGACAACATGGTCAACCTGCTTGAAGTCTGTCAGGAGAATTCCGAATTCCGTTTGATTAATCAGAGAGACCGATGACTTTTTATCCATTTCAACGACAGCGACAGTATCGACGTCCTCACGCAAAATGTCGTTCAATCTACTACCGCACGCTCTTATCAACTGCTCTGCCGCTTCGCGGCCAACAGAATCATGAACCCGCTTGATCGTCTCGATCGACATTGACAGCACAACGACCAACTCGTCCCGACGCTTGCTTCTGGCAATCTCATGGCTGACCCGATCATTGAATAAAGTCCTGGTCGGCAGCCCGGTGTTGAAATCGTAGATTTGGAAGTGGTCAACCTCCATCGACCGTTTTTCCAGCAAGCCTTCCAGCATCTCGACTTTGCGATTTAATACGGCAGGATCCGTTTCCCGGACCTGCTGGTCGAAATGTGGACCGCGCAGGACATCAGCATCTGCCCCCCACTGAACGACCATATTCCTGCCGCTCTGTTTGGCGGCGTACAGCGCCTTGTCGGCCTGGTTCACCAGTTCATCGGGCCGCCCCGCCTTTTGTGCTAAGGATGAGACCCCGACACTGACGGTCACCTTGACTCCGCCACACAGGTTCGTCTCGACAGTATGACGTATCCGCTCTCCGAGCTTCAGAGCTCGATCTACCGCCATATCCGGCATGATAAGACAATACTCTTCTCCCCCATAACGTCCCACGAGGTCGTTATCGCGGGTACAGGACTTTAAAACTTCGGCAACCGCTTTAATAACCTGGTCCCCGACTGTATGTCCGTAACGATCATTAACCGACTTGAAAAAGTCTATATCGACCATCAGGCAGGAAAGGTCTTTGCCCGTCTTTCCCGCTCTTTCGAAAAGCGCCTTGAACAGCCGATCGAGCGATCGCCGATTGAGGCAGTGAGTCAATGGATCCCGATTCGCCAGGAATTCAAGCTCCTGACTCTTGGTGGACATTTCGTCTTGAGCCAGCTGAAGTTTTTCGACCAGGTGGCTCAGTTCGAAGTTCTTTTCCTCAATCTGGCTAACATCATCAAAAGTCACCAGGCTACCGCAAAACTGTTCCTCGTTGTCAGTCACGATAGCCGCATTTACAGCGAGCTTTGCCTTAACACCGTCGTCGCTACGCAGCTCAAGCATAACATCACTACGACTCTCGCTATCATTTAATGCCTGCTGCCATGGTAGTGTCTTTGTCCGGGTCCCCAGTTTGACATCCAGCCATTCGAGATCCGATGCCTGCAAGCCCACTAACTCTTTGGTCGATCTCCCCACCAACCTGGAAAAGGACCGGTTCGCCATTACAATCTGTTCTTTTTCATCGAGGATCAGGACCCCTTCCTTGAGAATATCGAACGCATTCTGTACCCGTTCAGGAATCACCGCAGTCGGATCCAACTCGCGCAGAGCCCTTTTCATCACCAGGAAAAAGCAGGCGAAACCGCTCAGACCGATAAATATAAGCAGCCAGACGAATGAATTATTGAAACCACCGATAACATTATCTTGCCAGAGCGGAGCAAAACGGATTTCCACCGAGCCCCAATTTTCCCCCTTCTTGTAGAGCGGAACGCGAACATGGGTAGTACTCGATTTTTCATCTTTCGGAAGATTCCAATTGGCGAGGTGTTCTCCGGCCAGGGCAATTAGCTGTCCATCGACAGTGCGGATGGCAGCAGAGCGAATCTCCCCATTGCGCTCAACGACCGCGCGCAAGGTCTCCTGAACTGTCTGGAAATCTCCTCTGGTCGCAGCAAAGGAAAACTGTAACGCCAGCGATTCACTCAACCCCTTGCGCATTTCGAGCGCTAACTTAGCCCGGTCGGGAATAATTCCCAACAGGTTGGCCAGAAATAGCAAGTTGAGCAGCAGCAGGACCAGTACCAGGCTTAGCCGCAT
>PKUD01000202.1 GCA_002869695.1 Desulfuromonas sp. | reverse complement strand
GGCGTGCCCGCACGGGCGAGATAATACTTTTGTCGATCCCAGATGACCAGATCGATTCGATGGCAAAGCACCTGCAGAAAACAATCGGTCTCGCGGAGCGAGCAACCCTTGTTCATTTCAGTGGACTAAAACCGGCCGCGAGCATGTTCCTGCAAGGCTACGCAACCGGACTGATTTCAATCCACCCCCTGCTCTCCTTTGCTGACCGCGACATGGCAACTGCGCGGCTCACCGATTGCCCCTGTGCCATCGAGGGAGATGTCCACCTGCTGCCGCTGGCAGAAGAACTGGTGATTGCAATGGGCGGGAGCCCCTTCCCTTTGCAGAGCGAGGCAAAAGCTCTCTACCACGCAGCAGCCTGTATCACCTCAAATTATTTGGTCACCCTCACCGCCAGCGCCCGTGACCTGCTGATGCATTGCGGATTCGACAAGCACCACGCCATGGACCTGCTGCGGCCCCTTCATCGTGCGACTTGCGCCAATCTCGAGCAATTCCCCCCGGAAAAAGCCCTGACCGGTCCGATCGTGCGGGGTGACACCGGCACGGTCACAAAACACCTCTCAGCAATGACCAGCAGTGCTCCTGAAGTGCTTGATCTCTACTGTTGCATGGGTGAACACACCATCGGCCTGGCAGCAAAAAGCGGCCGACTGGACAAAGAGCAAGCACTCAATCTGCAACAACTTTTTTCCCAATATTCGGAGAACAGCCAGACCGACCGCTGAAAGAAAGAGCGATCACACAAAACCAATAAACATCCTGCCACGACAAAGTTCACCGTCTAACTTGTTTTTACCCTCTGAGCCAGATAAAATGGTAATAGGAAGACAACAATAGTAAAGGAGTGCGGGATGCGAGTTACTACTGTAGACAAGACCGAGTCCAGGGAAAGCGCAAGAACCTCCATCGGGGCGACTCTACTGGTGATCACGTTCAGGGTGGCCATCATCCTGACCCTGATTGTTCTTGTGTCGATCGGCGTTTGGGTTGTTCTTGTTCTGTTCGGTGGAATGGTCAGTGCGGGTGATCCACTCACGTTGATCAGGGGTTGGTTTGAAGCCATATCCGGACACTAAGAGGGGGGCAGAAGGTGAGTCCGGCTGAGGCGAGGTGAAAGAGAAGGTGTTTTGCGGCCGACGGCCCCACTAACGCATGTAGAGCAAAAAGCCCCCGGAAATTTATAATTTCCGGGGGCTTTTACTATGACCGATGAGCAGAGGATCCGCTAGCCATCCATCAGCGCGGCATGAGCGGCAGCCAGGCGGGCAATCGGCACGCGGAAGGGCGAACAGGAGACATAATCCAACCCGATCTTATGACAGAAGATGACGCTCGACGGTTCCCCACCGTGCTCTCCACAGATCCCGAGCTTGATATCGGGGCGAGCCGCACGACCTTTTTCGCAGCCCATTCGGACCAATTCACCAACCCCGCTCTGGTCAATCGCCACGAACGGGTCATTCGGTAAAATTTCCTGTTCCACATAATAGGGCAGGAACTTGCCGGAATCGTCCCGCGAGAGGCCAAAGCAGGTCTGCGTCAGGTCGTTGGTCCCGAAAGAGAAGAACTCGGCTTCAGCGGCAATTTCATCCGCAGTCAATGCGGCACGGGGCAGCTCAATCATGGTTCCGATCAGATATTCGACCTTGACCCCATAGCGCTCAATCACCTCATCAGCCACCCTGATGGCATTGGCCTTGAGAATCGCAAGTTCTTTGACATGGCCGACCAGCGGAATCATAATCTCGGGAACAATATCGAAACCTTCATTCTTGACCAGTTCACAAGCGGCCTCCATGATCGCCTGGACCTGCATGTCATAAATCTCCGGATAGGTAATTCCGAGACGACAACCACGATGCCCAAGCATCGGATTGAATTCATGCAGCGACTCCACCTTGTCCTGCAGCACCCGTGCACTGACGTTCAATCCCTTGGCGAGCTCCTCGATTTCACTGTCGCTGTGAGGCAGGAACTCGTGAAGCGGCGGATCTAGCAGGCGGATGGTCACCGGCAGCCCTTTCATTTCACGGAAGATGCCGAGGAAGTCCCCTTTCTGCATCGGCAGAATCTTGGCCAAAGCCGCTTTGCGCCCCTCCAGATCAGCAGCCAGGATCATCTCGCGCACCGCAGTGATCCGCTCTCCCTCAAAGAACATATGCTCGGTACGGCAGAGCCCGATTCCTTCAGCGCCGAAATCACGAGCCACCTTGGAATCGTGCGGGGTATCAGCATTGGTGCGGACTTTCATGCGACGGTATTTGTCGACCCAGGTCATCAGATCGTTGAAGTCTCCGGTCAACTCCGGCTGTACCGTCGGCACCTGACCGAGCATCACTTCACCGGTGGTCCCATCGAGGGTAATGATGTCACCTTTACGTACGACCTGCCCGCCGCGGGTAGTGAACTGCTCCTGCTGATAGTCGACCTTGATATCGCCACAGCCGGACACGCAGCATTTCCCCATGCCTCGTGCAACCACGGCAGCATGGGAAGTCATTCCGCCTCGGGCGGTGAGAATCCCGTTCGCTGCGTGCATGCCATGGATATCTTCCGGACTGGTTTCGATCCGGACCAGAATCACGTTCCGCCCCAGCTTCGCCTCGGCCTCGGCCTCGTCGGCACAGAAAACCACTTCACCACAGGCGGCCCCCGGAGAGGCGGGCAACCCCTTGGCAATTATCTCTTTGGCGGCATTGGGGTCCAGGGAGGGGTGCAACAGCTGATCGAGCTGTTCGGGTGACACCCTGAGAACCGCTTCCTTCTCAGTGATCAACCCTTCTTTCTCCATCTCAACGGCAATCCGGATCGACGCTTTGGACGTCCGTTTTCCCGAGCGGGTCTGCAACATATAGAGCTTGCTTTTCTCGATAGTGAACTCAATATCCTGCATATCCCGGTAGTGGCGCTCGAGAGTGTCCTGAATCTGCATCAGCTGCGCATAGCTTTCCGGCATCACCTCTTCCATCGATGGCAGGCTGCCATCACCACCGGCCTTGTTGATCGGCTGCGGGGTGCGGATTCCGGCGACGACATCCTCGCCCTGTGCGTTGACCAAAAATTCGCCGAAGAAGAGCCTCTCCCCGGTGGAGGGATTACGGGTAAAGGCGACTCCGGTTGCACAGTCTTCACCCATGTTGCCAAACACCATCGACTGGATATTGACCGCCGTACCCCATTCGGCGGGGATACTGTGCAAGCGGCGATAGGTGACCGCACGAGGATTCATCCATGAGCCGAACACCGCACCGATAGCTCCCCAGAGCTGTTCGTACGGATCGCTTGGGAAGTCACGCCCGAGGCTCTCCTTGACCTTGTTCTTGAACAGGGTCACCAGCTGTTTGAGATCGTCGGCACTCAACTCGGTATCGAGTTCAACACCACGCTCATCTTTCATCTCCTCCATAATATCTTCAAGCGCATCCCCGTGCAGACCCATCACGACGTTGGCATACATCTGGATGAAACGCCGATAAGAATCGTATGCAAAACGAGGATCGTTGCTCTGCTGAATCACGCCCTGGACTGTTTCGTCATTCAGGCCGAGGTTCAGAACCGTATCCATCATTCCCGGCATCGAAGCCCGGCCGCCTGAGCGGACTGATACCAGCAGCGGATTATCGCGGTCACCGAAGCTTTTACCCATCAGGACTTCGACCCTTCGCAGATGCTCCGCAACTTCTTCCTCGAGGGCAGCAGGATAGTTGCGATTGTTTGCATAAAAAGCTGTGCAGACTTCAGTAGAAAGAGTGAAGCCGGCAGGGACCGGCAAGCCAATAGCAGTCATTTCCGCCAGATTAGCACCCTTGCCGCCCAGCAAGTTGCGCATCTCGCCCGACCCTTCAGCCTGCCCATCTCCAAAAAAATAGACGTACTTGCTCATGGTCCTGTTCTCCTCTGGTTATGTCTCAGACATCAATAAAAAAGCCGGACAACACGTCAGTCCGCTTCAGCAGGGTCCTCCCAGGGGTTCGGGCACACCACGACACAGTGTTCAGAAACAGATTCCGAGAACTGTTGGGAGACCAGATACTCACCGTTGAGATCCTTGCTGAGGACGGACAAACGCACTCCGGCCATCAAAAATATTTTATTCGGCACGTCCTGAAACCATCACCGATGCGGAATCTCTGCTCCGCGGAAAAGCCTAACAGGCTACGCGGCAATCTTGCTGAAATCGGCAATTCCGGCAAATAAACGAGCGACCCCGGTCAGCAGGGCCATGCGATTTGCGCGCACAGCTTCATCTTCTGCCATGACCATAACCCCGTCGAAGAAGCTATCAACAGGTCCGCGCAATCCGGCGATCGTTTCCAGGGCGGCGGCATAGTCGCGCTCACTCACCAGGGCGGCTACTTGCGTCTGGACATTTTTCAGCGCCTGATGCAGTTCCTGCTCGCAGGCGTTTTCAAAAAGAGCTGGGTCGACATCCTGCTGCACCCCTCCTTTGATGATGTTCACCACCCGCTTGAATGCAACCGCCAGCGGCTCGAAATCCACCCGCCCTTTCAGGGCCGCCAAAGCCTTGACCCGCTCTACGGAATCAACCGGTTCAACAAACGATGCGCTGAGGACCGCATCCACAACATCATGCGGATAGTTTTGCCCTGCCAGCATATTCACCAGCCTCAGGCGGATAAATTCAACCACGTCGGCGACAATCTCTGCCGCAGGACGCTGGCGCTTGGCTTCGAGAAGGGCCACGCTCTGCTCCACCAGCTGTGGAATGGAAATAGCGTACCCCCGTTCGAGAATAATCGTCAAAATCCCGATGGCACAACGGCGCAGGGCGTAAGGATCGGCCGTTCCGGTCGGAATCAGGCCGACACTGAAGCAGCCACAGATGGAATCGATCTTGTCGGCCAGGGAGACAAAGGCACCGAGGGTGTCGTGCGGCAGTTCGCCTCCCGCCTGGGTCGGCAGATAATGCTCATAAATCGCCGTCGCCACGCGTGTGCTTTCACCCTCAAGCAAGGCATATTCACGGCCCATCACACCCTGCAGTTCGGGGAACTCATAAACCATTCCGGTTTCCAGGTCACATTTGGCCAGCAGCGCCGCACGGCGGGTCAGCTCAACGTCTTCCGGAGCCAGCTGCTCTGCCAGGCCGGTCGCCAGAGCGGTGAACCGCTCAATTTTCTCATAACTGGTCCCCAGTTTGGCCTGGTAGACAACTTTTTTCAGCGGCTCAAGCCGGTCTTCCAGCTTGCTCTTCTGGTCTTCCTGCCAGAAGAACATGGCATCGGACAGCCGCGCCTTCAGGACCCTTTCGTTTCCGGCCACGACGACTTGTGGATCTTTGGCATGAGTATTGGCGATGGTAATAAAGTTGGGCAGCAGTTTTCCCTGCTCATCTATCAGGGTGAAATAGCGCTGATGCTCGCGCATGCTGGTGATCAGCAGTTCCGGCGGCAGTTGCAGATATTCCTCTTCAATGCTGCCAGCAAGGGCCTGGGGAGTTTCGACCAGATAACTGACCTCTTCCAGCAATTGTTTGTCGGGGTTGATCGTACCGCCGAGTTGCTCGGCCAGAACAGCAAGTTGGTCCTGAATCAGGCTTTGACGTTTCTCGACCTCTGGAATGACGTGATGAGCTTCCGCCTGGGCAAGGTAGTCAACCACACCGCTGACGACAAACTCCTGCGGGGCCATAAAGCGGTGACCGCGCGACCGGTTTCCGCTTACGATATCACCGAATGAGAAAGGCACGATCTGTCCATCAAAAAGGGCAACGATCCAGTGCATGGGCCGGGCAAAGCGAACCTCAAGATCCTTCCAGCGCATCGATTTTTTGAAAGAGAGTTTACCGACCACCCGTGATAATATTTCCGGGAACTGGTCAGCGGACTCTCCCCCCTCAATCACCTTGGAGAGGAACAGATATTCACCCTTTTCCGTTTCTATCGCTTGCAGTTCGTCAACGCTCACACCATTGGTCCGCGCAAAACCTTCTGCGGCCTTGGTCGGCTTACCATCCTTATCGAAGGCAATCCGCGCCGGCGGACCGGTGACTTCAAGTTGCTGGCGCCGCTGCTGTTTCGCAACACCCTCAATTGAAATTGCCAACCGACGGGGGGTGGCAAACGTCCGGATCTCTCCGTAACTGATACGGGCATTATCCATTTCCTGGCAGAGCAGGCGCTGGATATCGTCTAGAGCGCGCGGAATAAATCCGGCAGGGATCTCTTCGGTCCCCAGTTCAAGAAACAGTTCAGCAGACATCTTTATCTCCAATGCAAACGTCAACCGATAGAACGGCTGAACAGTTCATTATTTTTTCAACAGGGGAAATCCGAGCTTTTCGCGCTGTTTGACGTAGCCTTCGGCACAAAGTTTCGCCATATTACGCACCCGTCCGATATAACTGGCCCGTTCGGTCACCGAAATTGCGCTGCGGGCATCGAGCAGGTTGAACGCATGGGAACCCTTCAGGACAAAATCATAAGCAGGGAAGACCAGATCCTTATCCGCCAGCCGGAGGCATTCTTTTTCATACATCTCAAACAACTGGAAGAGCATCCACGTGTCTGCTTCCTCAAAGTTGTAATGAGAGAACTCCACCTCGGTCTGATGGTGAACATCACCGTACTTGATCCCGTTCACCCACTCGAGATCATAGACATTGTCGACCCCCTGCAGGTACATCGCTATCCGCTCACAGCCATAAGTGATTTCACCGGAAATCGGCTTGAGGTCGATACCACCGCACTGCTGGAAGTAGGTAAACTGGGTGATTTCCATCCCATCCAACCAGACTTCCCAGCCCAGGCCCCAGGCCCCCAGGGTCGGCGACTCCCAGTCATCCTCGACGAAGCGGATGTCGTGTGCATTCGGATCGATGCCGAAACTCTTCAACGAATCCAGGTAGAGGTCCTGAATGTTCTGCGGCGAGGGCTTGAGAATCACCTGAAACTGGTAGTAATGCTGCAAACGGTTCGGGTTCTCACCGTAGCGGCCGTCAGTCGGGCGGCGCGACGGTTCGACGTAAGCGACATTCCAGGGTTCAGGGCCGAGGGAACGCAGGAAGGTAGCCGGATTGAACGTTCCGGCCCCCTTTTCTATATCATACGGCTGCTGAATGATGCAGCCCTGCTTGGCCCAATAGGTCTGCAGCGAAAGAATCAAATCCTGAAAAGTCACACGACCTCCAATAGCGGTATTAGCCGCCGAGCACGGCGGGAAAAATGTATTCTGCATACAATCGACGGGAAGTGTATCCGTCCAGAGCAAGCTATGTCAAGGGTTTGCCATGGCCATGGTCTGCTGTAAAAACTGTAGCGATTTCGGGGAACGGGGCAAAATCTTCTGGAGAACCGCCGTCAGCAGTTTTTCTCCCTCCTGAAGGGTTGTTTCGCCGAAACGGAACCCTTCGAACAAACCGACAGGTGCCTGTAACGAACGGGAGAGAGAGCCGAGTGTGCCGAGAGACAGCCATAAAAGAATCTCGCCCCCGGCACAATCCTGACACAGGCTGCCACCACGAGTTGGTGAAAAGGCAACTCGATCCTGGGTGCCGAATACAAGAAAACATTCACTGCAGTGGAGCAGATGGGGGATATAACCAAGTTGTTGGACCAGACGCAGTTCCAACAGGATGCGAGCCACCGCAGGATCCCCATGACCATTCAGAAAATCAAGAAAGGAGTCAAGCAGCTGATATATTTCCGGGTGTGCCTGCCCCTCATGCAGCAACATTTCTACAAGCTCAACCCCGTAGCAGGCAAGGGCGAAACTCTGCAGGTCACTGCGCAGTCCGGTGTGTGCTTCGAGCAGTTCGGCGTCCTGCAACAGACAGAGATCACCCCGTCCGGCCCGCCACTGGACCTGGATCCGGTTGAAAGGCTCAAGCGAAACTCCGAAGCGCTTCCTGCTTTTCCGCGCGGCCCGGGCAAACCCCTTGAGCAGGCCCCGCTCAGGTGTCAAAAAAGTGACGATCCGGTCGGCCTCACCATAATCGACATGGCGCATAACCAGGGCCTCGCTGTAACAGTCGCGAGAGGGCATGACTAACTCAATTGGGCAAGGAAAACCGTAGCAGTACTGAAATAGATTAAAATTCCGGTGATGTCGTTCACAGTTTGTACAAACGGGCTGGAGGCGATTGCGGGATCAACCCCGATCCGCTTGAAGAAGGAGGTTGCCAGGACACCCATGCAAGCGGCAACCGAAATCGCAACAGCCATGGCGATACCGACCACCAGACCCAAATAAATATTGTGATGCCAGATCATAGCAATACAGGCGATCACCAGACCACAGACGGTTCCCATAATCAGGCCAACCCGCATCTCTTTGAAGAAAACCTGTTTGATGATCGAGAAATCTATCCGCCCGGTGGCAAATCCACGCACAACGATCGTTGAAGTCTGGCCTCCGACATTTCCGCCCATACCGGTAATGACCGGGATAAAGGTGATCAGGGCAACCACCTGCTCGAGAGTCATCCTGAAATACCACATCAGCGAACCGGTCACCACTCCCCCGATCAAAGTACTGATCAGCCAGGGCAGACGGGAACGGGCAATCTTGAACGACTGATTGCCATACATCAATTCTTCCTCGTTGGCACCCGCCATTTTGAAAATGTCTTCCGTTGCCTCCTGACGCATAACATCGATGACATCATCGACCGTGATCAGCCCCATCAGTTTGCCCTTGCCGTCGACAACCGGGATTGCCAGGATATTGTACTTGGCAACCATTTCCGCTACGACTTCCTGGTCGGTATCGGTGCGCACCCGCATGACATCCGTGGTCATGATATCACTCAGCAAGGTTGCAGGTGGCACAGTCAGTAGTTGCCGCAGAGAGAGGACCCCCACCAGGTGGTTATGGTCGTCGGTCACATAGACATAAAAAACCATCTCGACATCAGTGGCTTCCTGCAGAGCCTCGATCGACTGCCGAACGGTCAAGGATTGATCCAGGGAGAAAACGTCCGTCGACATGATCCCGCCGGCCGTCTCTTCCTCATAGCCGAGCAGCTGCTCCAACTCCTCGGACTGTTCGTTTTTCATCGCTGCAAGAATCGCGTCGGCTAATTCTTCCGGCAGGTTTCGAATCAATTCCACGCTGTCATCGTCGGCCATTTCGTGCAGGATGCTGATCACAGTATCGATATCGAGTTGCTCCAGCAACTGTGCGCCAAGGTTCCATTCCAGCTCGGAAAGGGCGTCAGCGGCCCGCTCCTTATCCGGAATCAGGTTAAACAGCGTGTGCTGATCTTTTGAGTCCAGGTAACTGATCAGATGGGCGATATCGGCGGGGTGGATTTTGGTCAGGACCTTGATAAGGTTGGTCGTGGCACCGCGGCGCAACAGCTTTTTGACAGTTCCAAGCAACACCTGAATTCCCTGATCATGCATCAGAACCTCCTGTAGAACGCAGCAGCCCGGCCAATAAGGCAGAGCGAGATTAGCACCGCCCTGTTGCAGAGTCAACGAAGCTCGAAACAGCCAACTCTTGACGTGTTGAAACAATAAAAAAGGGGCAAGGAGATTCTGGCTCCTTGCCCCTGCAGAAATAATTATCCGGAAGGGATCAGCCTTCGGTTTTTTCTTCCTTCTCGGTTGCGGCTTCTTCTGCCTGTTCAGCTTCAGCAGATTCAACCTCAGCAGTAACCTCTGCAGCAGGCTCAGCTTCCACCTCCTCAACTGGAGCAGCTTCTTCTGCCACTTCAGCTGCCGGCTCGGCAACGGTCTCACTGGCCTCCACGGCAGGAGCTTTGGCCTTCTGCTTCGGAGTATATTCTTCCTCAACCAGCTCGATCACCGCCATGGGAGCCCTGTCGCCCACACGCGGGTTGAGCTTGATAATCCGAGTGTAACCACCGGGACGATCCTGATAACGCGGAGCAATCAGATCGAACAGTTTGTTAACGACCTTTTCATCACGGATCACTTGCAGAGCCTGGCGCCGCGCATGCAACTCACCACGCTTCCCCAAGGTGATCATCCGCTCAACGACCTTGCGCAGTTCCTTGGCGCGGGTGTCAGTCGTTGTAATTCTTTCATGCTCTAAGAAGGAAGTCACCATGTTCCGCATCATATGTGCACGGTGATCGGGCTTACGGCCGAGACGTCTTCCGGTTTTATTGTGGCGCATTGTTTCTGTTCCTTTCGTAATCGCGCAGAGGCTCGGCCTTAATCGTTGGCCTGTCCCTGTTGTAACAGTTTCAGGTAGTCGGGATCCGGAAAGCCTTCGAGCTTCATGCCAAGAGAGAGCCCCATTTCGGCAAGAATATCTTTGATTTCATTCAGGGACTTTCGACCGAAATTCTGGGTTTTCAGCATTTCAGCTTCACTCTTCTGAACTAACTCGCCGATCAGGTTGATCTGGGCGTTCTTCAGACAGTTGGCACTGCGCACAGAAAGCTCAAGTTCCTCAACCGAACGATAGAGATTTTCATTGATCTTCTGACGATCGTCCTCTTCTACTTCAATGACTGGCTCATCAGACTCATCAAAGTTGATAAAAATCTGCAGTTGTTCTTTAAGGATTTTGGAGGCATAAGCAACAGCATCGTCAGGACGTACGCTGCCGTCCGTATAGACCTCGAGTGTCAACTTGTCATAGTCGGTAATCTGGCCGACACGGGCATTGGACACGTTAAAGTTCACCTTCTGAATTGGCGAAAAGATAGCGTCAATAGGGATTGTTCCCACCGGCGCATCTTCATCCCGATTGCGATCGGCAGGGACATAGCCCTTACCCATGGCAACAACCATGTCCACCTCAAGATCCGCTTCTTTACCGCAGGTCGCGATATGATGATCCGGATTGAGAATTTCAATGTTGTTATCGGTGATGATATCACCGGCCTTGATCACCCCGGCACCCTTCTTGACGATCCGAATGCTGCGTGAATCAGAACCATGCAACCGGACCTTCACCCCCTTGAGATTGAGAATGATATCGGTCACATCTTCAGTCACCCCAGGGACGCTGGAAAATTCATGCTGTACATTCTTGACCCGTACCGAGGTTATTGCAGCGCCCTGCAGGGAGGAGAGTAAAATCCGCCGCAGAGAATTGCCAAGTGTCGTCCCGAACCCTCGTTCGAAAGGCTCTGCGACAAACTTTCCATAACTATCAGTAAGACTATCTGATTCGATCTGAAGCCGCTTGGGTTTAATCAGATCTCTCCAGTTTTTATACATATATCAGTTCTCCGTTTCCAGATGGACCTGACAAAATTAATGATTACTTGGAGTAGAGTTCAACAATCAGTTGTTCCTGGAACTCCGGCGTAGTCAATTCAGCACGGACCGGCAATGTCTTCATGGTTCCCTTGAAAGCATCGCGCTCAAGCTCGATCCACGACGGAATACCGCGGCGCATGACGCTGTCAAGCGACTCATTGATACAGGTAATCTGCCGGCTCTTTTCGCGCAACTCGACGACATCACCAACAGACACCTGGAATGAAGGGATATCGACCTTGCCCCCATTCACCTGAAAATGTCCGTGGCGAACCAGGGTGCGTGCCTGTGCCCGCGATGCGGCGAATCCGAGGCGATAGATCGTGCTGTCCAGGCGACGTTCCAGCAGCATCAGCAGTATCTCACCGGTAACACCCTTCATCCGGTCGGCCTTTTTGAAATACAGCCGGAACTGCTTTTCCTGCAGGCCATACGTCCGCTTGACCTTCTGCTTCTCGCGCAACTGGACTCCATAATCGGTCACTTTGGTGCGCCGCTGGCCATGCTGACCAGGAGCGTAATTGCGCCGTTCAACAGCACATTTGTCGGTATAACACCTGTCCCCTTTCAGGAACAGCTTCGCATTTTCTCTTCTGCACTGACGGCAGACAGCACCTGAATACCTTGCCAACTTCTTCCTCCTTGACGCTTAAACGCGACGCCTCTTGGGCGGACGACAACCGTTATGTGGAATCGGTGTTACGTCCTTGATCATGGTGACGGTGAGGCCAGCAGTCGCCAGCGCACGCAGAGCCGATTCACGACCGGTGCCGGGACCCTTGACACATGCTTCGACGAAACGCATTCCGTGTTCCATCGCCTTGGTCGCGGCTTCCTCTGCGGCCATCTGGGCAGCGAAAGGCGTGCTCTTACGAGAGCCCTTGAACCCCTTGGCGCCTGCAGTCGACCAGGACACGACATTACCTGCTGGATCGCAAATCGTCACGATCGCATTATTGAAAGTCGCTTGAATATGCGCCACACCTTTGGCGATATTCTTTTTTTCGACTTTTTTCCTGCTGACCTTCTTACCCGACTTAGCCAATTTTACCTCCGCTTATTTCTTCTTACCGGCAACGGTCTTTTTAGGGCCCTTACGTGTCCGGGCATTGGTCTTGGTTTTCTGACCACGAACCGGGAGACCTTTACGATGGCGCAGACCACGATAACAACCCAGATCCATCAACCGCTTGATATTCATCGAAACTTCGCGGCGCAAATCGCCCTCAACGGTGTATTCATGATCGATGATTTCACGGATTTTAGCCAGTTCGGCTTCCGTCAGATCATCCGACCGGGCATTGCAATCTACACTCGCCTTGCTCAGAATATTTTTCGATGTGGTGCGGCCAACCCCGTAAACATATGTCAGGGCAACTTCAATGCGCTTATTGCGCGGCAAATCGACTCCAGCAATACGTGCCAATGTCTTTTCCTCCTAGGACCTTATCCCTGTCTTTGCTTGTGTTTGGGATTCTCGCAGATGATCCGGATAACGCCTTTTCTTTTAATAACCTTGCACTTATCGCAGATCTTCTTTACCGAAGCTCTAACCTTCATTGTGAGATCCTTTTCTACGTCTGTCTCAATTATCCACCCAACCTCTCCAGGAGATTGGCTTTGTTTCAGGGACGGGTTAAAATTTCCGGGCCCTGTTCTGTAATAGCTACCGTATGTTCAAAATGGGCGGACAACTTACCATCCAGTGTTACCGCTGTCCATCCATCTTCCAGAACCCGGACCGAAGGCGAACCAACATTAACCATCGGCTCGATTGCCAGGGTCATACCGGTCTTCAACATAGGACCCCGTCCGGGGGCTCCGTAGTTCGGAATCTGTGGTTCTTCGTGCAGGGCGGTCCCGATCCCGTGACCAACAAACTCACGCACGACACTGAAACCTGCTTTTTCAACCCGCTGCTGCACGGCGTTCGAAATATCCGACAGCCTGGCATTGTCACATGCCTTGGCAATTCCGTCTTCCAGAGACTGTCGGGTTATATCCAGAAGCAACCTGGTACTTTCAGCGATTTCGCCAACCGGCAAAGTCACTGCTGAATCACCGAAAAAGCCATCGTAAATCAGACCGAAATCGATGCTCAGGATGTCACCCTCAACCAGAGGGTCCGAATTCGGAAATCCGTGAACAACCCGATCGTTCGGTGAAGCGCAAATAGTAAAAGGAAAGCCGCCATATCCCTTGAAGGCAGGGCGAGCCTTCCATTTACGGCACTGACCTTCTGCGATACGGTCGAGTTCCAGAGTCGTTACTCCTGGCTCAACCCGTCGCTTGAGCATCCCAAGAATCTCAGCGACCATCTGACCGGATTTGCGCATCCGGACCAATTCTGCTGGAGACTTGAGAACAATCACCTAATCAGCCTGCAATATTCCCAATATCTGCTCTTGAACAACCGAAATGTCGGCCATCCCATCCACAGATTTCAAAAGCTTGGCCTGCTGGTAGTAATCTTCCAGCGGCGCGGTCTGCTCGTGGTAAACGGCCATCCGGTTACGGATCGTCGCTTCCTGGTCATCATCACGCTGGATCAATTTCCCCGAACATGCGTCGCATATATCTGCAGTGGTCGGCGGGTCAAACTTTATATGATACCCTTTGCCACAATCTGCACAGGATCGCCGTCCGGTCAAGCGCTCAACAAGCGCTTCTATATCGACCTGAAGCGAAATAACAGCATCGAGATCTTTCCCCAGATCCGCAAGTGTCTGCTGAAGAGCGTCAGCCTGGGGAACTGTCCTGGGGAAACCATCAAGGATAA
Source organism: Desulfuromonas sp. (assembly GCA_002869695.1). Lineage (GTDB taxonomy): Bacteria > Desulfobacterota > Desulfuromonadia > Desulfuromonadales > Geopsychrobacteraceae > BM509. Next base: position 10,728 of record PKUD01000202.1, on the reverse strand, counting down.
AACCGTCCTTGCAATCTTTCAGTTGAAGACGCTCACGGACGATACCTATGACAACTTCATCAGGGACCAGACCACCGGCATCCATGTATTCCTTCGCTTTAATGCCCATCGCGGTCTGTTCGCGAACAGCAGCGCGGAGCATGTCACCGGTTGAAATCTGCGGGATAGCAAAACGTTCAACCAGCATGGCCGCCTGCGTTCCCTTGCCAGCACCGGGGGGACCGAGCAAAACAAGCTTCATCATCCCCTCCCTAGCCGCGACGTCCCTTGATCGATACGCCCTTCATGAAGCCTTCATAAGAACGTGAGATCAAATGTGCCTCGATCTGCGATGCCGTATCCATACCGACGCCAACAACTATCAGCAAAGATGTTCCACCGAAGAAAAATGGTACATTAAAATTACTGATCAATATCGTTGGCAGGACACAAACCGCGGAGACATAAACCGCACCGGCAAACGTCAAGCGACCAAGAACCGTATCCAGATAGTCTGCTGTTTACTTACCAGGACGGATCCCGGGAACGTAACCACCTTGATTTTTGATGTTTTCCGAGACATTTATCGGGTTAAAGGTGACAGCCGTGTAGAAGTAGCAGAAGAAAACGATAAATGCAACATAAAAAAGATTGTAAATCCAGTGCCCTGGTGTCATGACGGCTGCAACCGACTGTACCCAGGGGACATCGATCAGGTTCGCAACAGTCGCCGGGAACATGATGATCGAGCTGGCAAAGATCGGCGGGATAACACCGCTCATATTAATCTTCAACGGCAGATGGCTGGACTGACCACCCATGTTGCGCATGCCAACAACCCGCTTGGCATAATGAATTGGAACCCGGCGCTGCGCCCTCTCCATAAAAATGATAGCGGCAACAACCGCGAGCATCAGGGCAGCGATAAAGAGAACGATAGTCGGAGTCATAGCGCCTGTACTGACCAACCGCATTGAGTTGACAATCGCAGCAGGTGTTCCGGCAATGATTCCGGCAAAGATGATCAGTGAGATGCCATTGCCGATTCCGCGCTCTGTGATCTGCTCACCCAGCCACATGATAAAAGCTGTACCTGCAGTCAACGTCAGAACGGTCATGAAGATAAAACCAGGACCAGGACTTGCGACTACTGGCTCACCAGCAGGACCGGTCATGGTCTGCAGGCCAGCAGCGATTCCGGCACCCTGGATCACGGCGAGAACAATCGTTCCGTACCTGGTGTACTGGGTGATCTTCTTACGCCCCTGCTCGCCCTCTTTCGACAGCTTTTCGATCGGTTCAAATACGACCGTCAGCAGTTGAAGAATAATCGATGCACTGATGTAAGGCATGATTCCCAGGGCGAAAACCGTCATGCGCTGAAGTGCGCCACCGGTAAAAGCACTGACCATACCGAGCAAAGTCCCCTCAGTGCCCTCAAAAAACTTGGCCAGGACTTGAGCGTCGATCCCAGGGGTCGGTACATGGCAGCCTATCCGATAGACCGCGAGCATACCGAGAGTAAAAAGGATACGGCGCCGCAGTTCGGGGATGGCAAAGATGTTCTGCAGCGTATTAATCAATTTAAAGTACCTCGGCTTTACCGCCGGCAGCCTCAATCTTGGCTGCTGCGGACTTGCTGAATTTATGGGCCTGCACGGTCAGCGACTTGGTCAACTCGCCATCGGCAAGAATTTTGACACCATCCTTGACCTTGCTAATCAACCCAGCCTTACCCAGTGCTTCCACATCAACGACACTCCCAGCCTCAAAAGAATCGAGATCGCGAAGATTCACCAGGGCGTATTCCTTAGAACATAAAGGAGTAAAGCCGCGCTTGGGCAGACGTCTCTGAAGAGGCATCTGACCGCCTTCGAATCCGGGCTTGACGCCACCACCACTGCGGGCATTCTGGCCCTTGTGACCCTTGCCTGCAGTTTTTCCGGTGCCTGAACCAGGACCGCGACCAATGCGTTTTCTATTGCTTGTTGAACCGGGAGCCGGTTTGAGATTACTTAAATACATCTTGCTGTCCTCTACTGACAATCAGTCCTCGACCGCAACCATATGCTCAACCTTACGAATCATTCCACGAATCTGCGGAGTATCCTGCAAGGTAACCGTCTGCTGCAGACGCTTAAGCCCAAGCCCCTTCAGCACTTTGCCGAAGTATGCGCTTCGCCCGATAGGGCTTTTCTTCAGGGTGACTTTTATTTCAGCCGCCATGGGGTTCTCCTTGAAACCGATGCTATTCGTTCAAACCACGACGGGCTTTAATCTCGTCGGGGCTTTTAAGCATCTTCAGTGCATTGATAGTTGCCTTGACCACGTTGTGCGGATTGTTGGATCCGAGACACTTGGTCAAAATGTTGCTGATACCGACCGCTTCCAGAATCGGCCGAACAGCGCCACCGGCAATAACACCGGTACCTTCGGATGCAGGCTTGAGCAACACCCTCCCGGCACCATACTTGCCGATGACATCGTAAGGAATCGTCCGTCCCTGGAGAGGGACCTTGACCAGGCTTTTCTTGGCCTGTTCCACACCTTTACGGATTGCCTCAGGGACCTCTTTTGCCTTACCGAGACCATACCCGACGTGCCCTTCGCCGTCACCAACGACGACCAGAGCGGAAAAACTGAAACGACGACCACCCTTGACCACTTTTGAGTTGCGGTTGATATGCACAACCCGGTCAGTCAAGTTCAATTCATTTGGATCGATAAGCAGCACGCTATTCTCCTCTACAACTTCAGACCAGCTTCACGAGCGGCGTCAGCAAGTGCCTGAACGCGCCCCTTGTACAGAAAGCCGTTCCGGTCAAAAACAACCTGGCTAATATTCTTTTCGAGTGCCTTTTTGGCAATAGCGGAGCCGACTGCCTTGGCAGCCTCTACATTCCCCTTGCCTTTAAGGCCTTCGGCGACATCTTTCGTCAGAGTAGAGGCCGCAGCCATCGTCCGGCCGTTCACATCCTCGACAATCTGGGCATAAATATGGTTGGCACTGCGGAACACTGAAAGCCGAGGGCGTTCAATTGTTCCCCGAACCTTCCTCCGGACGCGCGCCTGGCGCTTTAACCGGGCAATCCGTCTTTTCTGGGAAACGTCCACTGTCTAACTCCTTCTATCGATAAACTTGCTTAACCGGTTTTACCGGCTTTGCGCACAATGTGTTCATCCGCATACTTGATCCCCTTGCCTTTATAAGGCTCCGGCTTGCGGAAAGAACGGATCTTGGCAGCAGCCGAGCCAACAAGTTGCTTGTCAATACCCCTGACAACCAGCTTGGTCTGCTTTTCAACTTCGACCTCGATCCCCTCAGGCAACTCATAGACAACGGGGTGGGAATAACCAAGAGCCATGGTCAGCTTCTTGCCACTGATCTCGGCACGATAACCAACGCCGTTGATTTCGAGCTCGCGGGTGAACCCCTGTGTGACGCCAATGACCATGTTATTGATCAGCGAACGTACCAGCCCATGCAGAGCACGATCATCCTTCTCTTCAGTCGGACGAGTCACCACAACCTGCTCAGCCTCAACCGCGACAGTAATCCGCTCAGGCATAACCTGGCTAAGATTGCCCTTCGGCCCCTGAACCTTGACTTCATTACCGTCCAGCGAGACTTTCACCCCGGCTGGAATTGCCACCGGCAACTTACCTATTCTTGACATGCTCTTCGCTCCTTAACTCTCTCTTACCAGACGGTACAGATTACTTCACCGCCAACCTGCGCCTGGCGAGCAGCAACATCATCAAGGACACCCTTGGATGTCGACAGGATACAACACCCATGACCATTCTTAACCGTAGGGACCTCTCCCTTGCGGACATACACACGGCGGCCCGGAGTGGAAATCCGCTGAATTTCATGGATCACCGGTTCCTGATTTTCATCATACTTGAGATGAATCCGCAGGATACCCTGCTTGCTATCGGCAATCACTTTGTAGTTCTTGATATAGCCGAGTTCCTTCAGAACATCCGTCACGGCAACCTTAAGGTTGCTGGAGGGGATGTCTAATTTGGCGTGTCCAGCCATACCCGCGTTCCGAATGCGGGTCAGCAGATCAGCCATCGGATCAGTCATTGACATTGATGGTACTCCTCTTTGCTGGGCTTACCAGCTGGACTTGACGACACCCGGGACCTTCCCTTCGGACGCCAGTTTCCGCAGACATATTCTGCACATATCGAACTTACGGTAATAAGCGCGGGGACGACCGCAAATCGGGCAACGGTTATACTCCCTGACCTTAAATTTGCTCGGCCGTTTCGCCTTGGCAATCATCGACTTCTTCGCCACAATAATCCTCCGCTACCCTGCTGCTATTTTCTGAACGGCATACCGAGACCTCTGAGAAGAGCACGCCCCTCCTCATCAGTCTTTGCCGTCGTCACAATCGTCACATTCAAACCGGAAACCTTGGCGATCTGTTCAATATCGATTTCCGGAAAAATCAACTGCTCCTTGATCCCGAGGGTATAGTTTCCACGGCCATCAAACGCCTTGGGAGAGACACCCTTGAAATCGCGAACACGCGGCAGGGCGACATTGATCAGGCGATCAAGAAACTCCCAAGCACGATCCTGACGCAGGGTTACGCAAGCACCGATGGACATTTCCTCACGCAGCTTGAAACTCGCTATCGACTTCTTCGCACGAGTGATGACCGCCTTCTGACCGGCGATACTTTCCAATTCCTCAACTGCTGATTCAAGCAGTTTAGGGTTCTGAATAGCCTCACCGAGACCCATATTCAGAACGACCTTTTCAACCTTGGGAACTTCCATTACATTTTTGTACTGGAATTCCTTCATCAGCACAGGAATCTGTTCCTGCTGATATGCCTGCTTTAACCTGGCCATCAAAATCTCCGTTTACTTATCGACAATCTCGTTACATTTTTTACAGTAACGGGCCTTACTGCCATCATCCAACCTGCGCACTCCGGTCCGTGCCGGTTCGTTGCAGGACCCGCATACCAGCATCACATTAGAAATACTCAGAGGAGCCTCTTTCTCAATGATGCCGCCTTCCGGATTCAGCTGGGTTGGGCGGGTATGACGCTTTACAATGTTGAGGCTTTCCACCACAACACGACCCTTGGCCGGGAAAACACGCAGAACCTTACCGGTTTTGCCTTTTTCCTTGCCGGCGATAATCTTCACCATGTCATTCTTTTTGACATGTAACTTTGCCAATGCCATCGCTATGACTCTCCGACTAACAGTATTTAAAGAACTTCAGGGGCCAGCGAAACAATCTTCATAAACTGGCGGGCACGCAATTCCCGTGCAACCGGTCCGAAAATCCGGGTGCCAATCGGCTCATTGGCCGCGCTGACAACGACTGCTGAATTCACGTCAAAACGGATGAAAGAACCATCGGTTCGGGAAATCTCCTTGGTTGTCCGCACGACAACCGCGCGCACCACATCACCCTTTTTGACCTTAGAATTCGGCAAGGCTTCCTTGACGCTGCAAATAATCACGTCTCCGATCCCCGCATACTTACGTTTGGAACCGCCAGGGACCTTGATACAGCAGAGCTTTTTTGCTCCGGAGTTATCGGCCACGCTGAGCATGGTCTGCATCTGAATCATGACTGAAATCTCCTATGCGGTAACGGCTTTTTCAAGGACCTGGCGAACACGCCAGCGCTTGTCACGAGACAAAGGGCGGGTCTCAACAATCAACACCTTGTCACCAATCCCGCACTCATTTGACTCATCGTGAGCCTTGCATGTCACCTTGCGCTTGATAAATTTTTTGTAAACGCTGTGCTTTACTAAGCGGTCCATCCGAACAACGATGGTCTTATCCATCTTGTTGCTGACCACGATCCCGGTCCGGGTTCTCCGGTTGCCTCGTTCATTACTCATGGTTTTCCCTCGTCCTTGCTAGGCGCCCAGTTTCTGATTGAGGACAGTCTTCACACGAGCGACGTCCTTTTTGATCTGGGAAAGCCGAGCAGTATTCTCCAGATGTCCCGTGTGGAGCTGAAAACGGAGATTGAACAGTTCCTGCTGAAGTTCATCCGCTTTGGTTTGCAGCTCCTCTACCTTCATCTCATTCAGTTCACTAGCCTTCATCTGTCCCGGCCTCTCTTTTCACAAACTTGGTCTTCATCGGCAGCTTGTGAGCCGCAAGACGAAACGCTTCCCTGGCAGTATCTTCGTCGACACCCTGCATCTCATAAATGATATGGCCCGGCTTAACCACAGCGACCCACTTTTCCGGGGAGCCTTTACCTTTACCCATCCGGGTTTCAGCAGGTTTGCTGGTTAACGGCTTGTGCGGGAACGTACGGATCCAGATTTTACCACCCCGCTTGATGTAACGGGTCATTGCACGTCGAGCAGACTCGATCTGACGAGAACTCAACCAACCGCACTCTTGTGCCTGGAGACCATAATCCCCGAAGTTGACTTCATTGCCACGCATCGCCTGGCCGGTCATCCGCCCGGTAAATTGCTTTCTACGCTTAACCTTCTTCGGCATTAACATGGTTCAATAGCTCCTGTCATCAGCCGGCGGGCTGGTCCTTGGTAAAGACCTCACCCTTGAAGATGAGTACCTTGACACCGATGATCCCATAGGTGGTTTTCGCTTCGGCAAAACCGTAGTCGATATCCGCACGCAGCGTGTGCAAAGGCACGCGGCCTTCGCGGTACCACTCAATCCGACTCATTTCCGCGCCGCCCAAACGACCGGCACAGTTGATTTTGATTCCCTTGGCACCAAACTTGAGCGCCATTTGCACGCTGCGCTTCATGGCGCGCCGGAATGCCACCCGTCGCTCCATCTGCAGAGCAACATTTTCGGCAACCAGTTGTGCATCAACCTCAGGCTTGCGAACCTCCTGAATGTTGATAAAACACTCGTCATCAGTCAGTTTCGCCAGATCCTGCTTGAGGACCTCAACTTCCGCACCCTTTTTTCCGATAATAATTCCGGGGCGTGCAGCAAAAATATTGACCTTTACCTTGTTCGCGGCACGTTCCAGTTCAATCTTGGAAATTCCGGCATGGTAAAGACGCTTCTTCAGAAAGTTGCGCAGTTTGAGATCCGCGTGCAATTTTGCTGAATAATCGGAATCAGCATACCACCTGGACTCCCAGGTACGGTTAATTCCAAGACGAAAGCCTATCGGATGAACTTTCTGGCCCAAAGGGTCACCTCCTTAACAACTACTTGACGTCCAGAACCACAGTAATGTGGCTGGTCGGCTTACGAATTCGGCTGGCGCGCCCCATAGCGCGCGGGAGAAAACGTTTGAGTACAGGGCCTTGATCGACAGTCACTGTCTTGATGTACAGCTGATCGACATCAGAAACACCCTTTTGCTCAGCGTTTGCTACAGCGGAGTTCAACAATTTAGTCAAAATCGGTGCAGTTTTTTGTGGCGAAAAGCGCAGGATGTTCAATGCATCCTGGATTGCCTTGCCACGCACCATATCGACAACTAGTCGCGCCTTTCTTGGTGAAAGGCGAACATTCTTAAGTTTTGCTTGAGTTTCCATGAGGCGCTACTCCTGCGAAAAATCGCGATTCAACCTATTTCTTGCCCTTTTTGTCGGAGCCATGACCATAATAAGTCCGGGTCGGTGCAAATTCACCCAGCTTATGACCAACCATGTTCTCACTGACAAAAACAGGGATAAACTTTTTTCCGTTATGCACGGCAAAGGTCAGTCCGACGAACTCAGGGAAAATAGTCGAACGCCTGGACCAGGTCTTGATTACTTTGCCCCGGGTTCCTTCACCTTCACGGCTCACCTTGCGCATCAGGCTTTCTTCTACGTAAGGTCCCTTTTTGATTGATCTAGCCACAATCGTCTCCTAGTACCAGTAAATAAATTACTTCTTGTTTCTACGGCGGACGATAAACTTGTCGGTCCGCTTGTTTGTACGCGTCTTGTAACCCTTGGTCGGGACGCCCCATGGTGTCACCGGATGTCGACCACCTGAACTTTTACCTTCGCCACCACCGTGCGGGTGATCAACCGGGTTCATTGCCACACCACGAGACTGAGGGCGCTTACCCAGCCAGCGAGCACGTCCCGCCTTGCCGAGCTTGATCTTCTCGTAATCAAGGTTACCGACCTGACCAACAGTCGCCAGACACTCCTGGAGGACCAGGCGTACCTCGCCAGAGGGCAGCCGCAACTGGGCATAGCGACCCTCTTTTGCGGCGATCATCGCATAAGCGCCGGCACTTCTTGCCAACTGGCCACCACGGCCAACCTTGAGTTCAACATTGTGAACCCATGTTCCGACCGGAATGGAGCGAATCGAAAGCGCGTTGCCAGGTTTGATATCCGCGGTCTCGCTGGAAACAACCGTATCGTCCACCTGCAGACCGTTCGGCGCCAGGATATAGCGCTTCTCGCCGTCGACGTAATGCAGCAGAGCAATCCGCGCACTGCGGTTCGGATCGTACTCGACAGTCGCAACCTTCGCTGGAACCTCTTTCTTGTCCCGGCGAAAATCGATAACCCGATACTTGCGCTTGTGCCCACCGCCAGTATGGCGCTTGGTGATACGCCCTTTATTGTTGCGTCCACCCGACTTTTTCAGGGGGGCCAACAACGACTTTTCAGGAGTTGATGTCGTCACCTCTTCATACGTTGACGAAGCCATATGGCGGCGTCCCGGCGAGGTCGGATTGAATCTTTTAATACCCATGGTTACTACTCCGTACCATTAAAACGTGCGGTCTTATACGCCGTAAAAATCGATGCTGTGACCTTCTTCAAGAGTCACATAGGCATTTTTCCAGTTGCTGCGCTGGCCAATATTGTAGCCGACACGCTTCACCTTGCCACGGTTCTGCATGGTGTTTACTGACTTGACCTTGACATTAAATGCCATTTCAACGGCACGCTTGATTTCAATCTTGTTTGCACTCCGACTGACCTCTAAAGCCACAACATTCGCTGCCTCACTCATCAGGTTGGCTTTTTCAGTAACCAGCGGCTTGCGGATAATTTCATGCAAAGGTTTCATCGTTCCAGCGCTCCTTCAATCGCAGTCACTGCAGCATCAGTCAATACGAGGTTGGGGTACTTGAGAACGTCGTAGACGTTCATCCCCTCAGCACGCAGAACCTTGACATTCTGGAGATTCCGAGCAGACAGTTCAACCTTGCTGTCTGATTTGTCAATCACGACCAGCGCGCCCTCGAGTGCAAAGCGCTGCAAGACTTCAGCAAACGCCTTGGTGCTGATTTTTTCCAAACTGATATCGTTCAGCACAGTAAGCTTCTCACCCTGGAAGCGTGCCGAAAGAGCACTGCACAGCGCTGCCTTTTTAACCTTGCTATTCAGCTTGAACGCATAGGAGCGAGGCTGCGGTCCGAAGGCGACTCCACCACCGACAAAGTGCGGTGCACGGACAGTACCCTGACGGGCATTGCCGGTCCCCTTCTGGCGGTAAGGCTTCTTGCCACCACCGGCCACCTGACTGCGGGTCTTGACTGCAGCTGTCCCCTGACGCCGGGCGGCAAGTTGATAACGAACCATATCATGCAACAGGTGCGGCTTAACTTCGGCGTTAAAAATCGCATCAGCGACTTCACGCTCTCCCACCTGCTTTTTATCAAGATCGAAAATTGTTACTGTTGCCATAACCTATCTCCTGCACGTGGGATCGGCTTACGCCTTGATCCCCTTGCGAATCATGACCACACCGTTTTTTGGCCCCGGAACGGCACCACGAACCATGATCAAATTGTCAGCAGGGCGAACATCAACAACAATCAGATTCTGTGTTGTTACCCGCTCGTTTCCCATCTGACCGGCCATCTTTTTGCCCTTGAAGACCTTTGACGGCCAAGCTGACTGACCAATCGCACCCGGTCCGCGCTTGAACATCGAACCATGGCTGGCCCGACCACCGGAAAAGCCCCAGCGCTTCATAACACCCTGGAAACCTTTACCCTTGCTGGTTCCGGTCACATCAATCCGGTCACCGATGCTGAAGATTTCACAGGTGACCTGTTCACCCACCTGACAATCATCACCGGCGGCCTTGAATTCACGAACATGAGCAAAAGCTCCTTTGCCCGCCTTTTTAAAGTGACCCATTTCAGGCTTGCTGACCCGCTCTGTACGTTTGGCCTGAAAACCAACCTGTACCGAGTCATAGCCATCCGTGGCAGCAGTCTTTTTCTGCAGGACGACACAGGGGCCGGCCTCGAGTACTGTCACCGGAATACGCTGCCCATTGGCTGCGTACATCTGGGTCATCCCAATTTTTTTTCCGAGAAGTCCGTTGATCATTGCAGTTGCCTCTTACTCGCTCTTAAATCGATTACTTAAAGCTTGATCTCAACGTCGACACCGGCAGAGAGGTCAAGCTTCATCAGAGCATCGACAGTCTGCTGGGTCGGATCCATGATATCGAGAAGACGCTTGTGAGTCCGGATCTCGAACTGCTCACGGCTCTTCTTGTCAACATGAGGGCCACGCAGGACACAGTACTTATTGATCACAGTGGGCAACGGAATCGGTCCCACCAGACGCGAACCGGTGCGCTTTGTCGTGTCAACAATCTCTGTGACAGCCTGGTCGAGCAATGTGTGATCGTAGGCTTTAAGACGAATTCTGATTTTCTGAGTCGACATTATTTTCTATCCTCAACTTACTCGATAACTTCGCTGACCACGCCGGCGCCGACAGTACGGCCACCTTCGCGAATCGCAAAACGCAGTTCCTTGTCCATAGCGATCGGAGTGATCAG
>PKUD01000038.1 GCA_002869695.1 Desulfuromonas sp. | reverse complement strand
CCGGCTACAAAAACCATTATCGATTCCCGGCAGAAGAGGTCGTCGAGGAGGTTCTAGGTCAGAAAGCAGAGCTGTACCGGACCGATTTGCACAGGACCGTCCGCTTTGTCAGCAACGGGCGCGGCTGGCAGGTCAAGCGATGGGGAAATGGGCTTTTCCGTTGACAGTCCTAGCTGAGACTGATAGAAATTCGTCTATGATTACGGGAGCCTTTTCATGAAAGAAGCAAATATCCTGGTCGTCGATGATGAGCTCTTTTTCCGCGAGCTCTACCAGCAGCAGCTGCTTGAGGACGGTTACCAGGTTGAGGTTTGCGTAGGCGGTGATGATGCTGTCGCACGGATGTCTGAAGGCGGGATTGACCTGGTCCTGACTGATATGGTGATGCCCGGGCTTGATGGTTTGGGTGTCCTGAAAGCAGCCCGCGCCCTGCCGAACCCCCCCGAAGTGATCGTGATTACCGGCCATGCCAGCCTGGATTCTGCAATTGAAGCGTTGAAGAGCGGCGCCCGAGATTATCTGGTCAAGCCGTTTGATGCGGCTGAGTTGCGTCACCTGGTGAAAACCTCTCTGGACCAACGTCGTCTCCTGGATGAAAACCTCCAGCTGAAAAGTCAGATCCGTCTGTTTCAGTCCGGCCAGGCTCTTTCCTCTCTGATCGATCTTGAGTTGTTACTGCCTCAGGCAGTGGAGCGCCTGTTGCGTGAACTGGGTGGGGGCTACGGTTTTGGATTTCTGCTGAATCAGGGGGGAGCCACCAGGTTTCATGGCTTGCTAGGAATCGAATCTGTGCAGGCAAGGGATATCCCTGCACGGCTCTTCGATATTTTCGAAAGTCAGGAAAGCTTTTATCTGCTCAATGACAATGAACGACAACAACTTGATTCTACTCAGATTTCAGCAAAGGCTGTAGGTCTTCTACCGCTCAGGGCGGAGGGTGAACTGCGCGGAGGAGTGGTCCTGTTCGATTGCCCGGAACTGACGTCACCCGGAAGTCTTCCTGTGGACAGCCTGCACTACCTGACCGAACAGATATCTATCGGGTTTGGCAATGCCTGCCGTTACCAGAGTGCCCAGGACCTGATGCATACCGATGATCTGACCGGTCTTTATAATCATCGTTATCTGCAGATCGCGCTGGAGCATGAGGTACGCAGGGCGCAACGCTACGGCTTGCAGTTTTCCCTGCTTTTTCTCGACCTTGATCATTTCAAAACGATTAATGACAACTACGGACATCTGTCCGGCAGTGCTGCACTGCAGGAAGTTGGGGTGCTGTTGCGGCGCTGCGTGCGGGAGGTCGACACCCTGTTTCGTTTCGGAGGGGATGAGTTTGCGGCGATCCTGGTGGATGCGGATAGTAAAACATCGCGGATCATTGCCGAACGGATCCGAAAAGCGATCGACGAGCATGTTTTTCTTCAGGATCAGCAGACGCCCAGCCATCTGACCGCCACTGCGGGGTATGCGACCTACCCGGGCGATGCCGCGGATCAGGAAAAATTGCTTGACCTTGCAGACCAAGCCATGTATGACGGCAAGCGGGTCCGCAACGTCATCCGCAGTGTTGTGGATATTGGCAGGAAATAGTTTCCATCTTCCCGTAATTTGCAGGGGAATCTGAGCGAAACGAGGACGGCAAGGGTCACACGGGACCCTTGCTTTTTTCTATGAAGCGGTGACCGTTTCGTCATAATGAGCCAGACCAAGACAAAAGGAAAAGCGGTGAGCATTACAGCGATTAAGGGAATGAATGATATCCTGCCGGGCACAGTTGAAACCTGGCAGTTTCTTGAGCAGAAGGCGCGTGAGGTTTTCGGCACCTATGGCTTCGCCGAGATCCGTACCCCGGCGGTTGAAAAGACCGAACTCTTCTGCCGGTCTATCGGTGAAACCACAGATATTGTCGAAAAGGAGATGTATACCTTTAACGACAAGAGTGGCAACTCGTTAACCTTGCGCCCCGAAGGGACCGCTCCGGTCACGAGGTCTTTCATTCAGAATCGTCTGCATACCCTCGATCCGGTCTCAAAACTCTATTACATGGGGCCGATGTTCCGCTATGAACGGCCGCAGAAGGGACGTTATCGTCAGTTTCATCAGATCGGTGCCGAAGTTATTGGTGTCGAGGATGCCAAGATAGATGCTCAGGTACTGGCGATGCTCCATCATTATGCCTGCGAGATCGGAATCGATGCGGTTGAACTGCAGGTCAACTCTCTCGGATGTCCCGAGTGCCGACCCGGGTATCGCAAGGCCCTGATCGGTTATCTGGAGAAGCGGCTGGATGCTCTCTGCGCCGAATGCCAGCGTCGTTATACAACGAACCCCCTGCGGGTTCTTGATTGTAAAGCGACCGGTTGTAAAGAGGCGACCGTTGACGCTCCATCGGTTTTAGATCATCTGTGCAGCGGTTGCGAAATACACTTTGGGCAGGTCAAGAAACACCTGCAGGCGCTCGCGATTCCGTTCAGCGTAAATGACCGGATGGTTCGCGGACTTGACTATTATGTGCGTACCACTTTCGAGTTGGTCACTGACCAGCTCGGTTCGCAGAATGCAGTGGCGGCAGGTGGGCGCTATGACGGACTTGTGGAGAGCCTGGGAGGTCCGGCTCTACCCGGAATAGGTTTCGCCATTGGTCTGGAGCGACTGGTTCTGATGAAAGGGAAAGATCAGGTCGTGGCTACCAGGCCGGATCTTTTCCTGGCGGCCCTGGGCGAAGATGCTGCAGAGCAGGCTTTTGTGTTGATGTCGAAATTGCAACGGAGTGGCGTCAGGGCCGAGATGGATTATCAGGGGAAAAGCCTCAAGGCGCAAATGAGAAGGGCCAATAAGCTGAATGCCCGGTTTACTCTGATCCTCGGTGAGGAAGAGCTCCGCAACGGCAGCGCCGAGCTCAAAGATATGGACCAGAGCAGTCAATGTCAGGTCGCTCTGGATGGTCTTGAACAGGAATTGCTCAGTCGCCTTTAGTCGTTCGGTTCAACGGTGGTGGAATAGAGACAGATCTGGCCGTCGGAAAATCTCGCGTTTTCGGCGGCTTCTGCTTGACCTTGCAGGGAGCTGGTTTATAATCAGCTCTTCGCTTTTTTCATGAATAGACTCAGGTGCCCTGCCAAGGGCCGATGGAGGTTAACCTTGAACGATATGCTTGGAGATTGGAAGAGAACCCATCTGTGCGGCACGGTGACTGCTGCTGAACTCGGTCAGGAGGTCTGCCTGATGGGCTGGGTGCAGCGCCGTCGCGATCATGGCGGGTTGATCTTTATTGACCTGCGGGACCGTGAAGGAATCGTACAGCTTGCCCTGGATCCCGATCGTGATCTTGCCTCGCATAAAAAAGCCGAACAGGTCCGGAATGAGTTCGTTTTAGCGGCACGCGGCAAGGTCTCTCCGCGACCGGAGGGTACCGTCAACCCGAAGATGAAAACCGGAGAGATTGAAATCGAGGTCACTGAACTGAAAATTCTCAATCGTTCCGAAACTCCGCCTTTCATGCTCGACGAGCATAGTGAGGTCGCTGAAAATATTCGCCTGAAGTATCGTTTTCTCGATCTGCGTCGTCCCGAATTGCAGCAGAAGCTGCTGATGCGCCATCGGGTTGCACGGACCGTAAGGAACTACCTGGGCGAGCATGGTTTTATCGAAGTGGAAACTCCGGTCCTGACCAAGAGTACCCCGGAAGGGGCCAGAGATTACCTGGTTCCCAGCCGGGTCAATCCGGGGAACTTCTATGCCCTGCCTCAGTCACCACAACTGTTCAAGCAGTTGTTGATGGTCTCGGGTTTCGATCGTTATTTCCAGATCGTAAAGTGCTTCCGTGATGAGGATTTGCGTGCAGATCGCCAGCCTGAGTTTACTCAGATTGACTGCGAGTTGAGCTTTGTCGATCGTGAGGCTGTCATGTCGGTTATGGAGGGAATGATCGCCACTGTGTTCAAGGAGGCGTTGGGGGT
>PKUD01000099.1 GCA_002869695.1 Desulfuromonas sp. | reverse complement strand
TGCCTGAATTCATAGCTGGCCTGCTCCTGACGTTGGGCAAAGCTGCTAAGTGAATAAACATCGAGGAACAGGGTCCCGCCAGTCTTGAGGTGATTGTGAAACACGCCCAGCAGCTGCCGGCGCTGACCCGGGCTCAAGGCGCAGAAATCACACATGATCATACAGATCAGGTCGAACCGCTGATCGCTCTTGAAATCGAGATAATTCTGCTGCAAGTAGTTGATACTGAGCTGTTCGCGAGCGGCTGTGTCTCGCGCGTATTGAATCGAGTTGGCAGAGAAGTCGATCCCGGTCACCTGGGCACCGAGCTTGGCGAAGCGGCTGGTGTAGAGACCGGGCCCGCAGCCGAAATCGGCAATGCTGGTGGCGGTGCCGATATCGAAACGGGACTGCAACCAGAGGACTGTTTTGTCGATTGTCTCCTTTGTGCGCGAGGCCAGAGCGACGTCTTCCCTGAGGTGGTAGCTGAGCATCTGTTGCGCGGTATACGGCTCGGTCCAGAGTTCTTCGGCGGTGTAGATCGAGAAGGGTTCCGGGCGTTGATTGATAAACTGAAGTTGTTCAAACATGATCTGATCCTTGTTTATGTCTGCGGTGCGACGGCTGTACGGGCACGGAGCATGTTCAATATGTGTCGAGAAGGCTGGAACAGAACAGTCCGTACGGCACGAGGATGAACGTGCTGAGCGGGGCAGCGTCATCACCGATAATGGAAATAGTGCGGCAGTAGAGCCCGAAGGCGTCCGTCATGTGGTGGGTGCTGATCAGATCATGAACGAGAGGGTAATGAAATGCTGCCGACGGGTCAATAGGAAACAGAAAAGCCCACGTAGCAAAAAGGAACAGATTCTTAAACCATCAGGGACTCGCAGGGATGGCCCGCACTATTATTATCAGATGGACATCTGCTAAAGTGAAACTATGAAACGCTTACGCATAGGCTCACATCGCCTGTTCCAGCTGGTCTGGCTGCTGTCCGGCCTGGCCCTGCCAGTCGGCAGCGCCGCCGCGGACCTTGCCGCGGAAACCCGCATGGCGCTGTTTGCCGCAGGCTGATTCTGGGGCGTCGACTCCCGGTTCGGGAGTCTGCCGGGGGTGATCAGCACCCTCTCAGGTTATGCCGGCGGTACCACGGAAGCGCCAACCTACCGTGCGATCGGCGACCACAGCGAGACGGTCCGGGTGATCTTTGACCCTGCGCAGATCAGCTACAGGGAGCTGCTGGAGGTCTTCTGGCAGCTCCACGACCCGAGCGCACGCCCATATCTCAACCAGTATCGCAATGCCATCTTTACCCTGGACGAGGAGCAGCACCGGGTTGCCGTGGCGTCAAGTCGAGCCCTGGCGCAGACACTCGGCCGGCCGGTCAATACCCCGATTGAAAAGGCCGGACACTTCACCCCGGCGGAGGATTACCACCAGAAGCACTACCTGAAAGGACCCAAGCCGCTGCTGGAGCTGCTGCGCGAACGCTACCCCGACTCCCAGCAGCTGTTCCGCTCCACCGAAGCGGCGCGGCTTAACGGCTACCTCGGCTGTAACGCTGAGCCGGAGCAACTCGGCCCCGGCCTGCGCGCCCTCGACCTGCCTGTTACACTGGAGCGGGAGCTGTTCGACAGCCTCACCCTGACCTGCCGCAACTACCGTGGGGTCGGCTGCGTGTTGCCGCCCCGGCAGTGACCCGAGTTAAAAAATATGCCCCCTTTTGGGACCGTTTATCAGCTAAAGCTGTTGCCACACACTCCCTTCTGCTATGATGCATAAACGTATGATATCTCACCGCCATAATTAATGATCAGAAAGAACAAACCCGTGTCCTCAGAACCTAAAATTGAACTCGCTTGTCCTTACTGTAACGAATCAATCTACGCAGCACTCAGTTGGTTCAAAAAAGCCTATTCCACTTGTCCAGCCTGTGACAAAGGGTTAGCCGCTGGCCAGTTTGCTCCCGTTATCAGCGACCTGGAGCACGCCATGGATGCGAGTAGCGAAGAGATGATTTTCGGTGCCCCGCACAACAGTTGCTGTGGCAAAGATTCGTGCTGCCACTAGATTGACAGCGAATAACAGAAAAGTGCCTCTTCCAGCTATGACCTAAAGGTCTCGATAGAACTGACTCTTGGGGGTACGAGCAATTTCCTGCTTACAATTAACCAAGGTATGGATTTATGTACAGAGAGAACCACACCGAGCTTCGTAGTGCCGTGAATGCGCACCTGGGGCTCAAAACCGGTGAGGCGTCAAAGGAGAACTTCGAAAAAGCCAAATCGGAGCTTATCCTTCAGAAAACAGCAATCTCAAAAGCGGTCGGTCACTTGTCCATGGAAAAATACCTTGAGATTGTTAGGCAGGACGGTCAATCGGTGGCTCGCCCCGAAATGAGCGCCGCCACCGCGGTGGATAATCTCTTCCATCCATTTCCCAGCGAGACTCTTGATGCGGCTTTTGCCCGAGCTAAAAGAGAGGCGGTCGCTAAATTGAAGAACGAAGTGTCTCAAGTCAAATACTTTACCTTCAAAGACTACTGCGTGAAGAAAAAGAAGAAGATTGCTGCGAAAAAAATACGGCAAACCAATTTCGATAATGTTCGTGTCGAAAAAAAGCGGACACCTTGATAGGATCAGCTACCTGGAATAGGAAGACACAGTCGATCTTTAGCTTTTGGTTCGGTAACCCAAAGAGGGGATGGGGGACCCCCCCCAAAAAAAAATCACCACAGAAGCACTGAGGTGAAAATCTTTGCATGGGTTGCCGGTCTGTTGTTTTCTTGAGGGACAAGAGATGCCACCAGCTACGACCACTGACTGGAATAGCGCCTCACTGGAAGATATCGACCAGGCAGTCAATGGCTCGATTTTCGCCGGCGCGTTTATTAAAACTCCCGCCAAACGCAGCGTCCTCGATCGCCTGCTCTATGCTCTCGACCGGGCCTACACCATCAACCGGGCCAATCCCCACATCAAACTGATCATCTACAACCTGCATCGCGAGATGGACGGTAAACCGCCGCTGGACAGCCTGGCTGGCCGCGATGTCCACATCTTCAGCATTATGGTTTCGCGCGCGAGCGCCTACGATGTCAGCAATGAGCTGTTCATCATCGAGGCGGGTAAAATTGTCAGAATTGGCGGATTCGGCATTGAGAACGACCTTTTTTCGAGTCGCTTGACCGAGTTCATTATGGCGGTGGGTGCCGAATAGGCCGGGCAGGCAGAATTGATTCAGCGGACTATTTGAAAGATGTGCAGGTCGTTGATAAAATTGAAACGCTGAACGAAAAAATTCCGGTTGATTAAGGAAAACCGAGCCCTCATTGTTCAGGAAACGCCAGCCCGATGAAGGAGAGACATCATGCTTGACAGTATCGTGCGCTTGAAGAATCTGTGTGACATCATGATCGGTATGGGGTTTTCTGAATCCGCGAATGAAGAAGAGATCAAACATTTAATCACGAGTCTTGAAACCATTATTATCGAAGAGATGGAACTCCTCAAAGACCGTGAATCGATGTCCGACACCTGAGTCGCCGCTGAGGTGATTCACCCACCGATGGTTATGGCGTACCCGAGCCGTGCAGGAGTTGCCCGTCACCCGATAAAAAGATCGTATCCGCACTTCAGCATCAACAGGGTTAGCACAAAGCGGAACACCGGCACCACCACCCGGTCGGCATTGTTGATCACCATCCCGCTACCCAGCCAGTTGCCGCAAATCGAACCGCAGATCGCCACCACAGCCACCGGCCAGAACACTTTCCCCTGAATCAGAAAATAGACAAACGCCGAGACGTTCGAGGCGGAGTTGACGATGCGCGCGTTGGCGCTGGCCTCGCGGGTGCTCATGTGCAGCAGCAGCATGAAAGCCAGGAGCAGAAAGGTGCCGGTCCCCGGTCCGAAAATCCCGTCGTAGCCGCCGAGCACCAGTCCTGCCAGCGACGCCCGGAGATTGATCTGGGCCTGGCTGAGTGGCTGGCGCAACTCTTTTTC
>PKUD01000118.1 GCA_002869695.1 Desulfuromonas sp. | reverse complement strand
GGCTGCGACTCTAAATCAAAAGAGGATCTCCTGCAGGAGGGGATTCAGTACAGCAATCAGGGGAATTACCGCGGGGCGATTGTCCTGTTCAAGAATGCCCTGGAAAAAGATCCTAACTTTATCGAAGCCCGCATCCAGCTTGGCGATGTCTACCTGGAAAGTGGTGTCTTTCAAAACGCCGAAAAGGAATATAAAAAGGTTCTTCTGCAGCTTCCATCCAGCAAGGAGGTCATACTCAAGCTGAGCAAGGTCTATATCCGTTCCGGGGAGACGCATCAGGCCATTCAGCTTCTGGATGAAAACTTCGGCGTGGACACCGTGGATGTCGAAGTCCTCGATCTGCTTGGGCGTGCTTACCTGGGGCAGAAAGAATTGGTCACGGCCGAGGAGATGTTCCAGAAAGGGCTCCGCAGTGATCCGGATAATTCATCGCTTAAACTGGGCCTTGCAAGAGTGTATTTTCAGGATCAGCGTAAGAGCGACGCACGAATCCTCCTCAACCAGATCATTAACTACGACAAGCAGAATGCTGTCGCCCATTATTTCCTGGCAGAAATAGAATCTTCGGAAGGTAAGGCCAATCGTGCCCTGGAGCTGTATCAGGACCTGATCTCAATCAATAGCGAGGACCTGGTCGCGCGTTACCGGGCGGGCCTCTTGTCCCTTTTTCAGGGGGACGTACAGGCCGCGCGGAAGCAGGCTGCTGAAATTAGCCGGTTGGACCCGAACAGTGCGGATGGTTTCCGTCTCCAGGGGCTGATCAGCTATGTCACTGAAGAGTATGAGGCTGCAACAGTTCAGCTGCTGGATTCATTGAAAGGACAGGTTCACCCCAACAGTCACTTCTATCTGGGGTTGAGTTATTATGCCCTGGAACAATTCGAACAGGCTCTCAATCAGTTTCAGAAGACTCTCGATCTGAACCCAGACTTTGTCAAGGCGCGCAATTTCTCTGCCTTGACCCTGTTGAAGCAGGGGCGACTGAGCGACGCGGTTAATGAGGCCCATAAATCCCTCGCCAGGGATCAGAACAATGCGTTTGCCCACCAGATTCTGGGAAGTGCTTATCTGGGACAAAAACTGTTTGACCAAGGGATGGCGGAACTGGAAATCGCCACCCGGTTGAATCCGGATCTGGTGGGCGCTCAGCTGCAGAAGGGGATGGTCCGCATCGCCCAGGGAGACGTCAAGTTGGGCGAGGAGGACCTGGTCCAGGCACTGCAGATGTCCCCTGAGACGCAGGATATTCGCCTCTTGCTGGTCAGCCATTACCTGAAACAGCAGAATTATGCCGAAGCAATCAGGACGCTCAACGACGGCCTGACCGGCGAGGCTGTTGATGGCCTGCTCTTTAATGTGCTTGCCGGTGCCTATTTTGCCCAGGGTAAAAAAGAACAGGCCCTGGCTGCCCTGGCCAATGCGAAATCCGCCAATCCCGATTATTTTACTCCTTACTATAATCTGGCCAATTATTTTTCGACATCCGGCGATTATGCTGCGGCAAAACAGGAATACCTTGCCGTTCTCGAGAAAGATCCACAGCAGTACAAAGCTCTATTAAGGCTGGCTGCTCTCTCAGCCCTGTTGGGGGAGAATGATCAGGTTCGACAGTATCTGGTTCGTGCCCAGGCTACCGGCGCTGAATCAGGCTTCATCGGTTATTCACGCTACCTTGTCAGTGAGAAAGACTATGAAGAGTCTCTTCGCGTCGTACAGAAAGGGTTGATCGCTCATCCTGCTTCGGCTGAACTCTTTGCATTGCATGGAACCCTTCAGAGCGGAGCCGGCAATATCAAGGCGGCTGAAGAGTCCTTCACCCGTCTGGCCGAGCTGGACCCGGAACGCGGGACCTCGCTGCTGGTCAGGTTTTATCTGCAGAGAAAAATGCCTGAGGAAGCAATTGCCGTCGCCAATCGCTTGATCGATGAATCCCCGGATGGGAGTGCAGGGTATCTGCTGTTGTCAAGTATTCAACTCTGGAAGAAAGAGACCGGGGCGGCATTCAGTACGCTCGAGAAAGGTCTGGGTTTGGTCAAAGACCGCGAGCGACTTGAGATGCGGTTGGGGGTGTTGTATGAACAGTCCGGTGATGACGACAGGGCTTTGACTACCTACAAAAAAGTCTCCAGAGAGTTTCCGGAGTTCGTTCCGGCCCGGTTTGCCCAGGCTGGAATTTACCATCGCCAGGGAAACATGAAATTGGCTCAGGATCTCTATCGCGACGTCCTGCAGATCCAGCCATCCTACCTGCCGGCCTTGAATAATATGGCCTACCTTTTGACCGATAACTATGGCCAGTCCCGGGAAGCCCTGGAGATGGCTTTGAAGGCCTATCGCCAGGGGGGCAGTGATCCTTCTGTCATGGATACCCTCGGTTACGTGTTGGTTTCTAACGGGAAATCCCGCGATGCTCTAAACGTGCTGCGACGAGCGGTTGAACTTGTGCCGGACAATCCGACCATCAACCTTCATCTCGGAATGGCATATGCCGACCTGAAAGAGATCGATAAAGCCAGGCCATATCTTGAGAAAACCGTCATGAGCGGTGCTCCTGATGAGAGAAAACTAGCGGAAAAACTGTTACAGGGAAACTAGCGTGTCTGCACCAGGTTGAGTTGTAGAAGGCTGTGGAATGTCGAGGTTGATTTTTATACTGATTCTGGGTGATGCACTGCTCGCTATAGCTGCGCACTATTGCGGCTTCTGGGTGTGGGATTCTAGCTTTGCCCTGCTGGATCAGTATCCTGCTGCCGGTCTGATCAACGCGCTATTTTTTGCCTGTACCCTGCTGCTGACCTCGTCCGTTTCCGAACTGTACGGCAAGGGGCATTACATCCTTGGCAAGGGGGCTCTGGCCAGGGTTATCGCTTCTCTTGGTCTGGCGACCATTATTTTTGCCATTATCTATTCCCTGGCACCGCAAATCATGGTGGGAAAAGGGGCCGTAGCGACCTCGTTGGTCATCTTTGGTCTGTTGCAGTTTTTCTGGCATGGCTACTATCCGTTTCTTCTCAGGTTTCCAGGAACGTCCAGAAATCTATTGATACTCGGGTCGGGTCCGTTAGCTGAAAAAATTGCCAACAGTCTCAGCAGTAAAGGACATAACTACCGCCTGGTTGGATTTGTCCGTCCCCATGGTGAACCCTCGACAGTTGATGAATCCCATATTCTTGGAGATATTGACGAACTGGTTCCTTTGGCACTGGAACATGACATTCATAAAATCGTCATTGCCTTGACCGAGCAAAGAGGA
Organism: Desulfuromonas sp.; assembly: GCA_002869695.1. Classification (GTDB taxonomy): domain Bacteria; phylum Desulfobacterota; class Desulfuromonadia; order Desulfuromonadales; family Geopsychrobacteraceae; genus BM509. Next base: position 737 of record PKUD01000118.1, on the reverse strand, counting down.
GTACTGCCGATCGGTGATCTGCTGAAATGCCGGTTCAACGGTATCGATGTGGATGATTCCATGTCTTTCTACGAAGAGATGACCGGCAAAGTTCTGGTCAAGAGCGTGAATCCCGGCTGGTTCATCTATTCCGCAGGTTTCGATATCGACCTGTTTGCCCTGTATACCAAGAGGTTCTGCGACATAGTTTTCTCTTTGCTCGGGATCACGTTGTCCTGGCCTTTGATGCTCCTGGTTGCTGCGGCGATAAAGCTGGATTCACCGGGACCGATATTCTTTCGCCAGGTCCGGGTCGGTAAAAATGAAGAGACTTTTGAACTCTATAAATTCAGGACCATGCGCGAAGACGCTGAAAAAGAGACTGGGGCAGTCTGGGCACTGAAAAATGACTCCAGGGTGACCAGGATCGGGCAATTTTTAAGAAAGACCCGGCTCGATGAGATGCCCCAGTTTTTCAACGTGCTGAGGGGTGAGATGGCCTTTGTCGGCCCGCGACCGGAAAGGCCGGAATTTGTTTTGGAGCTGTACCAGTTGCTCCCTTACTACACCAAAAGGCATGCCATGAAACCTGGAGTCACCGGCTGGGCGCAGGTGAAGTACCCCTATGGGGCTTCGGTTGAGGATGCCCTGGAAAAACTCAACTTTGATCTCTATTACATTAAAAATTACAGTATTTTTCTCGATATTTTAATCCTGATTGAGACGGTTCAGGTTGTTCTCTTCGGTAAAGGAGGTCG
>PKUD01000010.1 GCA_002869695.1 Desulfuromonas sp. | reverse complement strand
TCGAGCAGACAGGGTTGATCCAGGTCGTCAAGCTCGTAATAACGGAGCTCAATGACATTTTCCTCAGGATCACGGAAATAGATGGAAACTCCGCTTCCGCGAGCCCCCCATCGCTTGACAGGGCCATCGTCAATGGCAATTCCTCTTTCATCCAGTCTTGCGTGCAGATGCTGCCAAGTGGATTTGTCCGCAACCAGGCAGAAATGGTTGAGGTTGGGACGGCAAATCTGGTCCGGACTTGATTTTCCCCAGAGATGCTTGGGGAAAAGGTCTATGATCGTTTCTGCCGACAATCGAACCGAAGGAAATGGCACCGTCCCCTTTTCATATTCAGTCACGCGTTCACCGGAAAGGTCCAGGATGTCAGTATAAAACATCAGCATTTTGCGAACATCCAAGACATTCAGTACGATGTGATCCAACACCAATGTCATCCTTTCTCCTCTCTTTACCAGCAGTTATCAACAGAGCGTTGCAAGCCGGGATGCCCTATCCATTCAAGCAAAGCGAGACCGACATCGGCTAAAGTGGAGAACTGCTGGCGTGGTTTGCTCTTATGATGGCTGTATACATAGGGGTGTTCTCCGCCAGTGATGCCAAGACAAGAGTCACTTCAACTTCCTGCATTTTACCGCTGAAGTTTCGCAGGGACAGATGGATCGTCTGGTTGTCCCCTGAGGAGGAAAAAGAATCTATTTTCTGTTGCAACAACTCACCCTCCTCAAGGAAGGAAAAGAAAGATTCCCCCAGCAATCCATTTCGCGATCGACCTAAAAACTGCTCCGCGAGGGCATTAGACAGAACGATCTTGCCATCTTTCAAAAAAGTGACGATCGCCGATTGTGAAGCATCTATCAGGTTACGATAGCGATCCTCTGACTCCTCCCTGAGCATGGTTGTTCGATCCAGTTGATCCATCATCTCGTTGAAGCTTTTGACCAGTGAACCAATTTAATCCCGCGAAGCGTCAAAAGTAATTCTCTCCGATAGATTCCCGGTGGTTGTGACACGGTGGATACTTTCTGACAGCATACTGATGGGGACGATCATATATCGGCGAATCAATGACCCGATCGTTAAAAACACCAGAATCAGGATGATGAGTCGGTAAATGAGGTCCTGGCGTAGATTTGTCCCGATATCACGATAAACATCGGCCAGCGGCATGGAGAAAGAGACCGCTCCGGCAATTTGACCGACTGAATAGTTATAGGATGGGTGTTCAGCCGGGTAGCGCTGCTGGATAAATCCCGGTGCTGATTCATAGGGACCATGACACTTCAGGCAGGATTCCTCCGTGACCATTGCCTGCATATAGCGAAACACATTATCGCCTTGATTGCCGGTGACCTCGTAGACCTCCCTCGCCGGCGAAGTCGAGAAGGTTTTCAGCTGGGCAGCCTCATATTCATCAGGACGATTCTCCGGATTCCGGTAGTTTGTTGAAATCTGTCTGACCTGGTAGTGTGCCTCGGACGATATCTGCTTGGCGATCTGGGTTGCCACGACCTGGGGAACCAGGGCGTAATTCTTTTCCGGCTCATTGCGGACGTGGGCAGACATATAATCGGTGGTTTCGATCAATTGCCTTGCGACACCACGCCCCTCATTCAACGCTCGCTTCAAAATCAAATCCTGCTGGTCACGAAAGGAGAGATAAGAAGTCACAAGAAGCAGAAAGAGAAGCAGTGACAGTAGAATCACATTAAACTTGGTCTTCAGTTTAAGCCCAGCAAACCAGGAAACGATCTGACCTCCCTAGTAAAATTTGTTCTCCAACAGATGCAATCAATGAACTGGCACCGGCCTCTTTATTCAAGTGTTTTGCCATAGTGTTTATAGAGCCTTATTTCTTCATCGCGACTGATCGTCTTGGAGGGATCGTAGTCAGGTGCCGATTCGATTTGCTCACAGGTCACATCAAGCTGAATCTTCTGTTCAGCCCAGATGACTGTCTTCGCCCAGGGCGTTGAGATAAGTACTTTTTTCCCCGGCAGCCAGCTTTTTGTATCCATGATCAGATAACGAATTCTCCAATCCTCATCATCAAGAATCAGTCCGGCGACGTGTCCGGGCTCACCATTTTGCGCCTCGATCTGATAGCCGATAACTTCATCACTGCTTCTAAGATGTGGGTTTTGCGGTTTTTCAGGGGGCTTAGCTTCAATACGTTGAGCTGCATGCGGTGGAGACTCAAAGAAAAGCTCGCCGACCCAATAAGGCTCCCAGCCATAATATTTATAGTATTCATTTTCATAATGACGCGAAACAGGGAGCTTCGTATTAACAGGCGGGCAGCTCTCGATCTGTTTGCAGGTCAGATCAACATCGATCAATTTTCTCTCTTGATCAACGCCCAGGATAACGGAAGGGACGAGCAAAACATCTCGGCCAAGTAGCCAGCTGCCCGTGCGCACAACCAGATAGCGAACCAGCCAGGAGTTATCATCGAAATAGCAACCTTTCAGCGTGCCGATATCCCCATCGCGGGCCTTGAAATTGTACCCCTTCAAGTCCGTTATTTTGCGGAGTTGCCGCATTCCATCCTCCGTTCTGTTTTTTTATTACTGGCTATCATGCCTTTGATCGTGTGTTCATCAAATTTGACCTTGCTCTGCTTCGATAGATTTAGTCACCTGACCAGGACTTTCTCCTGGAACGCTTTCCTTCTGACGCACAGCCCATTGATAAACCTTAACAGTGGCGGGTCGATTCTCAAGTGCAACAAACTTAGAGAACGACGGTAAATCTCCTGGTTTCACTTGTATGGTCGCTTATCTTCGCTAACATTTTAAAGGAAGGACTTGTTTAGATACGAACGGGATCGGTTCATGTCCATCATCTACATTCTGTTAGTTTTGCTTATTGTGACAAGGATTTTCGGAGAAGTTTCGGAACGACTCGGGCAACCTGCACTTCTGGGTGAACTGGTATCCGGAATTTGTCTAGGAATTGTCGTACATCACTTTGATCAAAGCTTTCCGGTCCTGGCCAACCTGACGAGTAATGAGGTCTTCTCAGCGATCACCGATCTGGGAATTTTTTTTCTGATGCTGTTAGGCGGGCTGGAACTCCAACCAGTCCGACTATTAAAAGCCTCCAAAGGTGCTGTCATCGTGGCAACGGGAGGAATGCTGATACCTTTTGCGCTTGGTGCGGGATTCGCGGCTCTTCTGCTTCCGCAATCCTCTATTCATGGCGCTCAAGTTCTATTTCTCGGCACGGTCATGGCGGTAACAGCAGTACCGGTCAGCGTCAAAACATTAATGGACCTGGGAAAACTGGAAAGTCGCATTGGGCAGATTATCGTTTCCGCAGCGGTCATCGATGACACGCTGAGCCTTGTTTTACTGGCTGTTTTAACCGGGGTTATGCAAACCGGCAGCATTCCCGACATTTCTTCTCTTGGCCTACTCCTTGGTAAAGTCATTCTCTTCTTTGCCATTGCCGGACTGTTGGGGCAATACCTGTTTCCCCGTGTTGGCTCCTTACTGAAAAAAAGTCAGTCTGAAGAATTTGAGTTCAGCATGCTCCTGGTTGCGGCGATGGCCTATGCGCTCCTTGCGGAAGAACTTGGTATGCATTTCATCCTTGGAGCTTTTATTGCCGGATTGTTTTTCCGCAGAAAAACGATCGACTCTAAAACCTTTGACGGGATCATGACAAAAACCAAGGGGTTAACTACCGGCTTTCTGGCCCCAATATTTTTTGCTTCTATTGGTATGCATCTCGATTTGGCCGCCCTGTGGCATATACCCGGCTTTGTCCTGCTGTTGATCCTAATCGCCACGGTTGGAAAAGTCTTCGGTGCCGGGTTGAGCGCTCGCGTTATCGGACTGAGCGTGCGCGAATCAGCTGCAGTCGGTGTCGGCATGAATGCCCGTGGGGCAGTCGAACTGATTATTGCAGATATCGCATTGCGTGCAGGGATATTTTCTGCGCCCGTGCCCGTTCCACCATCAATCAACTATCTTTTCTCGGCTGTCGTCATTATGGCAAT
>PKUD01000013.1 GCA_002869695.1 Desulfuromonas sp. | reverse complement strand
CCGAGCACCACCATCATCAGCGCCTTGAGCACTCCGCCCCGTCCGGCAAAAGCGGAGACCGCCGTCAGGCCGAGAATCATCAGCGCGAAATAGTCTGCCGACTGAAAACTGGTGGCCACGCTGGCCAGCATCGGCGCAAAAAACATCAGGAAAATAACCGAGATGGTGCCCCCAGAAAACGAGGAGTAGGCGGCAATCGCCAACGCTTTGCCGGGATATCCCTGCCGGGCCAGCGGGTAACCGTCGATGGCGGTCGCCACGGTCGCCGCCTCTCCAGGAGCATTGATCAGGATTGAGGCCGTCGAACCGCCGAAAATCGCCCCGTAGTAGACTCCGGCCAGCAGAACCATCCCTGTCGCCGGATCGAGACCGTAGGTCACCGGAATCATCAGCGCTACCGCGGTAATCGGACCCAGACCCGGCATCATGCCGATCAGACTGCCCATAAAGCAGCCGAACAGGACCATGAGGATGTTGATCGGGATAAACGTTGTCGTGACCCCGGTCAACATGCCGTTAATCATTCCATCCCACATTACAGAATCCCCAACATGTAGAAGAGTTCACCCGGGGCAATATAAACTCCGAGCAGCGTCGACATGACAAACCAGAGCACTATCACCAGCGGAATGGCCGCGAGTGCCATTTTCTTGATGTTCCGCTCGCCGAGAACATAGAAGCCGATCATCAGAAAAATGACCGAAGCGATAATAAAACCGAACCATTTCATGGTCAGGCCGTAAATCACCATGGCAATCACCAGCAGAATCGCCTTCTTCCAATCCATGCCGCGCGTTTCTTCTGCAAGGGTCCGTTTACCGCTTTTGTCCGCGGTCGGCAGAACCAGAATCATCAGCGAAATAATAACTCCGATGACCGCCAGCGCATAAGGCATGGTGCGTGAAGTAAAATACTCCTGCTGCGCCATGAAGGTCAGCGGGATACGCATCGCCAGCAGTCCGTAGGCCATTGAGAAGAGCAACATCAGCAGCGCTCCGACTTTTTCCCGAGCCATAATTATGTCCTGTTAAAAAGCAGGCATCAGAGAACAGTGAATCCTGAAATCTGATGCCTGCGGTCGGTAAACGTCTGTTACTGGATAAAGCCAAGCTTGCGCATCATCCCACCGATATCATTCTCCATCTTCTCGAGGAATGCGGTGAATTCAGTACCCGGCTTGTAGAGATCCTGCCAGCCACGCTGATCGCGGATCTTTGCCCATTCAGGTTTTGAGTACATCTCTTTCAACACGCCACGGAAGGCCTCGGCCTTTTCCTCGGGAAGACCGGGAGCACCGAAGAAACCACGCCAGTTGGCAAAGGTCATATCGTATCCGGCTTCCTTCACCGTCTGAACGGCGGGGGCCTGGGGCAGGCGAGCGTCTGAGGTGACTGCAAGAATACGGACCTGGCCCTGCTTGGCCAGGCCAACCGCCTCACCGAAACCGGTGGAGAGAACCTGGGTATCGCCGGAGAGCAGACCGGCCATCGCCTTGCCACCCGCATCGTAGGGGACATAAACCAGCTTCAACGGGTCACCACCGGCCGCCTGGATCACCATCGCGGGGACCAAATGGTCCATGCCACCCTTGACCGAACCACCGGCGACCTTGACCGAGCGGGGGTCTTTTTTAAAATCGGCGAGCATCTCGTCCAGAGTCTTGTACTTGGAATCGTTGGGAACCACCAGCGCCGCATAATCGGCGATCACCGCTGCGATCGGGGTCAGGTCCCGGAAGGACTGGGGGAAAACGCCGGTCAGGGAGCGGATGATGATCGGTGTAGAATTGACCAGCATGGTGTCCTGCTGCCGTTTGGCGGTGCTGATCAGGTGATTCAGGGCCTTGCCGCCCCCGCCCCCGGACATATTTTCGAAAGACGCCTCCTCCACCAGTTTGGAATCGAGCAGGGCCTTGCCGACACCGCGTGCGGTCCCGTCCCAACCACCACCGGCGCCGCCGGGGATGATGAAATGGATCTTTTCAACATGCATACCGTGCGAGCTTGCCAGGACACTGCCTGCTGGCAGCGCGAAGCCTACCAGAGCCAGCAGCAGAACCAACTGCACCACAAAACTCTTCTTCATTGCCACTCTCCTTTGATTTGATGGTTCCGGCACCATTGCCGGAACGATATTTTCCGCTGTTTATGATCAGCCACCGCGTTAAAGTATAGCGGTTGCAATGATTTTCACCATAAAGCGCCATCAAAAGAGTGTAAACAATCAGTAAATAAGAAATTTTTCCTCTATTAAAGTCATTCTGTTCATAATGTTTACGTCATCTGCGGGTCACCTGGTCCAGAACTGAAGAATGCGACTGATGACCGGGACCAGCAGAAACAGAAGAAAAATCCTCACCGTGTGCAACATGGCGACAATATCTATCCGGTAGCCTTCCGCCTGGGCCATCAGACCCATTCCCGACATCCCCCCGGGGGCCAGTCCGAACAGCGCGGTGGCAAAGGAAACCAGCCCGAGACGCCCGGCCAGCCAGGCAAGCAGAATCGTCACCCCCAGCAGGACAAAGGTGCTGAGAATTGCCACCGGCATAATCCGCGGGATCAGCTCCAGACTTGAACGGTCAAAGCTCATCCCCAAGGTGATCCCCAGCATGATCTGGATCAAGATAGAGATATTGTCGGGAATCACGAAGCGCCCCGGGATGATGATCGCGGCGACCGCCGTGGCCAGCATTGAACCGACGATCGCGCCACCGGGGAAGTTGGTTTTTGCCGCCAGCAGTCCGCCGGCGCAGCCAATCACTATGACCAGTAGAATTCTCTCCATCAGTCGCCTCCGCTGTCCAGGTGGCGCAATTTTTTCCCCTTGTAGGCCCAGAGATAATCTTTCGGCATCGGTCCCTTGTTGCGGGCGGTGTCCTGGGACTGCTCCCAGGCGTGGGCGAGAATTCCGACTGATCTCGATAAGCAGAACAGCCCCCTTGCCAGAGGGGCCGGAAAGCCGAGCTCGGCGTAGATCACCGCAGTCGCCCCATCGATATTCATCGGAATACGCTTTCCTTTGCGCCGCGCGAGGGTGGTTTCGATCTCCCGACCGATGGCGGCGTAACGACCTGAGACGACACCGGCAGCTGCCGCCTCGTCGACCAGTTCCAGCAGCCGCGGTGAGCGTGGGTCGATCGGGTGGAAACGGTGGCCGAAGCCTGGGATAAAGGGGTTGCCGGCTGTCATCTCCTGCGCGACAACATCCGCTGTCGCCTGTGCAAGGGAATGACCCTCATCGCACTCTGCAGCGATCCGGGTATAAAGATCAACCGCCTGCTCACCGGCACCCCCATGCACATCGCCGAGCACATTGACAGCCGAAGCCATGGCGTTGTTGAGACCGATACCACAGCTGGCGGCCATACGCGCCACAGCTATACTCGGCGCCTGGGGGCCATGGTCCACCGCAGACATCAGCGCCGCTTCCAGCAGCCCGGCCTGCTCAGGGGCAGGGAGTTCGCCACGCAGCATCAGCCAGATCATCTGGGCAAATCCGACGTTGCCAATCAGTTCTTCGATCGGGTACCCCCGGAACCGGATCATGCCGGGCGCCATCTCGACGATTTCCGTCTGCCACCAGTCACTGACCCGCGGGTCCTTGTCTGCATTATTGACCATGATTCAAATCGCTCCTTGCTCGCGCAGCTGTTCAATCTCTTGTGGTGAAAGACCCAAATCCTGGAGCACTTCGTCGCTGTGCTGGCCAAGTGAGGGTGGCGGTTGCTCCACTTGCGGTGAAAGTCCGTTCATCTTAAAACCTGGGCGAAATATCTCGACCCGGCCGACACCCGGCACATCATCAAACTCCCCGATCATTCCCCGACTGCGCAGGTGAGGATGATTGAGCGCCTCCGGCACACTCAACACGCAGCCGGCAGGAACACCCCCAGCGGAGAGCTCCTTTTCCCAATCGCCAGCACTTTTACGGGCCAGGGCACACTCCAGAAGTTCTTTCAGAGCCTGACGGTTTTCCAGCCGAACCTGCCGCTCTGCAAAACGCGGGTCGTTGATGAGGTGCGGCAGTTCAAGAATATGACAGAGCGACTCAAACTGCTCCTGCTTGTTGGCAGCAATATTCAGCAGGCCATCACCGGTGCGAAAGGTCCCTGACGGACTGGCCGTAAAATTATCATTGCCCATCGGCTGTGGAACCTTGTCCGCCATCAGGTAATTGGAAACCACCCAGCCCATCGTCGACATGGTCGAAGCAAGCATCGACACATCGATAAAAACGGCATCGCCGGGGTCTCCATTGCGTCCGGCCAGGATCGAGCTGATCGCAAAGGCGGCACTCATTCCGCCGATGGTATCGGCAATCGGGTAGCCGACCCGATAGGGCGCAGTCTGCGGGTCACCGGTGATGCTCATCACCCCGGACATCCCCTGAATAATCTGATCGTAAGCGGGCTGATTGCGGAGTGGACCGGTGGCACCGAATCCTGAGATCGCACAGTAAACCAATGAGGGATTGTCCAGCTTCAGATCGTCGAATCCGAGGTCCAGCCGATCCATCACCCCCGGTCTAAAATTTTCAATCAGGACATCCGCAGAGCGGATCAGGCGGCGGAACAATTCTTTCCCGGGTCGTGATTTCAGGTTGATGGTCAGTGACTTCTTTCCCGCATTCTGAGCCAGGAAGGACACCCCCATCTTCTTTCTGTTCAACTCCGGATCGGCACCGAGCTGGCGGGCCAGGTCTCCGCTCCCGGGCGTCTCGACCTTGATAACTTCGGCCCCCATATGAGCCAGCAGGTGACCACAAAAAGGGCCGGAAAGAACATTGGTCAGGTCGATTATCCGGTATTTTTTCAATGGTCGATAAGACAATGATGGCTCCCCTTATGATGTTTCGCTGCAGACGTCTCGGTTCTCCCTGCAGGAATCGGGTTCCCTTAAGCAGAACACAGGGTAACCCAAAGCCCGGTTGTGCTCAACAGAATTTTATTCTACAGTGAAGAACCAATTAAACCATAAACATAAGCAAAAGAAAGGTCAGGTATGGCCAATGATCGCGTTGAAGCCGTCGAACGGGCACTGGAACTCCTCAACTGTTTCAGCAACGAGCATCCGACCCTAAGCCTCAAGCAACTCGCCGAGCAGAGCGGATTTTACAAAAGCACCATTTTGCGTCTGGCCGCATCCCTGGAGCGCTTTGGATATCTTCACCGTCAGGCCGACGGGAACTATCGGATTGGCGCGACGCCTCTGCGGCTGGGAGAAATTTATCGCAAAAACCTTAATATCGGCGATATCATCCAGCCGGTCCTGGCGGAGCTGCGCGATCGCTTCAACGAATCGGCAGCCTTCTATATCCGCACTGGCAACACGCGGACCTGCCTCTATCGCGCAAATGCCCGACGCGCTATCCGCCATCAGCTTGAAGAAGGCCATCAGCTCCCTCTCGAACAAGGGGCCGCCGGACGGGTTCTGCTCGCCTGGAGCGGCGCAGAGGGGGAGACCTACCAGCAGATACGCTCCCGGGGCTGGTATGCATCGCTCGGGGAACGGGACCCGGAAGTCGCCGCCGTGGCAGTTCCTCTGCTCTCCGCCGAAAAGCACCTGCACGGAGCCCTTAGTGTCTCGGGCCCGATTTCCCGTTTTGAGTCATCCCGGCAGCAGGAACTGGCCGCGGCACTGCTGACGGTAGCTGCCGGATTAAGCACAACCCTGATGTCCCGCAGCAGCTGCTGAAGGTGACCGGCAAAACCAAACGGCTGCCTTTGACAACAATTGATGTATACTGAACCCGTTTTGCCACGATGATCAGCTTCCGGGATTAGCATGGATATACCGGCTGAAAAAAACCGCCTGCGCCTCCTTCCTCACTCGCTGAAAGCCAGAATGATCTTTCTGGTCTGCCTGCTGGTTCTCTCTCTGACTCTGATCTCAGGAGGGATGTACACGGCGATGATCGGTGAGGTGCTGGAGGACCAGATCGGCAAACGCGCCCTGCAGGTCTCCCACAGCGTTGCGCAAATCCCGCTGGTTCGCCAGCAGATCGTCAAGCCGCAACCGGAAGGTCTGCTGCAGCAACTTGCGGAAACCATCCGCCGCAAAACCGGTGCAGAATTCATCGTCATCGGCAACCGCGACGGCATTCGCTTTTCCCACCCCAAACCGGACCGGATCGGCAAGAAGATGGTCGGTGGCGACAATGTCCGGGCTCTGGAGCAGGGTCAGTCCTATATCTCCCGCGCGGTCGGCACCCTCGGCCCGTCGATCCGCGGCAAGGTACCGATTTTTGACGATGAAGACAAAATCATCGGCGTTGTTTCAGTGGGTTATCTGCTTGGAGACGTACGCGACATCGTTCACCAGCACCAGCTTAAAGTCGGTCTGCTGATTGGTGTGCTGATGGTGCTCGGCATTCTCGGCGCAGTGAGCATCTCCAGCCGATTCAAACGGGCAATCTTCGGCCTGGAACCGGAGCAGATCGCCCGCCTGTTCAGCGAACGTGCCACCATAATCGAGTCGATCCGTGAGGGGGTTGTTGCCATCGACCCGGAAGCCATGGTGACAGTTGTCAACCGCCAGGCGGTGGAGATCCTTGGCAGAAATAGTGAAGAGGAGATCATCGGCCAGCACATCCGCGAGGTTCTTCCCGGGGCGAAGCTGAGTCGCATACTTGCTGGTGGCAAACAACGGCATGACCAGGAACTTGAGGTCGGCGACACCACCATGATTATCAATACGGTACCGATGCTTGAGAACGGCAGGATTACCGGAGCTGTCGCAAGTTTCCGTCGCAAGGATGAACTGGATATCGTCGCCAGGCAACTTTCCCAGGTCAAGGAATATTCTGAAATGCTGCGCGCCCAGACCCACGAATATTCCAATAAACTCCATACGATAGCGGGTCTTATTCAGATCGGCGAGCATGACAGGGCCCTCGACCTGATCGGCAGTGAAGCTGCGGGTTACCAGGGATTGATCGCCTTTCTCGCCAAGGCGGTTCCACATCCGATTCTTGCCGCCTTCATCATCGGCAAGTACAACCATGCCCAGGAACTGCGCGTCAAATTAGAGATCGACCCGGATAGCGAACTGCGGGACGTTCCGCCTGACCTCAATCGTGAAAAACTGGTGACTGTTCTCGGCAACCTGATCGACAATGCCTTCGACTCGGTGCTGCGGGCCGGGGGTGATCCCCTGGTCAGGCTGGCGATGACCGATGCCGGTCGCGACCTGGTCTTCGAGGTGGAAGATTCCGGGATTGGAATTCCATCCGAGGTCGTCGACCGCATCTTCGACCGGGGTTTCTCAACCAATCCGCAGGCACATCGGGGCCAGGGGCTGCACCTGGTCCGACGAGCGCTTGACGATCTCGGCGGGCAGATCACCCTGGCGGACGGTGAACTGGGTGGTGCACTGTTCACCGTATTCATTCCGAAACACAGGCAGAGAAAATAGGACGACGGCCATGGAATTGACTGTACTTATCGTTGATGACGACCCGAAGATTGCCGAAATTCACCGGCACTATACGGAAAAGATTGAGGGATTCAGTGTCTGTGGCATCTCTGACAGTCTGGACGATGCCATTAAGATGGCAGAGATTCTGGAACCGGACCTGATCCTCCTCGATCTCTACTTTCCCGAAGGGTTGGGACTCGATGTCCTCTGGAAAGTCCGTTCCGAGCAGCAGGCCTGCGATGTGATCATGATCACTGCAGCGAAGGAGATTGAACCGCTACAGCAGGCACTGCGTGGCGGGGTGTTCGACTATATCGTCAAACCGGTCATGTTCCCCCGCTTCAAGGATGCGTTGGAAAAATTCCGCGCCCACCGGCTGCGGCTGCAGGATGGCTTCCCGGTTGACCAGCGGCATATCGATCAGTTGCTTCACCCCTACCGCGAGAGCAACCCGGGCGAGCCGGAGCACCCGAAAGGGATAGATCCCCTGACGTTGAAAAAGATCAGTGGGATCTTCGAACAGGACTGTGCAGAAGGGTTCAGTGCCGAGGAGGTCGGTGAGCAGACCGGTGTCAGCCGCACCACCGCCAGGCGTTACCTGGAATACCTGACCGCGAACGGAAAACTCGCCGCAGAGCTGGTCTACGGGGCCGTAGGTCGGCCCGAGCGAAGATACTTTCCACTCTGAATCCGACGTGCGACAGCCGGCCACATCAGAATCATACACTAAAAATTGCTACTGACTTATCCGCAGATATACTGTTTCAAAGCCATCGGAGACCGTCCCTGGTAGCGGATTACCTGCGGCACATTGACCCATCCAGACGGTCCGACAGCACCCCGTGAACTGATTGATTCTTTGGATTCAAAAAAATCTCGCCCCCTTCCATTTCCCGATACCCACATGGTAAAATTAAATCTAGATTTCCGACTAATCTGCTGAGCGGCATGCATAAACTCGCAAAGGAGAGGAAAAATGATCAGATTCTTACTTACTTTTTCCGCAATCATAATGATGGCCACCGGTGCCCTGGCTGCCGGACAAACCATCGGCTACCAGGTGGATGGTGCCGACTACGAAGGGTACTTCATCAGCCCCTCCCCCAAAGCCCCGCTGGTACTGCTGGTCCATGACTGGGACGGCCTGACGGACTATGAGATCAAGCGGGCCGGTATGCTTGCCGATATGGGCTACGCCGTTTTTGCCGCCGATCTGTTCGGTAAAGGAGTCAGGCCGAAAGAGGTGAAAGACAAACGTCAGCACACCGGCGAGCTCTACAAGGACCGTGAAAAGATGCGTCGGTTGCTGCAGGGTGCAATGGCCACGGCCAAAGGGCTGAAAGCCGACGCGCAGAACGCTGTGGCAATGGGTTACTGCTTCGGTGGGGCAGCAGTACTGGAATACGCCAGGTCCGGAGCCGACCTGAAAGGTTTCGCCACCTTCCATGGCGGCCTGAGCACTCCCGAGGGTCAGGACTATTCAGCAGCCAAGGGAGCTTTGCTGATTATGCACGGGACAGCCGACACAGCCATCACCATGGAGGACTTTGCCAAACTGGCCGCCGAACTTGAACATCAGGGGGTCCCCCATGAGATGATCACGTACAGCGGCGCGCCGCATGCTTTCACCGTTTTCGGTACCGAACGCTACCGGGAGGATGCCGACATGAAATCCTGGGATCGTTTCAGTGATTTTCTTGCCGAGACCCTCAAATAGCATCAGTCACAAATAGATCCAGCAAAGGCCGTCTGATCCTTCAGGCGGCCTTTTTATCTCTCTGCTGAGCTCTGAACCAGAGGATTATGCCCTTGCAAAGAGTCGCAAACCATGTACTATGGGAAGCATAAATGAACTGATATGTGACATGGACTAGTGCACCCCGGGGGACCCATGGATTTTTTCGGCGGCCGTCGAAAAATAAAGGTGGTCTACAAGAATGGAGCTGAGGACAGAATCGCTCCAAGCCTGCTGCCAAGATTGATCGATCTACAAGAAATCGCCCGTTTTTACCGCGCTGACGGCTGGGTGACCGTCGGTATCGATCGCATTCGCGGAATGGGCGGTCTCGCTTATCGGGGAGAGGATCGACGTCTTGCCTGACCCTGATGAACCATTTCTTTTCAGCAGCTGACAGATTCTGAAAATCAGTTTTATCAGCACCATAAACTGACATCGGGGCGACCTTCAGGTTGCCCCCTGCTATATCCGGTACCGCAATACTGAACCTGTTTTTACCAACACCTGTGGACTGTAAATGAAAAAACCATCAAACCCGCTGACGTCAAAACAGACCGATAACCAGCTGGAGCTTGCTGTAGCGACCCCCCTGCCTCAGGACGTGCAGGTCTCCTTCGAATTTTTCCCGCCGAAAACGGAGCAGGCCGAAATCGACTTGTGGACCGCGATCAAACGCCTGGAACCCCTGCAGCCGGCTTATGTTTCGGTGACCTACGGCGCCGGCGGCACAACCCGCGAACGGACCCACGCTACCGTCTCGCGCCTGCGCCGGGAGACCAGCCTGGAGCCCGCGGCGCACCTGACCTGCATCGACGCCAGTCGTGACGAAATCGACGAAATTGCCCGGCAATACTGGGATGAGGGAGTGCGTCACATCGTCGCCCTGCGTGGCGATCCGGCCGAAGGACAACAGCGCTACGTACCGCATCCACAAGGCTACGCCTATGCTGCCGATCTGGTCAGCGGTCTTAAGCAGGTCGCTGATTTTGAAATCAGCGTCGCCGCCTACCCTGAAGGACACCCGGAAGCCAGCAACCCTGAGGCCGACCTGGACAACCTAAAGCGCAAAATCGACAACGGTGCGACCCGGGCGATCACCCAGTTTTTCTTTGATACCGAGATATTTTTACGTTTTCTGGACCGTGCCCGCGCTGCGGGAATCGAGGTGCCGATTATCCCCGGGATATTGCCGGTCACCAATTTTGCCCGGGTCAAGGATTTCGCTGCCATGTGCGGAGCAACAATTCCCCTGTGGATGGCGGATCTGTTCGAAGGCCTGGACAATGAGCCGGAGACCCGAAAGCTTGTGGCTGCAACGGTTGCCGCGGATCAATGCCGGGCGCTCTACGCACATGGCGTCAACGCATTTCACTTCTACACACTCAACCGGGCTGACCTGACCTACGCGATCTGCCACATCCTCGGCGTCCGCAAGAAAAACGATTGATTTTCGGGTGTGTCACTGCCATATCAGTGGCAATCACCGTTGAAATGATTACACATTTGTCGCAAACTCTGCTATTTTGTTTACAACTTTTCTGTAAAGGGTTATGACCGACTTCGCAATTCTGTCCCCTGAAGGGCGCTCACATGCTTGAAGACGGACACTCCAATCTCACAGCACGCTCAGTAGACATCCTCAACACGATGTTCCTGCTCTGCAAACACCTCAGCCTCTATAGTGAAGAGAACAATGTGGTCCAGCAGACCACCAACAAACTGCTGAACAGCATTGAGGAATTCCATTCTCAGGGTGGAGATCTCCTGGTCACCGTCGCCAAGCACGGCTTTATGATTCAGGGCGAATTAATCAGCAGGCGCAACCAGCTGTTCACCAGTTTCGCCCGCCGCATGTTCCAGCACGGTATTTCTTCCTTTTCCCTGCTCCCCGGCGTTACAGTCCCGTCCATCTATACGTTCCTCCGGATTCTTCTGCGCAACCCTGCCGAGACCTGGGACGAGGGGGGCATCGGGGCCAGTCTGGCCAAACGGAACGTGGCAGGCATTGTGCTCACCGAGATGTCAGAAAGCGACTTCCGCCTGCTCAACTCCGAAGAGAGCCAGGTTCAGGAAAAGGAACTGCGGCCTTCATCGGACATCTGGCTCAATTTTGCTCGCTCGATCTTCAACTCCCTGACCGGGGAAGAACTGGAATCGCTATCGGATGAAACATCCGCTGCCGAACTGGCCGAACGTATCAGTGAGACCCTGAGTGGCAGACCGGCTACCGAGCAGGATCAGCTGACCCAGGAACTGAGCCGTTTCGCCACCTCTCTGCAGCGGGAAAAGAAAAAAACCGCTCGGACCGAGGCCCTGCTCTGTCTCGCCGATTTCGTCAACAACCTGAGTCCTGATATGCGCAAATCTGTCCTTGGCGACCTCAGCAAGTTACAGGTTCCCAAGGAGTTCACTGAAGAGTTCTTCAACGGTCTCTCGGATCAGGCCATTGTCGAGGCGTTCCGCCAGGTCACCAGCCAGCATGGCTACACACCGCCGGTGGTCCTGTCGCTGGTCAGCAAACTGGCCGGTGACAGAAAGCTGGTCCCTGAAACGGAACTGGCCGCTCAGGCCATTGCCCGGGAGAAATCGGCCCAGCAGATCAAAGAACTGTTTCGCCCGGACGAATTCAACAAATATGTTCCCTCCCGCTACCAGAAAGCGCTGATGCAGGTCCTTAACAATCAGCAACTGCCCACCGGCCTGACCGACAAACTCCAGGAGCTGAAAAAATCGCTGGAGGATTTCCGTCAGGAACAACAGATGTCCAGACTGTCGCTGCATATTCTCTACAACAATCCAGATGCCGAATATATCGACGGTCTGCGGGAACGGTTGATCGCCTCAATGCAATTTTATCTTGATGCAAGCGACTATACCAGCCTGATTAACCTGTGCCGTACCTGCTTTGAGGGTAAACCGGAAGAAGAAACCCGACCACTGATTGACCTGATTCCTGACTCTTTCACCGAACAGGTGCTCGGCGACACACCACGGCTCGGTAAAGACTATCAACCGCAGGTAGCCGAAGTGATTGCCCTGATCGGCGCACCATTTGTCAGGCCTCTGCTGGAACACACCGCCACTGAAAGTGATCGTTCGATCCGCTTTTTCTACCTGACCTGTCTGAGGAAACTGGGTGGCAAGGTCGCAGACCACGCGGTCCTTTTTCTGGGGGACGAACGCTGGTTCGTACAACGCAACATGCTGATTCTACTCCGCGAGCTGGGCGCGGTAGACAAACTGCCGAAAATCAGGCCATTACTCAACCACAATCACCAGAAAGTCCGCCAGGAAGCGCTCAAGACCTGCCTGTTATTGCAGGACGAGGAATCGATCCAGAAATTGATCAAGAATCTCTTCTCAAGAAACCGCCAGGAAGTGATTCATGCCATTACCATGAGCCAGCTGGTTGACAACGAAAATCTCTCAGCAAAACTGATATCCATGCTGCGGGAAAACAGGCTGTTCCACTTCGACCTCGACATCAAGAAAGCCCTGGTCCACGCCCTGGCCGAACACAACAACCCTGCGGCGCTGACGCTCTTCTCCGAAATGCTCAACGCCAGCCGGCTTTTCAAAGCTGCCCCCTTCAGAAAGCTGAAGGTTGAAATCATCAAGGCGCTCGGCAAATATCCAGCGGCAAAGGTCTCGCTTATTCTCAAACAGCATGTCGATAACGAAATCAAAGAAGTGGCGACCCAGGCCCGACAAACCCTGAAAAAGCTCGCCCAGGAGGAGGGTTGATGACGCCGACAGTTGATCGCCAGTCGATTCAGGAAGCGTTGCGCCAGATCTCCGCGGCACTGGCAGCCGCAACTCTCTACTCGCTTGAGCACAAGCAGGTGCAGGTCCTGGTTCCTCAGATCCTCGAGAGCCTCAGCCGCATGCTCGGTGTGCAGAACGAAATCACCTTTCTGGTGGTCAAAAAAGACCTTTTGTTTGATGGCAAACCGCTGGAACGAACTCCGCACACCGAACGGATCGCCCGGATGCTCTACTCCAGAAGAGTCGGATTTATCCGTTTCGCGACAGGAATCACTACAGAAGAGATAACCCTGCTGCTGCAGGTCGCAATCGGGCAGCAGGACGCGGAAAAGTTCAAGACTTCGGCCCCGCATATCGACTACGGAGAAGTCGACACCGAGGACGATGAGGAAAGGGTCCGGCCGATTACCCGTTTCGCCGAGCTGACTGATGAAGAGCTGGGTAGCATTAAAGACTTTTACGAGACCATCGGCGACCAAGAAAACCTCGAGATCAAGGAACTGTCATCGATCATCGCCGGCTTCGTCTCCGCTTTTCAGCAGGAGGCCAACCCGCTGCTGGCCCTGGTACCGCTGAGGATGGAAGACGAATACACCTTTACCCATTCCGTCAATGTCGCGATTCTCAATATCGCTCAGGGCACGTCCCTCGGGCTGGATGAGCAGTTGCTGCATGATGTCGGTATCGCCGGAATGCTGCACGATGCCGGCAAGATTTTCATCGACAACGAGATTATTCGCAAACCGGGCAAGCTGAGTGACGAAGAGTGGCAAATGATGCAGCAGCACCCCCCGCGGGGAGCACAGTACCTGATGAGTCAACAAGGAATACCAGCGCTGGCCATTCTGACAGCCTTTGAACACCATATGCGCCATGACAAGGCTGGCTACCCCAAGGTCCCCGACAACTGGCAGCTCAACCTGTGCAGCGAGATGACCATGATCTCCGATACCTTCGATGCGCTGCGCACCCGGCGGGCCTACAAGGAACCCTGGGATTTTCCCAAAATCAGTGGGCTGATGCTGGAACTGGCCGGATCACAGCTCAACCCCTACCTGGTAATGAATTTCCTCAAGGTCCTCGAAGGGCTGGGTGAGGAAATTATCGAAACAGGTTTCAGTCTGTCTGCCGATGCGCCGGAACTCTCCGAAGAGCAACTTGCCACCCGGCATGTGTGCGAGTAGGACCGATCCCCCTCCTGAAGTTAAGGAGGATGAAACGAACCACTCTCGAACAGAGTCAGTTCCCAGCAGTCTGCGCCGGTCTCGTGCCGCAAAACATACAGATCGCCCTCGGGGCTGCGGAGTTTGAAGTAGCGATGGTCGGGAGCCAGCCAGCGATCCAGCACCTCGTCTACTTCAATGCACTTTCAATCAATGAAAAACCGGCGCGGAGTTTCCTCTCCCCGATAACCGGAGTAGCATACGACATGAACCATGAACGGCGATTCGCTCATCTCACCCCCATATCCCAACGTCACTGGTCATCAATCACCCGATAACGGGGCTGACTGATCGATTCACCGCGGCAGATCGGGCAACGTCCCGGCCGCTTCAACCTGTCCCGTTTCACAAAAACGAATCCGCAACCACGACATTCAGCGGGAAGAACAGTCAGGCTGACACCTTCCCGGTGGAGACTGTGGCGGATGTGATTCAGGTGCCCATAAACATCCCTGACCGACACACCGACCTCCTCGGAGATCTCCAACGCCGTCATTTCCTCTCGGCGTAAAAGGGACATGATCGACTGTCTCAGGGTATCGAACCTTTCGGCTGGGGTGACAGGCTGCTTCGGTCTCATTGCTGGCTCCTTTGTTTGAATGATACCACGCGAAGGGGCGTCCCGGATTTTCCTGAGAAAAGCTCATTGCCCGATTCTCATTCTTCAAAACCACTGACACATGTTAAGATATAAAAATTATCAAAGCGTCACGAATATTGAACTGTAAAGGAGAGAACGAATGCGTTGTCACGAGGTCGATTACACTATTGTCGGCGACGACATGCAGATGGTCCAGGTCGAGCTCGACCCCGGTGAAACCGTGATCGCCGAAGCCGGAGCGATGAACTACCTGGAACAGGATATTCAGTTCGAAGCCCGTATGGGCGACGGATCGCAGGCCGACTCCGGGCTGATGGGGAAACTGTTCAGTGCCGGGAAGCGGGTTCTGACCGGAGAGTCACTGTTCATGACTCACTTTACCAACCAGGGCAGAGCCAAGCGGCATGTCGCCTTTGCCGCCCCTTACCCCGGCAAGATCATCCCTCTGGATCTGGCCCGTCACGGCGAAGAAATTCTCTGCCAGAAGGATTCTTTCCTCTGTGCCGCTCTCGGCACCCAGGTCGGCATCGCATTTCAACGACGACTTGGCACCGGCTTTTTCGGCGGCGAAGGCTTTATCCTGCAGCGACTGCAGGGTGATGGTATGGCCTTTGTTCACGCCAGCGGAACCATTATTGAACGGCAATTGCAGGGCGAAACCCTGCGCGTTGACACAGGCTGCCTGGTCGCTTTCGAGCAGGGAGTCGATTACAATATCGAACGGGCCGGCAACCTGAAAAGCATGTTCTTCGGCGGTGAAGGCCTGTTCCTCGCAACCCTCAGCGGCCATGGCAAAGTCTGGATCCAAAGTCTGCCCTTCAGCCGCCTGGCCGATCGGATCATCGCCCATGCACCCAAAGCGGGTGGCAGCGACAAGGGAGAAGGCTCGGTTCTGGGCGGGATTGGGCGGATCCTCGACGGAAACTGAGAACAGAGTTCTCTGCGGTCGGGAAAACTTGACAAACAGGAGTTTTGCTATTTAATGGCAGTCAATCAATACTGATTTTGTTACAATTGAACGAGATCGAAACGGCTAATTATGTTTGTTTTTCTATCACCCGGAACGCTTGTTCTTGATTTCAGGCGTTCGCTCACCACAAACGGAGGCAATTCACGATGAAAAGACTGATTCTTGTATTAATAGGTTGTTTTTTGGCCACGGGGGCATTGGCAGAAACACGCGGCTTCCAATTGAGCCTGACTCCGGACCTTGCCATTCATTCGAAAACAACCCAGGTTGAGGGGGCTACCCTCGGGCTCTGGAGCGAAAACCCGCAGAATGCGTTTGCCCTGGGTATCGTCAATGGTTCCACCGGCAGCAGTTCCGGACTGTCTCTCGGATTTGGCAACTATGCGGAGAATTACAAAGGCGCTCAACTGGCCTTGATCAATTACGCCAAGGGGGAGTTCAGAGGATTGCAATGGGGGGCCTTTAACTACGCCGCCAAGCTGCATGGTCTGCAATTCGGTTTTGTCAATTATGCCGAGTCCTCGGACAAGGGCGTCCAGATTGGTTTCATCAACATCATGAACCAGACCAAGAACTGGTTCAGCGGTCTTCCAGATGAACTCACACCGGCAATGGTATTTGTCAACTGGCGACTCTAGGCTGGACAGCGACAATCGATTAATATGAGACATGGCCAGTCCGATCTTCCGGGCTGGCCATGTCTCTGTTTCACCTGTCGTGCATTGTCACAACTTAATCTCTTGTGGCAGCACCACCTGCCCTGCAGATTTATACTCGCTGCCGCGGCACTGAGCAGCACCTCTCTCAGAGATCCTTCTCCCTGCCGAACTGACTGAACTCACTGAGATTACTGAACTCAGCCCAGTCAAGAGACTGGTTGGGAGCATTGATGAAGCTGTAAATATTCTCCAGAATATTGTAGTGCTTGCGTTCCTCGATGGCGATTCTCGTCAACAGCTCCTTCGTCTTCGGATCTCTCTCCTCCCGGGCAACTCTCTCGTAAAATTTGAAACTCTGCGCTTCCAGATCCATCGCGTGATCATACCCGGCGAGGGCGTCCTCCATCCCCTTCAGCGCGATCGTTCCCGACGGCAGGGTCTCGAAAACATTTTTGGCCTCTGCAATGACATCGCTGTCCTGCATCTCCGGTGCCCCCTTCCCTTCTTTGAGCATCCGGAAGGTTTCGAAATGTTTCTGCTCATCCTCTGCCAGCTGGACAAAAATGGTTTTCAGTCCCGGCTGTGACGTCCGGTCAGCCAGACCCTGGTAGTAAGCCTTGCCGTCCTCTTCCATTTTCATGGCGAATTCAAATACATTCATTCCTGCCTCCATCTGTGGATAGTGCACTTTCAACCGGTCTGCCTACAATCGCCCGAGGGCGTTCTTCAATTTCTGCCGAATCTCTGTCGCCACCTCCTCCAGTTCCTGATTGTCGACCACCGCCATCGCGACCAGTGGATCGACCGCCGCCACTTCAATCAGGCCGTCCTCAAGCTCTTCAACCACGACATTGCAGGGCAGCATAATGCCGAGCTTCGGTTCTGTCTGGAGTGCCCGGTAGGCAAACGGCGGGTTGCAGGCGCCGAGGATCAAGTAGTTGCGAAAATCGACATCCAGCTTCTTTTTCAGGGTCGCCTTGACGTCGATTTCGGTCAGAATACCGAAACCCTCCTTCTGCAGTTCTCCGGTCACCCGTTCAATCGCCTGTTCGAATTCGCTCTCGATTTTGGTGCTGAAATAATAGGACATTTCCGACCTCCTTTGATGACTGACAACAGTATATCAGGAGCAGGGATGTGAAGACGAGGTCAGCAGAGGATATTTATGCTGACGCAAAAAATCAGACAAAAAAAGACAACCCCTCTGGTGCGGGTTGCCTGGGTGGTCATAAGCTTGTGCCTATCTCATCAGGTTCAATGGAAAATGTGCATAAACTGAAAAATCAAGCGGTGAAAAACCAGGGTGTCATGACATCAGTGCAGATGGGAAAGCACCTCGCGCACCTCATTCTCCAGGGGTTGCGACGGGGTGACGACGATGTCTTTTTCGGCGATCTTGGCATGAAACCGCTTGTCACCGAGATGCCGCTCGTAGACCTCGCGCAGCTCGTTGGAAAACTTGATCGCCTGATCGTTGGTCATGCCATGTTCTTCCATCATGGTTTTGAAGCTTTTCACCTCGCCCCCTTCGATCCAGGCAATACCGAACTTCTTAGGGGGCTTGCCGATGAAGACATAGGCGCCATCGTCGGTCGGCACCACCTCCATCTTGTCATGAACGTTCGCCGCCAGCTTTTCCAGCTTGCTGCGGATGGCCGCCAGTTTTTCGGCCGCATCGCTGTCTCCGGACAGGTCCGGATACTGGGGCTCACTGCCAAACATCTTGCCGAACAAACCCATAATGACCTCCTCTCTGTAACTGGGGTTATCTTTTTAACATAACCGATATTTCTGATATTACAACTCACTGATCTATATAGAGAATATCACTTAAGTTCACCTGGTTTGCCCCCCGGTGACATGCGCGGGAAAACCACGTTCCGGTCCGAAGCAGGCATGGAGGCATACTCCTGCGCATCTTTATCCAATCTTTACCGTCCCTTTATCTGTTCATTAAAACAGCCTGCTATCTTTGCCATACATTCAATCAAACCGGGGTTGAAGAACTTTCGGCCTGACCAGCCACCATTCTTATCGTGGACAGAAAGGAGCTTTACTATGAAAAAGATTCTCTTATCCGTCGCAATCTTCCCGCTGCTGCTGCTTGGCGCAGCAACTGTGCAGGCAGCCACCGTCGATGTTGAGGTCACCAACAGCACCCACAACATTTACTTCACCCCCCTGCTGATTACCGCGCACGCTGAAACCGACCACCTGTTCCAGGTCGGCACCGCGGCCTCAGCCAGTTTGCAGGCGATGGCCGAGGGGGGCGATACCAGCGGCCTGCTGAGCGCTGTCGGCGGAGCCGATGCGGATACCATCGACAACCCGGCCGCCGGACTGCTGGGCCCGGGACAATCGACGAACACCAGTATCGATACCGGTGCAACGGGGCATACCCATCTCTCCCTGGTTGCCATGCTGTTGCCGACCAACGACGGCTTCGTCGGGCTCGACAGCCTTGAGATCCCCACTGAACCCGGAACCTACACCTACCAGCTTAACGGCTATGACGCCGGCACCGAAGCCAACGATGAACTGCTCAATACCGTCGATGGCGGCGTCCCGGGCAGCGCGGGGATTCCCGGTGATCCGACCGGCGCGTCCGGCAGCGGCGGCAGCGGCGTGACAGCTATCGACGCCAATACCAGCATCCACGTTCACCGTGGCACCCTCGGTGACCGCGATCCAACCGGTGGCGTCAGCGATCTGGACAGCACAGCGCATCGCTGGTTGAACCCGGTTGCGGTTATCCGCCTGACCATTCATTAAGGAAGAGGTGATGTTATGACGACTTATCTCAACCGGATATTGTTTCTCGTCATCGTGCTGGGCCTGATTATCAGCCTGGCCGGTTGCGGCAGCGACGGCGGCTCATCGACCAAAGCACGCTTTGAAGTCACCCTCACCAACCTGACCGCCAATCAACCAATGGCACCCATGGCGGCGATCCTGCACAATCAGAATTTCACCGCCTGGCAGCTCAGCGCCGTGGCCAGCGATGGACTGGAGCAATTGGCCGAAGGGGGTGACCCGACCGCCTTCCTGACCGAAGCGGCTGACAACACTGACGTTCGTGACAATCTGGCCGGAGGTGGCATAACCCCGCCGGGCGGGAGCGACAGAGTGACCCTGAGCGGAACGTTGAACGGGACCCGCTTGAGTGTGGCCAGCATGCTGGTCAACAGCAACGACGCCTTTACCGGCATCAGCGGCCACAGCCTCGACAGTTTGCAGGTCGGCCAGTCGATCGTGATCGACGTCAACAGCTATGACGCGGGAACAGAGGATAACAGCGAAACCGCGTCCGGCATTCCGGGGCCGGCAGGCGGTGGTGAAGGGTTCAATGCGGTCCGGGATGACCGCGATTTTATAGCCGTGCACCCCGGGGTTGTTTCTGCGGACGACGGACTGGCAACGTCGGTGCTGGACGAAAGCCACCGCATTCAGAACCCAGTCGCGCGCCTGAAGGTGACCCGGACCGATTGACCGTTGACCAGCGGCAGAGAACAATGACTGACCAAAACGACGAAAGGGGCGCATGATGTTGTTATCGTGCGCCCCTCCGGTCGGCAAATCTCGCTGATTTTTCAGGTCGACTGAAAGGAACCCGGGCTCCCGTCTGCCGCAAAGGTTACCTGCGGCGACCCTTCGGCGGGCGCCTTGACCGCTCCCTGGTCTCCTTGGCTACCGGAGGCGCCGCTTCTTTCTGCTTGGCCTCGTGAACCTTGATGCAGCGGTTGATCAGGCGGGCGCCGTCAAGGGTATTGATCGCATCTTTGGTCTCCGCTTCGTTGCCCATCCGGACAAAAGCACGGCCGGTGAAGTTTCCCGTTTTCTCGTCGTTCATCAGTTTAATGGACCGGACCGTGCCACACACCGAGAACAGTTTTCTCAGGTCCTCCTCTTCCACATCGAAAGAGATGTCGGTGACATAGATATCCCTGACCTTCTGATTTTTACTCATTCGCTTTGTCCTGTCTGTTCAGCATCCGTCCCGGCGGTATCGCCGCGATATTTCTGCTGCACCCCTTTGAGGAAATTACGCAGCATCTGGTCGTTGCAGTCCCGGTAGTGTTTATGCCCCGTCCTGCGGAAAAACGCGCTCAATTCATGCTTGCTGATCTTCACCTGCGCCAGACCCATAATCGCCAGGATATCTTCGGCTTTCAGGTCCAGGGCGATTTTCAGCTTGCGGAAGATGATATTGTTGTTCAGACGCTGCTCGGGGACCGGCTGCGGCCCGTCCTTTTTGCCGCGCCGATCGGTGATCAATCCGTTGAGGAACACCGCCAGTTCCGTGTCGCTGCATTCCACCAGCGCCGGATCACCTTCTTTTTTCAGCCAGGCGCTGACCTGCTCGCGGGTGACCGGATAATCGGCAAGGCCGAACAGGGCGATCATCTTCGCATCGCTAAAATCGAAGGTGAAGCGGATCCGGCGTAAGACATCATTATTGTCCAAAAACGTGCTCCGATCTGCAACAGCAGTAAGTTAAATTTATCTGGTCCTACAGGGACGCCCCGTCAAACACCTGGGTCGGCAGTTCCAGGGGGTTGACCCCCTCGAGGCAGGCGAGGTTCGCCCGGAAATGACCCGGCTTGCGGACTGTTTCGTTAAACGTGTAGATCCCGCACCTGCTGCAGAAATAGTGCTTGGCGACTTTTGAGCCGAACTGATAGACGGCAAGAGCGCCCTCTTGCGCATCGATCTTCATCTCGTCCGGCGCGATGGTAAACGCCGTCATCGCGGCGCCCTTGCGGATGCAGATCGAACAGTTGCATTTCAGGCCCTGGTCGATTTCAGGCCCGCGGAAGGAAAAGTTGACCGAGCCACAGTGACAGCTGCCGTTATAGGTGGGCATGGGGTTCTCCTTCTCCGCGTCAGGGGGAAACTTCCACGAGCCGTCATTGTATCACTTTACCTGCCTCCGTGAGGAGTCGGGAAATATGGCACAGGCTGGTTCATTTAGCCAGACTTGAATCGTCTTGCCAGCTCCGCAATGTGGGCGGGACCGACCTCGCAGCAGCCGCCGACGATGGTCGCGCCCTGCGCGATCCAGCCGGCGGCAAAGTCGGCATACACATCCGGCCCAAGATTGGCGCGCTTGTCCAGTTCAGCCACGGTCGCATCCGTTTTCATGAATTCCTCGGCAATCTTCACGAATCCGTTGGCGTAGGCCCCGAGCGGGACACCGTGACCGGCCAGCAGTGGAAGCGCCTGGTCCACCGCTTCGGGGACCGAGCAGTTGACCAGCAGTGCGGCCAGGTTGAACTCTTCAATCAGCGGCAATATCGCCGTGACCGGTTCACCCGAACGAAGTTTCGTACCATCCTCGTCATCCACGCTCACCGCCAGCCAGATCGGCTTGTTCACCACACTGGCCCCCATCGCCGCACCCCGCGCCTGATCGACCGAGGACATGGTTTCACACAACAGCAGATCGACATAGGGGTCCTGCAGTCGGGCGATCTCGGCAAAAAGTTCGGCGGCCTCATCGGCCAGCGGCGCCAGGTCGGGACGATACGACCAGCCGGTCGGCCCCAACGCCCCGGCCACAAGTCCCGAGCCGTGTTCATCCCTTGCCGATACCGCCAACTGGCATGCCTGCCGGTGCAGATCGGCAAAGCGGTCCTCAATTCCGAAAGGTTGCAGGCGATCACGATGCAGGGCATAGCTGTTGGCGGTGGCGATATCGGCACCGGCCAAAAAATAATCGCGATGCACCGCATGGATCAGCTCAGGTGCGTCGAGCAGGAACTGGGTGGACCAGAGCCCTGTGGGCTTGGCCGAAGAGCGGGCCAGAAGTTCCTGGCCCATTCCGCCGTCTAGAAGGGTGATATTCATGATGTTAAGTTTAGCTGAGTTTTTCGGTGACGCATTCAGAAAAAAAAGGGCAAACGGCTTTTGTCTTGCTACCGCTTACCCGTTCAACTATTACAATTAAACTTTGAAACTCGCCCCTGATGCAGCCTCTTGTTTGGCATATGGATACTTACAATCTTATGAACGTCCATGCCCTTCCTTAACGCGCTCCCTTGAGGAGTCGGGCACTATGACTCATGGTGGTCTTATCCATGCTTGAATCCTCCCGCTGTTGTTGCCCGGATCGTCGTAGCGACGGGTGGAATGTGTGGTGTTGATATGGTCTGGTTATTACACTTACAGCCAGAACCAACAATGGCAGCAACCGGGCAGGTGTAGAAATACGGTATTTCGATGCGGTTCCTCAATCCTGTCGATGACTGACAACCATGTTTTTTCCAAAACATGTTCTCCACTTCTTCCCTGATAACCTCCAAGGCACTTCAATCTCAAATTTTAGCTTGTAATATCAGCCCGTTGAAAAACTAAAAATATATAATTTATCTCCTCTTTATTTATAACTGTTTTAATCATATATAGTTGCGCTCCGATCAGCATTCTGACGCGAAGCTCTCTAGTTTTTCCAACACATGAAGGGAAAAGAAAGATGGGATATTTCAAAAAACTGGCATTCACACTTTTATTATCTCTTATCCTGACCGGCTGCTCCGGTACGACACTGAAAGTTGCACCGGTCAGCATGTCAGACAACCCGAGTACCAAAATTGCGCAACTTGAAGAGGCTCTGGATGAAGCGCGCGGTCTGCAAATTCATGTGCTTTCCCCTACCTGGTATGGTCAGGCGGAAGACTATCTGGCAAAAGCAAAGGCTGGTCTGACCGACAAGGATTCGGTCGGAAAAGTACTTACAAATGTGGCATATGGTCATGCGCATCTTGACCGTGCCAAAGAATACGCCCAGATCGCCAATACTGCCATCGCGAAAGCGATCAAGGCCCGTGAACTTGCCATTTCGGCTGGCGCCGCAGTCTTTGGGCTCGATTACCAGCGGGTAGAGGACGAGTTCATCGCTCTGACCAGCGACATTGAAAACAACAATCTCTCACGGGCCGAGAAGAACGAAACCAAGGTGGCTCAGGAATTTGCCGATCTCGAACTCCGGGCAATAAAAGAGAATACCCTGGGAACGGTCCGCAGACTGCTGGCATCCGCAGAGGAAAATGACGCACTCAAGATCGCTCCGAAGACCTTGTCTGAGGCACAGAAGACCCTCGAAGAAGCGGACCAGTTTATCACCAAGCAACGCTATGATCGTGAAAAAATGCAGGAAAAAGCCAACCATGCGCTCTTCCTGGCGCAACGCCTGGGACAGGTAATGATGGTCAGCAACCGGATCAAAACCATGTCACCAGAGGACATTGCACTCTGGCGCGAAAACAGTCTCCACCAGGTGACCAGCAAACTGGGCGTACGCGATCTGCGCAACGAAACGCCGGACCTGCAGTTGCAGAGCATCATAGAATCGGTGGCCTCTCTGCAAAACGACATCCAGTACCTGAAAGAGAAACGTCAGCAGGAAAACATTGAGCACCAGGCCAAGATTGTCCAATTACGGGGGGAAATTGACTCTCAGATGCAGCAGATAGCGGTCCTCGAGGGGGAGAGCAAGGAAGCCCAGCGTGAACGCGAGATCATTGCCCTGCAGGAGAAAGAGACGAAAGCCCGCCTTGAGGCAGAGCGCAAGTTTCAGCAACTCTTCAACGAAGTCCAAGAACTGTTCGCCGAGGAACAGGCTGAAGTCTACAAACAATCTGAAAATTTAGTCATTCGCCTCAAAGCGATTCAGTTCCCGGTGGGAAAGGACCTGATCATGCCTGAAAACTATGCACTGCTGAGCACGGTGCGTAACGCCATTCGCACATTCGGTGAGCCTGTGGTGGTCATCGAAGGACATACCGACAGCACCGGCTCTGCGGCGGTCAACGCCAAACTCTCGAAAGATCGAGCGGAAGCGGTCCGCCAATACTTCATTGCCAATGGCACCCTGGCTGACAACAAAGTCACGTCCATCGGCTATGGCCCGGAACGCCCCCTTGCGACCAACGATACCCCAGAAGGGCGAGCCATCAACCGACGGATCGATGTCATCATCAAACCCGCTGCGGCGGTCAACTGACAACTATTGTTGAACCCCAATCCAGGATTGCGCGCGCCACATAATTCAGCTGGTTTCGTAGTCATCTTCCAGCTTCAAAGGTAAAAACTCATCCTCTCGCAAAGGGAACGACTCAGGGGCACGGCTTGCAGTGCTCCTGAGTCCTGACCAACCCGAATGCCCCTGCCTTAATAAAAGGCGCAGATCCCTGTCATTGCGCCAGTTTCGTCATTGTTGCTCTGGTGAAGCGACCCGCAGCAAACGCCTGGGTAACGAAAAAAACACTGCCTGCTCCTGATGTACTAGGGACTTGCTATTAATTTTTGAAAATATCGTAATTCCGATGTTTGAAAAATCCAGCTACATTTCCTTTATCAACTTCCTAGCGGACAAGTGCTGCGCGCCAGCCGCTGTTCCCGCGTATGTAATGCTGTAAATTGTCTGGGCGATACTCGCCATCCCTCTCCCAGCGCTCCTTCACCGAAGAATGGATCAACACAGCACCTTTCCCATGACCAATCGGCCGATAATACTTTTCCTTCACCCGGTAAAACGACCGTCTTGAGTTATGCAGTGTCGCCAAAGGGTTTCCGTTGATCCCCTGCTCCAGATGCCCCTCAACAGTCAGCCCTGACTTGCGGGCCTCGGCCACCATCCAATCCAGAGCGATATCTGACAACAGCGAACCATCCTTGTCCGGCTTGTAGCTGCCGCCGACATTGCTGTGCGCCCCGGCGAACCAGACCTGCTGCATGTCCGTGCCGTCTCGCGGCTGCCAGATGGTCGGCTCGAAATCCTTGCGATGCTCATCGATGGCCATGGCGTGTCGGGCGATGCGGACGTTCCGGCCGAGCTTGGTGTCGTAGAATTCATCCTTGTCGTCAAACAGCCCGAGGAACGAGATCGGGATGCCCATCGCTCCGACGGTATCCCAGACACCGACGAACTGAACCTCGCGCGAGGGATGCGCGTGTTCATTGCGGAAGGCGATCGATTTTTCTCCCCTGGGCGCATAGGCCCTGCCCCGGCTCTTGTAGAGGTCGAACGCCTTCTGGATCAGCGCGGCGTCCGGTCGTGTCAGGATGCCGCAGTTATTGATCATGCCGCACAACGATCTGATGGTGTACGCGCCCCGGCTGAAGCCGAACAGGTAGAGTTCGTCACCCGGTGAGTAGTTCTGGACGATGTAGCGGTAGTCATCCATGATGTTCTTGTGCAGCCCTTTGCCGGTGGCACCACCGATGACCGGATCGTAATAGGAGCCGACCCCCCAGTCGTAGAAGACCTGCTGCGGCACACCATCATCACCGACCGGCTGAACGGCGCGCGCCAGCTTCAGCACGTTGGTGGGGAAATCCTTGCCCGGGTTCTTTTCCGGCCGGTTCCAGGTCCCATCTGCACAGATGACGATCCGCTTCTGCATGACCAACCCCTTTCGGAACGTTTTACGGTGAAGCAATCTATCGGTTAT
>PKUD01000056.1 GCA_002869695.1 Desulfuromonas sp. | reverse complement strand
TATGGCTTCCCGAGCCGTTATCACAGCATCGATATGTTGCTGGATGGGGAAAAAGGCCGTCATCAATATCTCGGGATTTTTAAGAGCGAATCGGATCAACCCGTAAGCGGTGGGATCAACACCTATCAGACCGCTGCGGTCTACGGTTATGAGGTGATAGACAAACCCGATCTGTCTTTGGTTCTTGGCGGTGGAATCGCCGTGGGCAATTTCGGCGTAGAAACATCCGATGGAGAAAACTGGCCGTTGATCCCCGTGCCTCTTGTGCGTGTGAACTATCATACGGATTGGCTCGACACCAGGTTTGAATTTTTAACCTCACCCACTCTTAGCTTCACCATGGCACCCAAAAGCCGAATGCGTCTTAACGGAGACTTTCGTATGGACCAATCCCGGGATTCACGCGACCTCATCTACGAAGTTGCTCTGGAATATCGCCCTTACTCCGAGCAGGATAAACGAGGCGACTTCGCCGGAGTATCGATTGGAGTGAAAAACGACAATTACGGCGCGTTTAATCTGGGAAATGAAGGAGAAGACGAAACCCTGGAGGTACACTACAATTCCATATTCGCTGCAGTCGATGTCTCTGTGCTGAAAATTACCGCTGGTTACGCTTTTGACGGACGAGCACTATATCGTGAGACGCAGAAACAGGATCTGGGGGAAGGTTTGTTTCTCTCTGTCCAGGCTATGTGTCCCTTTTAGTTGATGCTCAAAGGGAGCAGCCTTCAGACAAAAAAACTCTGTTTTTGAGATGTAAAATGAATGATCCGACGGGGCAAGCCCGCCAGATGGGTTGTCTTGGGTTTTGTTTTATTCATTTATTCCATGGATGAAATAGTTGGCGAGGAGCCTTTTTTAAAACGGGGCTATAACCAAAACAAAGGTTATCGCCCCGATTGAATCATGTTTTCGATGTAGTGAGAACCAGGAGGGAGTATTAGGACAATGGTTTCGTCGGAGCTTAACTTGATAAAACGATTTGCGTGGAGCTTGCGAAGATTCCTCATGGAATAGGATTTGTTCTTTAATCAGCCCAACTCCTTAGTTCATTAACTCCGACATCTGAGGCACTGGTAGCCATTAAAAGCAGGATTTGATCCGTCAAGGACAACTTGGGATTCAACACTCTTTTCATGCCCAGGGGCAGATGTGACTCGACCCCTGCATTGGGGCGGCTATCGGGTTATTCCTGAATCTCTGGAGTTCTGGCCGGAAGGGGAAAATCACCTCCATGAAACGTTCATCCGAAGGTCCCTTGGCTGGCGGGATATAGCCGTCTCGACATTATTACCGAAGGCCACATATGTGGCCTCTTTCCCGTTCAGCTGCGGGAAAATAAACCGATTACTAAGCTACATTTAGTGGCGACCTTATGTAATTTTTTAAACAGTCCGTTGACCTCGAGGAAAAGAGGGGATGTGCGATCTCATGCGCAAAGCATCAAAATCTAATATACTCACAAAAACCTAACAAAAAGAATAGATGTTAAGTTAGGAAATAATATTGAGTGTGAGGCCTTATGATAAATCAGAGTAAATCTGTCCTGGTCGTTGAGGATGAAGAAGATATTCTCGCCCTGCTTCATTTTAATTTGATCAAGGAGGGATATCGGGTTGAGTGTGCGGTCTGTGGAGAGGAAGCTCTGAAGAAGATTGCAGAGACCCCCCCCGACCTCATGATTCTGGATCTGATGATGCCGGGAATAGATGGGCTGGAAATTTGTCGGAGAGTACGATCTAATCCTGAGACTGAGAATTTGCCGATTATTATGGTGACTGCACGCGGTGAAGAGGCAGATGTTGTTCGTGGCCTGGAGCTCGGTGCCGATGATTATGTGCCAAAGCCTTTCAGCATCAAGGTACTCCTTGCGCGTATTCAGGCCGTTCTCAGGAGGCGACAGGAAACCAGTGAAAAAGCAGCCGCAACTGAAGATCTGCTGGTCCGTGGTGACTTGAGTATTCATCCGGGTCGCAATCAGGTTCTCGTCTCAGGCATGCCAGTGGATCTGACTTTTACCGAATTCAGGGTTCTTCATTTTCTTGCCCGCCAACCGGGCTGGGTCTTTACCCGTTACCAGATCGTTAATGCCGTTCGGGGGGATGACTATGCAGTGACTGACCGGGCGGTCGATGTGCAGATCGTCGGCTTGCGGAAAAAACTTGGGCATTGTGGTCCATACATTGAAACCGTCCGTGGCGTCGGTTATCGCTTCAGGGAGGAATGATGAAAGCACGTAGACTGCTCTGGCAACTTTACCCATCTTACCTGCTGCTGATCCTCCTGCTGTTGCTGGCGGTCACTTGGTACGTCTCGGTTGAACTCAGGGCATTTCACTATCAGCAAACCAAGCTTGACCTGCGGGCACGAACAACTCTGGTCGAGCAGCAGTTGGCCAGTCGTATCGCCCATGCGCAGGGAGGTCAGCTTGACAGCTTGATCCGGCGCTTGGGTGAGAAGTCTGGAACCAGAATTACTATTATTCTGCCGGATGGGCAGGTCCTGGCCGATTCACGTGAAGCTCCACACCTGATGGACAACCATCGTACTCGGCCGGAGATTGCCAGGGCCCTCAAGGGCGAAGAAGGCGTGTCAATCCGTTTCAGTAATACCCTGGGGCAGACTCTTATGTATGTTGCTAAACCGGCGGTTGTGGACGGCAGAATCATAGGCTGTGTGAGAACCGCAATTCCAATGACGGCTGTTGAAAGAACCTTGTCATCAATCTACCCAAAGATTGCCGGTGGCGGTTTGTTGATCGCGGTTCTGGCCGCCATCGGTTGCCTCTGGTTGTCGCGCCGATTAAGTCAACCTCTGGAGCAGATGGAAATGGGAGCACAGCGTTTTGCTCGGGGTGAGCTGGCTTTACCTTTGAATGTCTCGGGCTCAAAGGAGATGCGCAGACTGGGTGAAGCTATGAACCAGATGGCGAAGGAACTGGCGCAACGGATTGAAATGGTCAGCGACCAACGAAATGAAATTGAGGCTGTCCTGGCCAGTATGTCTGAGGGGGTCCTGGCGGTTGATAACGAAGAGCGGATTCTTCGTTTAAATCAGGCAGCAAAGTCACTTTTTGCTGTCAGCGATAATCCACCCCAGGGAAAGCAGATTCAGGAGGTGATCCGCCAGGCTGATCTTCAATTATTTGTTCGCAGAGCTTTAAGTTCTGTAGAACGAACCGAGGAAGAACTGGTTTTTCGAGGGAGGCAGGAATGTTATCTGCACGCTGTCGGTTCACCACTCTACTCGGCGGCTCGGGAACGGATCGGGGTTTTGGTTGTTTTGCATGATGTCACCCGGTTGCGGAGGCTGGAATCCCTGCGGCGGGATTTTGTCGCCAATGTCTCTCACGAACTGAAAACGCCGATTACTGCAATATCCGGCGCGGTCGAGACGCTTCTTGATGGCGGGGCTGAGGATGCTGATACAGCAGAAAAATTCCTACGCATTACCTCTAAACAGGCTGATCGTTTAAACGCCCTGGTCGAGGACCTGCTTGACCTGTCAAGGATAGAGCAGGGTGGCGCTGAGGGCGGCTGGGTTCTCACCAGAGAACCGATTGCCCCTGTTCTGGAAAGTGCCCGTCAGGCCTGTGACGCACTGGCCAAAAAGGCCGATGTCGAGATCACCAGCACCTGTCAGGAGCAGTTGGTTGCCCGCATTCATCCGCCCTTACTGGAACAGGCGGTGGTCAATCTGCTTTCTAATGCCATCAAATATAGCAATCCTGGAGGGAGGGTTGTTCTGGAAGCGTTGTCTCGTGATGAGATGGTCATTATAAAGGTGCAGGACTACGGATGCGGCATTGAGGAAAAACACCAGGCCCGTTTGTTCGAACGTTTTTACAGGGTAGACAAGGCCCGTAGCCGTCAACTGGGTGGAACCGGATTGGGCCTGGCAATCGTCAAACATGCGGTTCAGGCTCACCGTGGCGAAGTGACTGTGGTCAGTCAGCCGGGATCAGGAAGTACGTTTACTATCCTTTTGCCGAACAGGTGAGAGGGTCCGGATAAACGACCAAGACTAAAGACCTTCGGCAATATTCCTTTGCTGCGGAGAAAACAGAATCGCCATGACCCGAACCAGCATCAGGGAGAAAACCTGGTTGATCAGCAGCATTCTGTCGGGGTGGAAATCCATATATCAGAAGACCGACTGGCAACAGACTGATCAAGCTTCGATTTCCCTGTTAGAAAAAATCTCAATAATGTGATTGTGACGTTGCATTATAGTGGAAATGTTTTAGGGCGGAGTGAGATTCAAGTTAATTCGATAAGGATTCTATGCTTTTTACTGTTTTCTCACCGGGCGCTAACAATGGCCTAACATTGTACATCTAAGTTATTCATCATCTGATGACTACAGCTACTCAAAACCAAGGAGATAATAAATGAAGAAGATGATGAAAACAATTCTGCTGGCGGCATGCCTGATGGTCCTGTCTGGCGGCAACCTGATGGCTCTGGAAGTCGATGTCAATCTCAGTGACTACGTGAAGGTTCAGGGTGTTGCCGGCAACCTGAACAGCGTCGGTTCCGATACGCTGAATAATATGATGACATTCTGGGCTGAGGGTTTCCGCAAGAAGTATCCGAACGTCAACATTCAGA
The DNA here is from genome assembly GCA_002869695.1 of Desulfuromonas sp. Taxonomy (GTDB): domain Bacteria; phylum Desulfobacterota; class Desulfuromonadia; order Desulfuromonadales; family Geopsychrobacteraceae; genus BM509. Next base: position 32,768 of record PKUD01000056.1, on the reverse strand, counting down.
TCGAGGGCAAGGGGTCCAGTACTGCACCACCGGCACTGATCGAGGGCACCAGCCAGCTTGGTCCCATGTCCCGTAAGATGAAGAATAAAGAAGTCCAGAAGTTCGAAGCCAAGTTCGGCTACAAGCCGACCACCATTGGTGTTGCTCTCGACTCCCTGGCGGTTTTCCTCAACAAGGACAACCCGATCAAGGGCATGTCCCTGCAGCAGGTTGATGCGCTCTTCTCCAAGAATCGCAAGGGCGGCGCTGCTAACGATATCACCACCTGGGGTCAGCTCGGCCTGACTGGAGAGTGGGCCAACAAGCCGGTCAGCCTCTACGGTCGTAACTCCGCATCCGGTACCTACGGTTACTTCAAGAAGAAGGCTCTCTTCAAGGGCGACTACAAAGATACCGTTAAGGAGCAGCCCGGTAGCGCTTCAGTTGTTCTGGGCGTCACCGAAGACAAGGGCGGCGTTGGTTACTCCGGGATCGGTTACCAGACCTCCGGCGTCAAAGCTGTTGCTCTCGGCAAGAAGGAAGGCGATACCCAGTACGAGCCGACCTATGCCAATGTCATGAACGGCAAATACCCCCTCGGTCGCATGCTCTACATCAACGTCGCCAAAGAGCCCAACAAGCCCCTGCCGACCCTGGTCAAGGAATTCCTGAAGTTCGCTCTGTCTAAGGAAGGTCAGGAGATTGTTGTCAAGGACGGTTATCTGCCACTGACAGCTGAACTGGCACAGAAGGAACTGGCCAAGTTGGACTAACAGCTGGTCAGCATAAGTCCCTGATTACGCGAGGCTCTGCCCCTGAAATATGGGGGTAGAGCCTGTTCGCGTGTTTAGAGAGTGGTTTCCTAGCGAAGATTAAGAGATATTCTTCTCTCAACGAAGCCCGCGAGAGAAGCTAATAAAGAGGATGTATGAACCAGGCATTCCGCAAAAAAATCAAACGGAACGATCAGCTGGCAAAGTGGATAATCACCGTCGGGGGGATGGCGATTATCTTCAGTGTCATTTTGATTCTGGTGCTGATTGCTAAAGTCTCATTGCCGCTTTTTCTGCCACCTGATTCGGAGCTGTACGCTAGCAACAGACTGGACAACGCCGCTGAGGTCAGCGCCGTAGCAATGGATGAGTACCTGGAAACTGGCTATAGCATCGATGCGAGCGGGCTGGTCAGCTTCTTCAACATCAAGGACGGTTCGCCTCTGGATCATGAGCAACTCAGCAGTGATACCGGCAGGCAGGCCCTGGTTTCGGTAGAAACCTTCGGCCGACTTCAGCATGCACTCCTTTGGGATGACGGCAGTCTGACCATCGAGCAGGTCAAGTTCAGTCCATTTTTCGACGAGCAGAACAACAACAAGCGTAGTATCGTTCACCGCATCGAACAGCAAGCCGTTTTCGACTCACCGACGCAGGGAATGCCGCTGCGAACTCTGGCCCGGATCGATGAAGAGGGGCAACAGACCCGCGTTGATCTGTTTTCCGCCAATAGCCTGCATGTGAAGATCCTCGCTGTCACGGAAAGCATGTTCGGCGATGAGGAGATCAGCGAAGCTGAAGAGCAGCTCGAAGTCATCTTCAAGGGAGATATCAGTGCTCTGGCGATCAGCGATGACGGTAAGCAGTTATTTGCCGGTAGCGATCAGGGTGAGTTGGCGCGTTGGGACCTCTCCGACATGGATGAGATCGGGCTGGTCGAATCGTTTCAGGCCTTCGGTGACGGTCGTAGTATAACGGCTTTGAACATGGTGCTGGGTGATATCTCGCTCGCCGTGGGCGATGAAACGGGTCAGGTGACATCCTGGTTCCCGGTCCGCGACGAAACTGGCAACAGAACCCTGACCCGCATTCACGATCTGTCACTGCATGAGGGCGCTGTTCGCTCTCTGGCACGATCATCTCAGGATAAAACCGTGATCAGTCTCGGTAGTCAGGGATTGAATTTCGATCATATGACCAGTGAGCGCGAGCTGCTCACTTTAAATCCCCAGGACGATATCCGCATCTACCAGCTGACCACCCGCGGCGATGCCATAATCGCATTGTCCGACAAAGGGGAACTGCTCAGCTGGAAGCTCGACATCCCTCACCCTGAAATCAATTTTGGCACCCTGTTCGGCAAGGTCTGGTACGAGGGTTACGACAAACCGGTCTACGCCTGGCAGTCCTCTTCCGCCAGTGACGATTACGAGCCGAAACTGAGTTTGTCACCATTAATCTTCGGTACCCTCAAAGGCACATTTTACGCCATGCTATTTGCTGTACCGCTGGCAATCTTTGGTGCTATCTACACCAGTCAGTTCGCTCGCCCGCGGCTACGTGGGATAGTAAAGCCGACGGTGGAGGTCATGGCGGCGATACCGACGGTTATCATCGGTTTCCTGGCGGCTCTCTGGCTGGCCCCGCTGGTGGAGCGGACTCTCGGTTCGATGTTCCTGAGTATGATTCTGATTCCCGCAGCGTTGATGGTCAGTATCCTGATCTGGCAGGCGGCACGCAAACTGGAACCGCTTAAACGGGTCGAACGAGGTTTTGAGTTCCTGGCAGTTGTCCCGGTGATCATCATGGCGGTTGCAGTTGCTTCGATGCTTGGCCCAGGCATGGAGAACCTCTTTTTCGACGGCAACCTCAAGCAGTGGCTGTTCAGTGAAATGGGCGTTCGCTATGACCCGCGCAACTGTATCATCATTGCTTTTGCCATGGGTTTTGCGGTTATTCCGATCATTTTCACCATCGCCGAGGATTCTCTCTCCAATGTTCCGCCCAATCTTAAAGCCGCTTCGCTGGCCTTAGGGGCCAGTCGCTGGCAGACCGTCTGGCGGGTGATCCTGCCCTCGGCTTCGCCGGGTATATTTGCCGGCACCATGATTGGCTTCGGCCGGGCCGTCGGCGAAACCATGATTGTGCTGATGGCCACCGGCAACACGGCAATCATGGACCTTTCGATTTTCAACGGCATGCGCCCGTTGTCGGCCAACATCGCCGTTGAAATACCGGAGGCTCCGGTGGACGGCTCGCTTTACCGGACCCTGTTTTTGTCAGCGGTCATCCTGTTCATAATGACTTTCATCGTTAACACCGTTGCCGAAATCGTTCGCCAGCGACTGCGCGCCAAGTACGGAAGGTTCTGATGCAGAAACGTCAACATAAAGAGATGAACAAGTTCTGGCGGGTTGGTGAGCCGATGGTCTGGCTGACCGGAGCAGCCCTGTCATTGACCCTGCTGAGCGCCATCGTCCTGATTGTCGTGATCATGACCAACGGGTTGGGCGTGTTCTGGCCGTCAGCAATCAAGGAACTGGAACTCAAGGACGGCAGCAGAGTCTATGGTCAGCAGATGCGTATCGAAGAGACTGCTGACAAGTCGGGGCTTCGCCGTCAATACAAGATTGCCAATCGTGATCTCTACGGACTTGATTTCCGCTGGATTGACGAATCCCAGATCGTCACCGAAACGGCTCCGGGTGAGGTCATGGTGCTGGAAAGAATTGAACACGGTGACTTCTACGGCACCCTGCAGAAAATCGAAACCGACCGCATTCAACAGGTCCCGGCAACGACCTATGCACTGTTGTCGGAACTCGAACGGGTCAATACCCAGAAGGAAGAGCTGACTGAACTGGAAGAAAAACTCAACGATGACAGCTATCGCATGGAACAGATGCGCCTGACCCTGCTTAAATATGACTATCGGAAACTTGCCGCCGATGATCCGAAACGCATCGAACTGCTCAATGAGCAGGAGGAATTGAATGAAGACTTTGGTCGTCTGATAAAGCTTCAGACCAATCGGGTTGCCGCGGTCCGGAAAGCTAAAGCGGTTTTTGCCGATGCGGATGGGCGGGAGAAGGAAATCGTCCTGGCCGATATTTTCCAGGTGTATGAACCGAACCTGATGACGACCGGCGAAAAAGCGTTGTTTTACCTGCACAAACTGGTGGAACTGTTCGTCGGCGAGCCACGCGAATCGAACACCGAGGGCGGGCTGTTCCCGGCGATCTTCGGCACGGTCATGCTGATCTTCGTCATGAGCCTGTTCTCCTTCCCGCTCGGGGTGATCGCCGCCGTCTACCTGCGTGAATATGCCAAGGAAGGTTTGCTGGTTCGTATCGTCAGGATCGCGGTCAACAACCTGGCGGGAATCCCCTCAATTGTCTACGGCATCTTCGGCCTCGGCTTCTTCATCTACGGCATCGGCCACAGTATCGACATGTTGTTCTTTCCGGAGCGCAGCCCCACCCCGACCTTCGGCACCGGCGGACTGCTCTGGGCCAGTTTGACGCTGGCGCTGTTGACCGTACCGGTGGTCATCGTTTCTACAGAGGAAGCGCTGGGAGCAATTCCCCGGGAGATGCGCGAAGGATCCTACGCCCTGGGGGCTACCAAGTTCCAGACCCTCTACCGGGTGCTGCTGCCGATGGCGTCCCCAGGCATCATGACCGGACTGATTCTGGCCATGGCCCGTGCAGCGGGAGAAGTGGCGCCACTGATGATCACCGGGGTGGTCAAGCTGGCTCCGGCCCTGCCGATCGATGGCAACTTCCCCTTTCTGCACCTGGATCGCAAGTTCATGCACCTGGGTTTTCATATCTACGATATCGGCTTCCAGTCACACAATGTCGAGGCGGCCAAGCCGATGGTCTTCGTCACCACACTTCTGCTGGTGTTGATCGTGCTGCTCATGAGCAGCGTGGCAATCCGGCTGCGCAATAAAATGAAAAAACGCTACACTTTCGGCACTTTCTAGGAGACGACTGTAACCATGAAACAGATTCAAATAGACAATCCGATTATCGAAGTCGAAGACCTGCGCTTCTACTACGGAGAATCGCGGGCCATTCACGGCGTCGATCTGAAATTTCCTGAAAAGCAGGTGACTGCGTTGATCGGTCCCTCAGGTTGCGGCAAAAGCACCCTGCTGCGCTGCTTCAACCGGATGAACGACCTGATCGATATCAGCCGGGTCGAGGGTAAAGTCATTCTCGACGGGGAAAGTATTTATGATAAGAGTACCGACGTTATTGAACTGCGGCGCAAGGTGGGGATGGTCTTTCAGAAATCGAACCCCTTCCCCAAGTCGATCTACGAAAATGTCATCTACGGACTGCGGATTGCCGGGGAAAAAGACAAAGCTTTTCTCGACGAACGGGTGGAAAACAGCCTGAAAGGTGCGGCGCTCTGGGACGAGGTCAAGGACCGTCTGCAGGACAGCGCGCTGGGACTCTCCGGCGGACAGATGCAGCGACTCTGCATTGCCCGGGCGATCGCTGTCAATCCGTCGGTGATCCTGATGGATGAGCCGTGTAGCGCCCTCGATCCAAAATCGACGGCCCGGGTCGAGGAACTGATCGGTGAACTGCGCAAGGATTTCACCATCATCATCGTCACCCACAACATGCAGCAGGCCGCACGGGTATCCGACTTTACCGCGTTTCTTTTCGAGGGAGACCTGATCGAATTCGGTGTGACCAAGCAGCTGTTCGTCAAACCAGCCAAAAAGCAGACGGAAGACTACATTACCGGCCGTTTCGGCTAAGAGACCTCTGGAGGAGTAGAAAATTATGACTGTATTGATGCAAAAAGAACTCGATGAACTGAAAAAAATGCTGCTCTCTCTGACGGCGGTAGTCGAGGGACGGGTTCAGCAGGCAATCCAGGCGCTGATGAATGCCGACAGCCAGTTGGCAGAGAAGGTTCTGGCGGGGGATGACGAGGTGGATCGCATGGAGGTCGATCTCGAGGAGGAATGTCTCAAGGTGCTGGCCCTCCACCAGCCGGTGGCCACCGATCTGCGGCTGATCGTCTCGGTGTTGAAGATGAACAATGACCTGGAACGGATAGCCGACCTGTCGGTGAATATCGCCCAGCGGGCGGCAGAGTTGGCGTCAGATCCGACCCCGGCCCCCTATAACCTGCAGCAGATGGCTGACCAAATTCAGACAATGCTCAAGATGAGTCTCGATTCCCTTGTCCAGCAGGACAGTGAACTGGCGCGCAAGACTGTCCGGATGGATGACGTGGTGGATACTCAGCACAAGGACAACTTCAACCACGTCAAGGCGGCAATTCGCGCTCATCCTGAACAGATTGACTCGCTGGTATTGTACCTGTCGATCTCCCGCTATATGGAACGGATTGCCGACCTGGCCACGAATATCGCCGAGGATGTCGTCTATCTGATTGACGGTGAGATCATCCGCCATCATGATTTGAGCTAATAAGTCTTTGTTGTCTGGGTGTCAGCCCGCTCATCTTCTGGATAAGATCCGGGTGGCTGTACGACATTCGTCAAGGCTAACCTGAGTGCTGGTCTCATAATTGAATAAAATGGCGATGTCTTTTTTTTGAGTTTTCCTGAAACCGCTAAATTGCAATCGGTCAACCCGTGATCTCGAGTTGACCGACCCTTTTCCGCGATATCGACCCATTTTTCAAGGCATAAGAAATTTCTCGACCCGGCCCAATGGACAGGGCAGAATAAGCCTTTCTGTCCCATGAAATGTTTTACCTGGCTGGCCGCCTGTCGGGAGATCTCCGCTGATGCAGAACGCCATATCCCGTCGAGCTACCCTGTTTGTCGTCTGTGTGGCGCATTTCCTGATGCCGTTCATGATGTCGGCGGTCGGGGTGTCCCTGCCGGTCATGGGCCGCGAATTCGACGCCAGTGCCATGCAGCTGGGCCTGGTGGAAACGACTTATGTCCTTTCCGCCTCAATCTTTCTCCTGGCGATGGGGCGTCTTGGCGATATCCACGGCCGGCGAAGGGTTTTTCAGTACGGGCTGATCCTGTTTACCCTGGTCGGCGGAATGCTCTCCCAGGCCTGGTCGATCGAATCGATCATCGGCTTGCGTTTTCTGCAGGGGATGGGTGGTTCGATGGTGATGGCGACGACCATGGCGATTGTCGTCTCTGTTTTTCCGCCCGAGGAGCGTGGACGGGCCTTGGGGATTGCGGTGGCCAGTGTCTATGCCGGAATTTCCTGCGGGCCTTTTTTCGGCGGCATGCTGGTCTCTGCTTTCGGCTGGCGATCGATTTTCTATCTCTGTATCCCCTTCGGCACAGTAGCGTACCTGGTCTCTCTGGCCAAGTTTCGCGGTGAATGGGCCGATGCCAAGGGCGAGTTGTTTGACTGGCAGGGCAGCCTGCTCTATGCCGGCGCAATCCTGCTGTTGATTTCCGGCGCCTCCAACCTGGATCAGGGTCTTTGGGCCTGGGGTCTTGTCGGTCTCGGGGTGACCGGCCTGATTCTTTTTCTGCTCTTTGAGGCGCGGATCGAATACCCGGTTCTCAATGTCGGGTTGTTGCGACGCAACCGGATCTTTGCCCTGAGTAACCTGGCGGCCCTGTTCAATTACGCCGCTACCTTCGGGGTGACCTTTTTTCTCAGTCTCTACCTGCAGTATGTCAAGGGGATGAGCCCGCAACAGGCGGGCACTCTGCTGATTGTTCAGCCGATCATGCAGGCCTTTTTGTCGCCGTTCTGCGGCCGGCTGGCCGACCGCTACCCGGCAGCACGAGTGGCGACGGTCGGCATGCTGCTGTGCGCCAGCGGGCTTGGCGTAGCGGCGAATCTCACGGAGGCTTCCTCGATGGCGATGATTATTGCAACCCTGGCCTTTCTCGGGGTCGGTTTCGCCCTGTTCTCCTCGCCAAACGTCAGTGTCATCATGGGCAGCGTTCCACCTCGCTACCTCGGCATCGCGTCGGGTCTCAGTTCAAGCATGCGCACCCTGGGTATGATGACCAGCATGACTATTATTACCATCATTTTTTCAATTCTGATGGGGGGGGATCCGGTCACGGTTGAGACGCAGGGCGCTTTCCTTGCTAGCATGCGTACGGCGCTTTTGGTGTTTTGCGGCCTTTGTGTGGTGGGAATTTTCTGTTCCGTGGGGCGTTTTAAAGGTGAGCCGGAGATGCCTTAGAGGAGCTGCAGTGGCTCTTCCTGCAGGGCGGCAAACTGTTCGCGCAGCTCCAGAATATGTTCACCCCAGTAGCTGGGGGTGTTGAACCAGGGAAAGTTGCGCGGGAAGGTGGGGTCCTCCCAGCGGCGGGCCAGCCAGGCACTGTAGTGCAGCATGCGTAGCGTGCGCAGTACTTCGACCAGCTGCAGCTCCTCGGGATGAAAATCGTAGAACTCGCTGTAGCCTTCGACGATTTCGCTGAGTTGGTTCATCTGTCGCTGACGGTCGCCGGAGAGCAGCATCCAGAGATCCTGAATCGCCGGAGCGGAGCGGGTATCGTCAAAATCGACTAAATGCGGCGCCTCACTGCGCCAGAGGATGTTGCCCGAGTGACAATCACCATGGACGCGGATTGGTCTTGGATTGTTGATGCGGGCCATAATCTGGTCGATAGCCTTCAGCAGGTCATCGGTCAGACTGTCGTAGGCAGCCTTGTATTCCGCTGGAATAAACTGCTCGCTGATCAGCTTAACACTTTCATGACCGAAGCTCCGGCTGTCGAGCTGGGGACGCTGGAGGAAGGGGCGACTGGCTCCGACCAGGTGGATACGCCCGAGCAGGCGGCCCATTGTGAACAGGTTGTGCAGGTTGTCCAGTTCCGGGGCGTGGCCGCCCTGGCGGGGGAAGAGCGAGAAACGAAAGCCATTATATTCAAACAGGCTTTCGTCCTGAGAATTTTTTAGCGGAGCCACCACCGGCAGTTCGTGATCAGTCAGCTCGAAGCAGAGCAGATGTTCTTCGAGAATCTGGGCATCGTTCCAGCGGTCCGGGCGGTAGAACTTGGCGATGATCGGCTCCGTATCTTCAATGCCGACCTGGTAAACGCGGTTTTCATAACTGTTCAGGGCAAAGGTCCGGCAATCACAGCGATAGCCCTGGCTCTCCACCGCATCCATGATGAAGTCAGGGGTCAGGCGATCGAAAGGGTGCTCTAAAGAATGACTCATCTGTCTCGTTTTCCGCTGCCGGAATGGGTTAAAGTAAGGGCTATTGTCGAGTGTTTTGCAGAATACACCTATTGTCCTGGAAATAGAAGGAGCTGGAGATGAATTACTGGTTGATGAAATCCGAGCCGGAAGCGTTCAGTATCGAAGCCCTGCAGGCGATGCCGGCGCAGACCGAACACTGGGACGGTGTGCGCAACTACCAGGCACGCAATATGATGCGTGATGACATGAGAGTTGGCGATCTGGTTTTTTTCTACCACTCCAACTGCCCGGAGCCGGGGATCGTCGGAATCATGCAGGTGGTGCGCGAAGGCTATCCCGATTTTACCGCGTTTGATCCGCAGAGTAAGTACTTCGACCCGAAAAGCGACCCTGCCAAGCCGCGTTGGATCATGGTCGATATCAAGTTCGTACGAACCCTGAAGCGACTGATTTCACTGAGTGAACTGAAGCAATACGATGAACTGCAGGGGATGCAGCTGCTGCGGAAAGGGAACCGGCTGTCGATCACCCCGGTCACCGAGGAGCAGTGGGAGTTTATTCTCAGTAGAGAATAAACACAAAGGCCGCCATGCTGGCGGCCTTTTGTTTTGTCCTGTTGCTAGAGCAGTCGGCTAGTAGAGCGACGTATTGCGGGCTGACCCGAAATTGACCAGCACCGCTTTGTTGTGGCGGGGACTGTGGGTCCAGTAAGCTCCGCAATAACCACAGCTTGCCAGTTCCGGAGAGAATTCATCACTGGGGGAACCGATGTCGAACAGGCTCTCTTTTTTACAGACGGGACATTTCATGGGGCTTCTCCTTCTTGCTTGATATGGTTTAAATTACCAATAAGTGTCTATTTGTTGTGATTATACACCTCTCCCGCGGCGATGCAAGAAAAAACATCGAAAAAACAAAGGGTTAGCCTGTTTTTGTTTTGATGGGCAAACCGCGAGTTTGAAGTGAGAAAATAATCTGCGACGGGAACGGCGGAATTTTTAGATATTAATCTGAGAACGTATTGTTTTTACGTTACTTTTAAAAATAGATCGATATTTTAAATAGTTCGCCCATAAGGTTGGTAAATGACGGACCGATCTCGTATATAGACGAAAACCCCCCCTTTTCGAAGCGTTTATCTGCCGAAGAGGGTATTTTTTTGTTTGATTGGCGGAAATAAGGCTCTTCGCAGGACAACCAAGGTTTGGCTCGGGCCTTTCGAGACCGCGCAGGGAAACTATTTTCTCTACCAGCGGCTCGATTTCTTTTAGCAGTACGGGGCTCGTTTTTGCCGATCCCGCTTGCGTCGGCCGTTCAGTTGCTAGCTTTTGAGGCGGACGATATTGGCAGTACCTTTTTCCACCGTACGCTGGTAATGGATTGCCGGTTTGCCGAAAACCATCACGTAGCCGATCTGGTGCTGCGACGGGAGTTGCAGGCGCTGGCGCAGTTCAGGAACCAGGTCATCGATCGCCCATTTGACCAAACCGTTCCAAAGGGTTCCGACCTCCTGGCTCTGAGCGAAAAGTTCGAAGTAGGAAAGAGCGATCAGGCAGTCCGGCAGCGGAGAGGCGCAGTCGCGTGGTGCCGAAGCGACAACCAGGTGGGGTGCCCCGCGAAACAGGACATCGATACGCAGCTTCTGCCAAAGATTGACGAAATCTGCAAAAAAAGCCTTCTCGGCTGGCAGGTTTCCCGATTTCACCCGTCTCGCCAACCCGGAATAGGTTTCATCCCGAAAGCTTTCCATGGCCTGCTTATCATCAATTACCGTCAGCCTGACCTGACAAGCGTTGTGCCCGGTGGGGGCATGCCAGGCGACGTCCAGCAGTTGCTGAAGCAGTTCAGGGTCGAGGTTCTCATTCCGGTAGCTGCGCACCGATCTTCGTCCCTTGATCAGGGTTTCAAGCTGCTGGGGATCTGGCAGGTTCCCCTTGAGCGTGACGCTCTGCTCCGGGTTTCTGCCGAGAATCGACAGTGCCCCGGTCGGGCAGACCGCCAGGCAGTGCTGGCACTTGAAGCACTCCTTTTCCTTCTCCGCAGGAATATAAGGACAGCTACCCTTCTTCATCCTGATGATGCTGGTCGGACAGTCCTTGGCGCAGAGCCCGCATTTGGTACATTTGTCTGTATCGATTTCGAAATTGAGCATGGGCTGCCTCTCCGAGCGGAATGTTCTGTTGCGATTCTAAACACTCTGCCGCTGGGGTTTTCCCGCGGTCTTCTTTTCCGCCACCCAGACCGCATGACGATACCCTCCCTTGCCGGGGCGTTCGCACTTCACCCTGAACCCCCCGGAGGCGAGGCGGCCTTCGAAGCCCACGTCTGGATTTTCTCCCCACACGGCGAAAATTCCACCCGGCTTGAGTGCGGAGCGACTGTTCTCGATGGCACGGCTGCCGTAGATCGGGTCCTTCACTCTGTCGGTTTGAGGGTGGGGGCCGCGGTAGAGGTCGAGAATGATGGCGTCAAAGCTTTCTCGTTGCGCATGGCGGATCAATTCGGCGACATCGGTGATTTCAATCGTGACGCGGGGGTCACTGGCGGCTCCTTCGGTCAATTCGGCGAGGGGGCCCAGGCACCATTGCTGAATGGCGGGATTGAGTTCTGCGACGACAACCCGGGCCGTTTCCGGCAGCTCGTCGAGGACCGCGCGCAAGGTGATGCCCATCCCCAGGCCGCCAACCAGAACCTTCGGACTCGGGTGGTCTTTCAGCTTGCGGCAGCCGAATTTGCCGAGGGCAATTTCAGAGCGCTGGGCTCTGCTGTTCATCAGAATCTGGGAGCCGACGGTGATGAGAAAATCGCCTGGGCCCCGCTGCCTCAATTCCAGGATCCCCTCATCTTCGGTGCTGAATCTGTCGAGTACTTTCCAGGGGAGTGCCATTTCCATGTCCTTGCAGAAGGGTTTCAGGTTCGATCACCAGGTTTGTCGTCGCATCACCAAGGCAGATCTGTCCGTCCTGGACGCTGCAGTGAAACTCCATCGACCTGCGTACAAGATCCGCCAACGAACCGGTTACGTCGGCGGGAAGGTTGAGAATCTGCAGGTTTCCGAATCGGCGCAATTTTTCCGCATTCCGCTCCCACCATATGCGGGCACTGCGGCCGCCATAGCAGTAGAGGGTAACCTGGCGAGCGCGACTGCATGCCTTGCGAAGACGATTTTCGTCCGGCAGACCGACATCGATCCAGTGATCGAGGCTGCCGGTCAGATCTTTCAGCCAAAGAGCCGGTTCTTCATCGACGCAGAGCCCTTTGGTGAACTCCAGGTTGTCATCGGCATGCAGGACGAAGGCCAGCAGGCGGACCATCATCCGTTCATCGGTCTCCGAAGGATGCCTGGCGATGGTCAGGGAGTGGTCCTGGTAGTGGCCGCGATCCATGTCGGCGATCTGCAGGGTCGCTTTGAATATGGTCGATTTTAAAGCCATGGCCTTATTTACAGTTGAAGGTGTCTTTGAACATAGCTTTCCACGGCGTCGAGTTGGTTTTGCAGATCGACAACCTTGTTTTCCATAATGATAATATCTTCTTCGATTCTCGAACGCCTCAGCTCAATGGCTTTTTCTCTTAACTCCAGTTCCTGCAGGGTCTGCTCCATCTCTTTCTTTTTCTCTCCAGATTCTTCTTCCATCGCCGTTTTTAATTGTTCCTTGCGTTCCTGCCATTGTTGCAGCACGTCCTCAATCCGTTCACGTTCACTTTTGGTCATGCTTAAGTCACGATCCATAATTTCGATCCGCCGCGAACGGAAATTCAGGTAGGAAATGGCAATATCCAGTTTACGCAGCTGCTTTTCTTCATGTTCAACCGCTGACTCCTGCTCAAGAAGCTGGACCAGTCTTTCAACCGCAATCGCAAGTCTTTCTGTGCTGTCCGAAGCTGTTTGGTCCGTTGTGTCTGCCAGAGCAACTTGCGCGAATGTAAGCAAGCAGAGCAGGCTCAACAAGGAAAAAAATGGCTGTAGCCGATACATGAATTCACCCCCTGGAAAAGAAAAACCACTCGCAATCATGGTCTCTGCGCGTGGTTCGGTTGTTGAAGCCGATGTGCAGTCCCCCACCCTGTGACGTCGTCGCATCATGTCAATTCCGCTATCTGCTGTCAAGGAATCTGCCTCTTTATGGGGCGGAATGAACCACTTTAGAGCCCGACGCTTGACATTTTAAAATACTGAAAATACTGATATTTATATAGACATCAGCCAGTATTCGCCCTGATGTCGAATGAATTTGTTTTGGCCCTGCGATATGGTCGTAAACAACGGAGGGGCAACGCATTTTTTCAGTGACAGGAGGATATGATGAGAACACTTCTGGTTTTAATGATTGGCCTGGCATTCGGATTGATGACCCCGCAACTCAGTGAGGCTCATAAAGGGAAACAGAACGATCACGCGAAGAGTTACAGTCAGCGTTACGACGATTCACGTAATCATGGGTTTGGCTATCAGCAGTATGATCGACACAAGCACAAACACAAGGCCTGGAAAAAACATCGCAAACAGCATCATCGGGCAAAAAAAGAGTGGCGCAGGCATAACCACCGCTATGAACGGGCCAGGGTTATCTATCGCGACCGCTGGCCGGTGTCGCTGTTCCCGGGGATTGTTATTCATCTGCCGTTATAGAATTCCACGAGATTAAAAGGCCACCGTCAACAGGCGGTGGCCTTTTCCATTATCCAGAATGCTACTTGGTTGATCTTACAGAAAAGAGAATGTCAGCAGGTCTGAACGGCGGTCTTGGACGATCTGTTGCTCCTGGCCCTGCTTGCGAATCGGATCCAGCCCGATCGTAACCCAGCCGTTGCCACGTTTGAACTTGGTAATGGCGCCACTCAGAATCAGCGTATCTAGGAGTATCGACTGTACCCGGTCCATGGTCCCATCAGAATACTTCACCGGTATAATCATACCTGCCTCCGTTTCACGATTTGACGTTCCGTGGCCTACCTTGCCGCTAAGTGCTGACTGGTCTCAATTATACCCGATTTCTGCGCGAAGCAAAGAGGCGAAGTCTTTCAACGAATTGACGCCTTGGCTGCGGCTTGTGCAGATAGAGAGCATTGGCCTCGTTCCGGGTTCGGTTCTATGTGTTCTTTGACGTGCGTTTTGAGCTGGTCTGCGCCACCGATATAGACGCCATCCAGCCATATTTGAGGGACCGTGACCGGGGTTTTGGCCCCGATCAGCGGTTTGACCCGGCCAAGCATTTCATAGAGGGCACGTGGGCTGGATACGACATCGTGGTAGGTAAAGCTGATCCCGGCATGTTCCAGGTAGCCTTTGCCCCGTTTGCAATGGGGGCAGCTCTCCTTGCCGAACAGGTGATTAGCGCTGATTGGATGCTGCTGCACCGATTTCTCGATCACCGCCTGGGTCAGAACTCCGCGATTCAGGGCGTGCCCCTGGCTGATAACCCGCCCTTCCACCATAACGATCGGTGCGTGCCAGCCCCCTCGACGCAGGGGTTGCCACCAGTGCGCCAGCCAGTCGAGGATCTCCAGTTCAACCGGAATTCCCTTCAGTTCATGCTGGAAGGTGTCCAGCAGTACATCCTTGGTTAGCGAGCACTCACCGCAGGGAATTTTGATGCTGAACGGGCCCCATCTGCCGGCCCAACGATAGAGGGTGATACGAACCGGATTCATAGTTGGCACCACTTTTGATATGATCATAGATATTGGTTGTGTCTGTCAGTATAGCAGTCAGTTGATGAAGTTTTTTGTGCCGGGGGGAAAGATGCGGTAAGATTTTTAGCGGCACCCATCTCTAACGGCAAGCGCAGAAAAGGATCTTCCATGACGATGACTTTGAAAATATTGCTGGTTCTCTTTTCAGCGGCCCTGCTCAGTGGCTGCGCTGCTAATGGTCAATTCGATGCGGGGAAAGCCCTTGCGATCGGGGCCGGAGCCCTGCAGGCTTCGATGTTGGATGAAGAGAGTGTCAAACAGGCGGCATCGCTGTCCGCAAAAGAGTTGGACGCTCAAAGCCAGGTTGCACCCGCGAACAGCAGTTATTCCATCCGATTGGCGAAAATCACCGGTAAGCTGAATACTTACGATGGTCTCAATCTGAACTACAAGGTTTATCTCTCGAAGGATGTGAATGCCTTCGCCATGGCGGATGGAACCGTCCGGGTGCATTCAGCCCTGTTGGATGTGATGCCCGACGACCAGGTTCTGGCGGTCATCGGGCATGAGATAGGCCATGTCAAGCTCAAGCACAGCTACCTGCAGATGAGGGAAATCATGCTGACCAATGTTGCCTTTGAAGCCGCTGCTTCGGTAGGTGGAACCATTGGCGCCTTGTCTTCCTCTCAGCTCGGAATCCTGGCACGCACGGCGGTGGCTGCCCGGTTCTCGCAATCTGATGAGTTGGAGTCAGATGCTTACGCGGTGCGGGCGTTAAAAGAGATGGGAGAGGACCCGTATGCCATGAAGCGTTCCATCGAGACCTTGCAGAAGGGTGGGGGGGCGGGAGGGGGATTTCTGAGTTCCCATCCATCGAACCAGAACCGGATCGACAACATTCTGAAGGAGATCAGCCGCCTGTAGGAGAGGTGAGAGCTCTTTGTTTCTGCCTTGCCCCGCAAGAGAAACTATAAAGGCGACATCCCGATCGGATGTCGCCTTTTGTTCGCTCCTCTGCCGCCGCTCAGCTTTTTCGCGCCTCAAACTTGTTCATCGCCGCCAGCAACAAGCCCAGCGAGATAAACGCGCCCGGCGGGAGGATCATCAGCAGAACCGGCTGGTAACCTGGTCCGAAAAGTGCGAAGCCGAGAATTTCACCGGAACCGAAAATCTCCCGGACGGCTCCGAGGATAAAAAGTGCCAGGGTGAAACCGAGGCCCATCCCGGTTCCATCAACGGCGGCATCAAGCACCGGTCGTTTTGAGGCGAATGCCTCCGCCCGGCCGAGAATCAGGCAGTTGACCACGATCAGCGGGATAAAGATGCCGAGCGCCTGGTAGAGGTCGTAGACCCAGGCTTCCATGCTGAGCTGCACCACGGTGACGAAGGTGGCGATGATGATAATAAAGGCCGGAATCCGCACCTTGGATGGAATCAGTTTCCGCAGCAGAGCGACGACGATATTCGAACAGACCAGCACGAAGGTCGAGGCAAGTCCCATCCCCAGGCCGTTCTCTGCGCTGGTGGTGACCGCCAGGACCGGACACATGCCGAGCAGCAGCTTGAAGACAGCATTCTCTTTCCAGATCCCTTTGATGAATTCTTTGCCCAGGCTCATTGCTGACCTCCTTCGGCCAGAATCTTCTGCCGGTTCTCGCGGTAGAACTCCAGCCCCTTTTTCACCGCACCGACAATTGCTCGCGGCGAGATGGTGGCTCCGGTGATCTGGTCGAATTCACCGCCGTCTTTCTTCACCCGCCAGTCGGCATTATCCAGGCTCTTCCCTTTGAAGATATCCTTGAACACGGGGTCCTCTATCTTGCTCCCCAGTCCAGGGGTTTCAGCATGGGCGAGAATTTCGATGGCGTTGACGCTCTGGTCAGGTTTGAGGCCGACCATTACGGCGATGTTGCCGCTGTAGCCGTCCGGTGCGACGACGGTGAAGGCAGTTCCGACGATCTCCCCATCCTTGCGGGCACGGTAGAAGAGAACCTCGACCGGATTGCCTTTTTTGTCGACTCCGTTCTCCAGGCTGACGATATCGGTATCAGGACTGTTGTTGAATTCCGGCAGCACCGCACTGAGCGCTTTGAGCATCTGCAGGCGGCGCTGTTCCTTGATCGGTTCGCGGGTGACGCTCTCCACCATGGAGAGGATCAGGCCGGCTCCGGCGGCGATCAGGGTCAAGGTGATCAGCAGGCGACTCATATCTTTCATCATGATTTCGCCTCCTGCTCAATCTGCCCGAAGATCTTCGGCCGGGTATAACGGTCGATCAGCGGCGTCGCGGCATTCATCAACAGGATAGCGAAAGAGACGCCCTCCGGGTAGCCGCCGAACAGGCGGATCAGCACGGTGATCAGTCCGCAGCCGAAGCCGAAAATCAGCATCCCCTTGTCGGTCACCGGAGAGGACACCATGTCGGTGGCCATGAAAAAGACCCCGAGTATGAGACCGCCGGTCAGCAGGTGAAAGAGAGGGCTGGGATATTTGGTCGGGTCGATCAGCCAGAAGATCCCGCCGATGATGATGACAGTCCC
This sequence comes from Desulfuromonas sp., assembly GCA_002869695.1. Taxonomy (GTDB): domain Bacteria; phylum Desulfobacterota; class Desulfuromonadia; order Desulfuromonadales; family Geopsychrobacteraceae; genus BM509. The sequence continues at coordinate 15,704 of PKUD01000056.1, read as the reverse complement.
GGCAAAGCTCACCGGGGTGTGCCAGGTAATGATTTTTTTATAGAGCAGGTAGAGGCCGCCGATCAGCAGCGCGAGGGCGGAGACTTCCCCGAGGCAGCCGCCCATATTTCCGGTCAGATAGTTGCTGAAGCCGCTGGTGGCCAGTTCCGGAAGTTTCCCGGTGAGCATCACTGCCGTTTTCATCTCACCCAGCGGGGTGGCCGTGGTGACCGCGTCAAGACCCGAGCCGATCGGGGCCGGTGCGGTCCAGGTGGTCATCTGTACCGGGAATGAAATCAGCAGGACAACCCGCGCCACCAGTGCGGGGTTGAACGGATTGTAGCCGAGGCCGCCGTAAACCTGTTTGCCGATCAGGATGGCGATGAAGGCGCCGAACAGAGACATCCACCAGGGGGCGGACGGTGGCAGGTTGAGGGCGAGCAGGATGCCGGTCAGGGCGGCACTGCCGTCGGCCAGGGTCATCTTGCGCCCCATGACCTTGCAGCAGATCGCCTCCGCGGCAACACATCCGAGGGTGCAGATGAGCAGCACGCTCAAGGCGGGCACGCCGAAAAAATAAATGGAAACCGCACAGGCAGGGAGCAGGGCGTAGATCACCATGCGCATCACCTTGTCGGTGGTTTAGCCGCTGTGAATGTGGGGCGAAGATGACAGATACAGCTGGTTGTCCACGTCAGATCGTCCTTTTCTTGGCCATGATACCGCCCTTGGCGTGGCGGATCGACTGAACCAGCGGCAGGGTCGCCGGGCAGATATAAGTACAGCAGCCGCATTCGATACAGTCGAGGGCATGGTAACCCTCAGCCTCGTCGATCATGTCGAGGCGGGCATAGGCGGCGATGGTGGTCGGCTGAAGATGGATCGGGCAGACGCCGATACAGCGTCCGCAACGGATACAGGGTCCTGCCTCCAGGCGTGTTGGCAGATCCTCGCGACGAAAGATCAGCAGGCCGGAGGTCCCGCGAATCGCAGGAATGTCCAGAGACAACTGGGTCTGGCCCATCATCGGCCCGCCCATGATGATCTTGGCCGGGTCACCATTGAGGCCGCCACACTGCTCAACCATATGTCGCAGAGGTGTTCCGATACGGATCAGCAGATTTTTGGGAGCATGAACCCCTGGGCCGGTGACGGTTGCCACCCGTTCCACCAATGGGTGCCCATGGCGGATCGCATCACTGACCGCGGCGGCAGTGCCGACGTTCTGGACGACGACGCCGACTTCCATCGGCAGCGTCCCGGACGGGACCTGGCGTCCGGTCAGCGCATCGATCAACTGTTTTTCCGCACCCTGCGGATATTTGACCTCGAGCGCCTGAACCTCGATGTTGCGGGCGGCGCCTTCCTGAGTCAACTTTTCGATGGCGTCAGGCTTGTTGGCCTCAATGCCGATTACCGTCCTCTCGATGCCGAGAACCTTGCGCAGGATTTCAATGCCGTCGAGCAGCCGTTCGCTCTGCTCGAGCATCAATCGGTGATCGGCGGTGAGGAAGGGTTCGCACTCGACGCCGTTGATGATCAGAGTATCAATCTTCTTCTCTTCCGGCGGAGAGAGTTTGACATGGGTCGGGAAGGTCGCGCCACCCATCCCGACAATACCGGCTGCACGGATCCGATCTTTCAGCTCATCGACACTTAAGTTTGCCGGGTCAGCACCCTGCAACGATGCATCCCAGCAGTCTTCTCCGTCCGGCCTGATGACAACCGCCGGCAGGGCTTTGCCCATCGGGTGCAGGCGCGGTTCGACGGCAATAACTTCGCCGGACGTAGAGGCGTGGATCGGTACCGAGACAAAGCCTTTGGCGTCAGCGATAACCTGGCCCTTTTTAACCTGATCGCCCACTGCGACACATGCAGCAGCAGGAGCCCCGATATGCTGGGACAGGGGGATAATCAATTCATCAGGCAGCGGACAGCTTTCGATGGGGCAGTGTGCTGAATAATGTTTGCCGTCCGGCGGATGCAGCCCGCCGGCGAAGGTTTTCAGGTTCATAAAATCAGGGCCTCTCAATCGTTCTGGGCCGGTGTGACCGGTACGGTTGGCGGCGCAAAACTGCTGCCTTCAGGGTAGCCGGTGGTGAAATCCCGGATGCACTTGGTCGGACATTTCTCCAGCACCCCGGCTGCTTCGCTGTGCTTCTCGTAGATGACTTCGGCCAGGAAGTTTTCGATCTGGTAGGCTTCCGGCGCGTTCTTTTTGCAGATGGTACAGGCGATGCAGCCGACCTGACAGTATTTGCGCACCAGCGCGCCCTTGTCGTGGCTGTTGCAGAGGACATGGGTCGTGGCTTCAAGGGGGGCCATGCGGATCACCTTACGTGGGCAGACCCCAACACACTTCTCGCAACCGGTGCATTTTTCGCGGCTGATGACAGCCAGACCCTCAGCGGTAATCTCGATGGCGCCGAACGGGCACACCCGCTCGCAGGTGCCCAGACCGAGGCAGCCGCCGGGACAGGATTTCGGCCCATCGGCAATTTTCTGGGCGGCATTGCAGTCTTGCAGCCCGAGGTAGCGGTATTTTTCGGTGGCCTTGCTGTTGTCTCCCTGGCAGAAGACAACGGCAACCTTTGGCTCGGCGGTGATCGCCTCAACGCCGAGGATATGGGCAATCTTTTCCACCGTGTCGCTGCCGCCCGGGGTACAGAGGTTGGGTGCGATACTGCCATCGACAACCCCCTTGGCGTAGCCGGAGCAGCCGGGCAGACCGCAGGCGCCGCAGTTGGCACCAGGCAGGATCTCGAGGATCGCTGCTTCGCGCGGATCAACCTCAACGGCAAACTTTTTGGCGGCGACCCCTAGAGCCGCTGCCGCGACCAGGCCGATGCCACCGAGACTTAATACTGCTGCAAGCATCTTTGACTCCAAAAAACAGGGGAGCGACTCCCCGCTGCATAACTCTCTTGATTACCCTTTGACCAAACCGGCAAATCCCATGAATGCCAGGGAGAGCAGGCCGGCGGTGACCAGGGCCAGTGCGGTGCCCTGGAAGCTTTTCGGTACCGGGCAGAGATCGGTGCGTTCACGCAGGCCGGCGAACAGGACCATGGCCAGGGTAAAGCCCAGGCCCGCGCCCAGGGCAAAAACGACCGATTCGAGGAAGTTGTAACTCTTCTGGATATTCAGAACTGCGACGCCGAGGACCGCACAGTTGGTGGTAATCAGAGGCAGGAATATACCGAGCGACTGGTAGAGGACCGGGCTGGTCTTCTGTATCACCATCTCCACCAGCTGGACCAGCGAGGCGATGACCAGGATGAAAGCGATCGTCTGGAGGTACTCGATACCGAAAGGAATCAGAATCAGATACTGAATAAACCAAGTGACCACGGAAGCAACGGTCATGACGAAAATAACCGCCATGCCCATACCGAGTGCCGTCTCAACCTTCTTCGATACCCCCAGAAACGGGCAGATACCGAGGAAGCGGGCCAGCACGAAGTTGTTGACAAAAACCGCGCTGATCAAAATCAGAAACAGTTCAAACATTGAAAAACTCCCGAGGATTTTAAAAATGGTAAGACCAGTTGTTTTAAAATAGGTGGGAGAAATTGTCAAATGTTTTGTTTTTCAGGGCGATAGCCTGATCAGGGGTGAACTTTCTCTCTTGCGGGGAATCGTTTGCCGAAGGAATGGTTTTCTTGATCAGGAAGCTGAGTCATACTGTAGCGACGGGGTAGATGATAAATGACCATTTTTTTGCTTGCGGGAGATAATCGGAGTGGACTTTTCAACTGAAATCCAGGTTCGGTTTGCCGACCTGGATGCTTACGGGCATGTTAATCACGCCACCTTTTTCACCTTTCTCGAAACGGCCAGAACTCTTGTTTTCAAGGAACCCTTTCTTGAACTGATGGGCCGGAGGCTGTTGCTGATGATCGTTCAGGCTGAATGCCGTTATCTGAAGCCGGTGGATCTTAACGGCCAGGTGATCGTCACAATGCAGCTGGAAAAGTCCCGGCGGACCAGTTTCACTCTGGGTTACCTGGTACATGATGGGCAGGGGACGACCTTCGCCGAAGCAAGCACGGTGATGGTCTGTTTTGATGAAAAGCGGGGTAAGCCGGTGGCGATAGCGGATGAGATGAAACGGGCGCTGGGATTGATCTGATATGCTTTAAGGGGTTTGTTCGGTCGCGGAGAAGGTGGAGATGATGCTTGGCGATGATTATTCTCATTTCACCCAATTTCGGTTCACAGACCAAGGTTATTATCTCTTCTCAGCAGTCATGGGAAAGAGCAGCGGATTGGCGATAAAATAAGGAGCTGCCATGAATGAAACACTGCGCAGAATCCTGATTGTCGAGGATGACCGTAACACGTCGAATCTGATCGAGACCTATCTGCAGCGTGAAGGGTTTGTCACCCTGGTCGAGCACGATGGCCAGCGCGGGCTGCAGACGGCGCGCAGTGCAGAACTGGATCTAGTGATCCTGGATGTTATGTTGCCCGAGGTCGACGGTCTGGAAATCTGCCGTTCTCTGCGCAGTGAGTCCGAGGTGCCGATCCTGATGCTCACCGCCCGCGAGGAGGAGATCGACCGGGTCCTCGGCTTCAGTCTCGGTGCCGACGACTATGTGGTGAAGCCATTCAGTCCACGCGAACTCGTGGAAAGGGTCAAGGCGATCCTGCGCCGGGCGCGGCCGGCAGCCTCTCCGGCCAAGGCATTGCTCGAGCATAGTGGTCTTCAACTCGATCCGGAAAAACATAAGGTCAGTCGTGATGGTCAGGTGATCAGCTTGACCGGTTCCGAATTCAAGCTGCTCTACACCCTGATGGCCTCGCCCGGCCGGGTCTTCAGCCGCAGTGAACTGCTGCGCCATTTCTATCTGCATGAAGAAGCGGTGGTTGACCGGGTTATCGATGTCCACGTCAACAAACTGCGACAGAAGATCGAGCCCGATCCAGCCAGGCCGGTTTATATCGAGACGGTGCGCGGGTTTGGTTACCGGTTTGCGGAAATGGATTAAGATCAAATCCTCCTCACGCAAAACCGCGAAGACGCAAAGAAAGACAAAAAAGATTTTTTGTTTTCACCCATCACACGGGGTTTAGATTCTCTTAGTGCCTTTGCGACTTGAGTGAGCAGAGCGAACAGGCGTGAGACAGATTTTGACTTTGGATCGTCTATGAAAAACAGACTGTTGTGGAAACTGCTGCTCAACATCGTGCCGGTGATCGGTGTGACCATCCTGGTGGTCTGGCTGGCGATCGACAACCTGGCTGCGGTTTATTTCATGCGGCTGATGGAGAACTACGAGATCGCGCCGCACGACAGCCACCAGATGTTTATCGAGGCGGTGCACCGGTACCTGCTCTGGGCGGCATTGGCAGCGCTGGCGCTGGCCCTGCTGCTCAGCTATCTGATGACTAAGCGGGTGCTGCGGCCACTTACGCAGATGACCCGGATCTCCCGCGAGCTGGCCGCCGGTCATTTTTCCAGTCGGGTCGAAGTTGTTACCAGGGACGAGGTAGGTCAGCTCGGGGATGCCTTTAACCGGATGGCCGACGGGCTGGAACGGCTGGAACAGCTGCGCAAGAACATGGTCACTGACGTGGCCCACGAACTGCGCACTCCGTTGACCAACCTGCGCGGCTACCTGGAAGGTCTCAGTGATGCGGTGGTGCCCCCCTCGCAGAAAACCTTTCGGATGCTGGAGAGTGAAATTCTGCGCCTGGTGCATCTGGTCGATGACCTGCAGCAGTTGACCAAGGCCGAATCGGCCAAGGCTTTCCTGAAACGTCGGGACCTCTCGGTCTCAACCCTGGTTGAGCAACTGCTCAGCCTGTTCGAGCTGCGGCTGCAGACTAAAGAGATCCGTGTCCAGGTGGCGATCGATCCGCCGGATCTGTCCGTTCATGCCGATCTCGACAAGTTGCTCCAGGCGTTGCGCAACCTGCTGGAAAACGCCCTGCGCTATACCCCGCAGGGGGGCGCGGTGACCATCCGGGGGGGGCAGCTGGCTAACGGGGTTGAACTGTCAGTGAGTAACAGCGGTGAAGGGATCGCAGCAGGCGACCTGCCTTTTATCTTTGAGCGATTCTTCCGCGCCGACCGTTCCCGCTCGCGCGAGCATGGTGGCGCCGGCATCGGTCTCTCCATCGTCAGGGAGCTGGTTGAAGCACACGGCGGTCAGGTCGGTGCGGAAAGCAGCGACGGATTGACCCGCATCTGGCTACGGTTCCCCTCACTCAAATGATCAATCATCATTTCAGCAGCTGGTAGAGCAGCAGGGTCACTCCGCTGCCCAGCACCGCACCCAGCAGGACTTCACGGAAATTGTGTATTTTAAGCAGCAGACGGCTGTGGCTGACCATCAGCGCCAGTCCCAGCACCAGCAGACTGGTCACCAGGCCGGCTCCGGAGAGGATCACCGATGTGGCCACGGAGAAGCTGACAGCCGCGTGTCCGCTCGGCATGCCCCCCTGTAGCGGCGTGCCCTTGCCGGATAATGCCTTAAGAAGAATGATCAGGATGATCACCAGCAGCAACGCACCCAGGGGCAGATTATGTAAAGGTTCCGCCTGCAAGGACGGTTCGCCGTCGAGCATGTGGAAGAAGTGCCTGGACAACACCAGGTAACCAAAAATGATTGCGCCGACGCTGGTGACCAGCACGGCACCGGCGGCGATATCTTTGGCGCGCTTGGCCAGCTCGTTATACTCCTGCGTGACCAGGTCGACCAGGGTTTCAATGGCGGTATTGATCAGTTCGGCGAAAATAACCAGCAGGGCGGCAAGGACCAGCAGAAAGAACTCGAGCGTCGAGACTTTGAAAATAAAAGCGCAGAAGAGAACCAGCAGGGCCGCCAGAAAATGATAGCGCAGGTGCCGCTGGGTTTTAACCGCCCAGAGGATGCCGTCGATCGCGCAGTTGATCCGTTCAAACCAGTTGACTGGTTTCATGAGTCCCCGCTAGCTGTCCGTATAAAATCAGTTAACGTTGTAATTCTAGCAGGTTTGCTTGTTGCGACAAGCAAATGAAACCTCTCTCTCGCCGCTGGGAACTTTCTGTTGCCGATAATCTTTACCTGATCTTTATCTTGTCTTGACCTTCTCTTGATACGGCTTTGCTATTATTTGGCCATTAATCCACCGAGGAGGCCGCCATGAAACAAATATTTGTATTACTGACTGTTTTGCTGATTGCTTTCAGTCCGGTTGTCCTGGCCAAGAACACGGCACCCGTAACGGCCAAGGCTACGTTTGCCGTCTACTGATACGACGTCGGCAGAGCGGCCCTGGAGGGGCGGCCGGGTGTTCAGTCGGTCAGCAACGGCTGGCAGGGACGATACGAGGTCAACAGGGTGATTTATAATCCGCAGCAGGTTACAATGGGGGATATGGAGGGTTGGCTGAAGAAGGCCGATACCTATCGATTTACCTTCGAAGCGAAAAAGGTGAAGGAGAAGTAAGATGAGAGCTTGGACTATTTTCACACTTTTGCTGGCAGTGGCCGGACTGTTCATGCTGGTGACCAGCGGCTTTGCCAAGGATGAGATGATGACGGATGAGATGAAGCAGATCAAGGTCTACTCGGTGGAAAAGGGTGACTACGTCATGACTGACAGGGTGGCCAAGAGCGAAGAGGAGTGGAAACAGCAGCTTGCACAGCCTGAGTATGAGCCGATGGCCTACAAAATCCTGCGCAAGCAGGGAACCGAGCCTGCTTTCTCCGGCAGGTACGCCAAGCATAAGGAGCATGGCGTCTATCGTTGCGCCGCCTGCGGGCAGGATCTTTATCACTCCGATCATAAATACGAATCTGGCAGTGGCTGGCCCAGCTACTATCAACCGGTCGCGCCGGAAAACGTCGCCACCCGCACCGACCGCAGCTTCTTCATGGTCCGTAATGAGCTGATCTGCAGCCGTTGCGAGTCGCATCTCGGGCACGTATTCGACGATGGTCCCCCGCCGACCGGCCAACGGCACTGCATTAACTCGGCATCGCTGATTTTCCACCCGCTGAAGAAGAAATAGGGCAGGTCCGGTTGCCGGATGAGGTCTGAAGCAGAGGCAGGATCATTCGCCTGTGTCGGTAAAAGGGGAGGTTCATTATGGGCCTCCCTTTTTCTTTTTCTGTCCCAGGGCGAGGGGGCATCCCGGCAGCCACTATTATCAGCCGATGGCCTCGTGTGGGCAGGCCGGGGAGCAAGTGCCACAGTCTTTACATCGTTCCTCATCGAGGACCGCTTTTTTTGATCCCCATCCATGAGAGAACTCGGTCTCCAGGTTCAATGCTTTTTCCGGGCAGGCTGAGATACAGTTTCCGCAGCCGGTGCAGAAGGAAAAGATTTGCAGGCTCATAATCCCCACTCCTGATCAATTAGGACCACTTTGATCCGTCCCGGCGGATAGCACTTGTCGACGATCGTCCAGGTATTGCAGATCCGTTTCGGCGAACTGCAGTCATGACAGAGACCCGTTTTTGCACAGGGAGTCGGAAAGTCGTGGCGTTTCGCGTTTAGGGGTGCCGCAACATTGCGCACCCTGGCCATGGCGGTCGCCAGATCAGCCGTCAGTTTGTTGCGCCCGGCAAAAATGACCACCTTTTTCGGGCCGAACGCGATTGCTGAGGTTCGATTGCCGATCATGTCCAGGTTGACCAATTTCCCACAGGCGGTGACAGCGTTGGAGCCGCTCAGAAACAGGTCAGCCAGTAGGGCCTGCCGGCGCCGCTCAATGACCGCACCGCGTGGAATGGTTTTATCAAACGTTTCAATCACCTCGAAGCGTTCGTCCTGCAAAAGATCGTTCAATACGCCGGTTTCACGCATGGTCATCGAATCTCCCCAGGAGACGGAAGTGACCTCCAGTTGCGGCAGAATCTGCTCGTGAAAGATCTGTCGTGCCTGCTGCGGGTCGGCGGCGGCATAGACGTCGAAGCCGTTGGCGGACAGGGCGCGCTTTGTCGTTTCAAGGGAGTCCATAGTGGTCTATGGCAGGACTTTCTTCCATGGCTGAATACTGACCCTCTCGAAGAGGCCAGCCTTGGCGTAAGGGTCGTTGCCTGCAAAAGCCTCCGCTTCCGTCAAGTTCTCAAGATCGAGAATGACCACCGAACCGTTCATGTTTTCAGCAGGGTCAAGCGTCGGGCCCGCGGCATATAGTTTGTCGCCAAAACTTTTCAGATACGCGACATGGGCCGGGCGATTGTCCATGCGGATTTGCAGGGAGTCTTTTTTGTCAAAGCAGTGAATAACGTAGAGCATATGGAACCCTCCTCGGTTGTTTTGCAACAGTTGTGGTCATCGGTCCCGAAGGGAACCTTTGCCCCGACCTCTTTCGGTGTTTCCGCACCGGCATGCTTGGCGATGAAGCACAGAGCAATGACTGCGATAGCTGGGGAACGCTGTTCAGACTAAGATGCCATGAGGGAGCAACCGGCTGAGTTCGTTCCTCTTCTCTTTAGGTTGTCGGCCGGCATCACTGGTTCAATCCCCGTGATGTGAATATCTTATTTTTGCAAGGCACATTAATCAACGATTATCTCCGCGCGGAAATGACTAGTCCACGTAGCCGCTGCCGATGGCAGTAAAGGGCAGTTCCAGTTCCAGCTCTGGGACCTGCTTAGCGACCCAGGCGGTGAAGGTATTGCTGTTGGGCCCAGGAAACGCCTTATAGGTGGTTTTCCAGGGGTAGGTCTGAGCCGCCTCGTCAACGGCATCAATCAGGGCATCAACCCCCGCGCCCTTGTGCTCTTTGAGCAGTCTGGGTCGTTCCCCGAACCAGTAGCGGTCTGGAACGTCGTGCGAGATTCTCAGCACCGGCTGGCCCCGGTAACCGCGCCAGCCGACAACATCGTAGACGGTGTAGGAGTCTTCGCCGGACCGCTTGGCCGCGATCCAGGTGTGAATGGCAAACCAGCCCCGCCAGCTCCAGGCGTCTGCGCCGTAGACGTGCAGGACCGGTTCACGCGTTGTGGCGGGATCGGGTGCGATCCCCGCCGGCTCGCGGCTGGCGGTGCGCCAGTCGTTGTTGGAGGTACAGTTGGCCAGCGCCAAGCCCGTCAGCACAAGGACCATGATCGTCAGCAAGATCTTCATAATTCCCCCCGCAGGGGCCAGTGTTTAAACCCGTGAGTGATGCCGTTATTCTAACCCATCCGCGTTGCGCGTGAAAAGACACAGGGTGGTGATGTGCAAAAGAAAGAGGTCTGATCGCGACGATCAGACCTCTTGGTCGATTCATAGGGCGGGGGTGGTTTCAGCGCCGGGTCCCCATCACCCGCAGCAGCATAAGAAACAGGTTGATAAAGTCGAGGTAGAGACGCAGGGCGCCGAGGATTGCCGCTTTCTTCTGTTGTTCAGCATCGGCAAAACCCGCCTGGCCGATCATCTTGATCTTCTGCGTGTCGTATGCGGTGAGCCCGACGAAGACGAACACGCCGATGTAGCTGGTGATCCAGTAGATCATCTCGCTCTGCAGGAAGATGTTGACCACCGAGGCGATAATGATGCCGATCAGGCCCATGAATAAAAAGATGCCCCAGCCGGTCAGGTCGCGCTTGGTAACGTAGCCGTAGAGACTCATGGCGGCGAAGGTGCCCGAGGCGACGAAAAAGGTGCTGGCGATGGAGCTTTGCGTGTAGACCAGGAAGATCGCCGCGAAGGTGACCCCGTTCAGAGCCGAGTAGCCGAGAAACATCAGCGTCGCGGTGGCCGCACTGATACGGTTGATGGCGGCGGAGAGCGCGATGACCAGGCCAAGTTCGCCGAAGATCAGGCCGTAGAAGACCAGCTTGTTGCCGAAGATCAACTGCAGCATCGCCTCGCTGGAGAGGGTGAACATTGAGACCAGGGCGGTGAGCGCCAGCCCGGCGGTCATCCAGCCGTAAACCTTGGAAAAGAAGCCGCTGGCGACCGTGGCGGTCGGCAGTGAGGAGTAAGCATTTTGCTGTTCGAACATGGTTGGATCCCCTTTACGAGTTAAATGTGTTAACCGGCTATTATCATAGCAGATATTCAGAAAAAAAAGCACTTCTTATGGAATGGCTCGTGCCCCCTTTTATTGATCTGTGCTAGCTTTCCTCGTCGATCGGAGCCTTGATCAGCCGCTGCTTGATGCGGCGCGTCAGCCAGAGCACGTAAGCCAAGACCAGGGGCACGGAGGCAGCGACCAGCACCTGTTTGCTCATCCCCCACTCGTCGAGCGGAAAACCGGTGAGCAGATAGCCGAGCAGGCCCACCAGGTAATAGCTGATCGCCACCACCGATAGACCTTCCACCGTTTCCTGCAGGCGGAACTGCAGCCGGCTGCGGCGGTTCATGGCCCCCAGCAGGCTGCGGTTCTGTTCCTGCAGGGTCAGGTTGGCGCGGGTGCGCAGCAGATCGCTGGCGCGCTTGATGCGCTGCGACAGGTCGTCCATCCAGGTATGCACCGAGGCGCAGGTGCGCAGCGCCGGGTCGAGACGGCGGCGCATGAACTCGCCGAGGGTGGTATAACCTTCGATCTTCACTTCGCCGATCCGTTCCAGCCGGTCCAGGAGCATCTCGTGATAGGCCTTGGCGGCAGAGAAGCGCCGGTTGGTTTGGGTGCGCCAGGTCTCAAGGCGCGCTTCTATATTGGAAAGCTCCTGTAGCAGCCCCCGCTCATCCTCATCGGCCGCCAACTTCGACAGCTCGGTCAGATAGTTCGCCAGGGCGCGATCCATCTCCGCCAGCTGCGGCATCAGCTGCTTTGCGAGCGGCAGGGGCATCAGGGCAAACAGCCGGTAGGTTTCGACCTCGATCAGACGGCGGATCAGGCGTCCGGTCTGGGCGGCGGACATTCCCTGGTTGTGGATCAGCAGACGGCCGAAGCCGTCGCTGTGCAACCGGAAGGCGTTGTAGAGGGTGGCCTTGTCCTGTCTGGTCTTGCTGATCGAGATGCGATACCCCTCGAAATAGCGGATCAGGTCTTCCTCTGCAGTGGGATAGTCGGCGCCAACCAGCACCAGGTGGAAGGCGGCCACCACCTCTCCGGGTAACTGGGCGAGCCATTCGTCGGGCAACAGCTTGATGGCCGGTTCGGCGAAGGGGTTGTCGGAGGGTGGTTCGGGATTAATCACGCTGATTGTATAGAACTCGGCATGTCGTTCCCATTTGAGGGTGAAGGTGCCGAAGCTCTTGCGAAAGCAGGTGCTCTTGGGGACCGGCTCCTCCACGTCGTGCTGTTGGCAAAGCTGGCAGAGCAGTTCGAATGCCTGGTCCTGTTCCTGTGAGTGTGCGCTGATTGCCAGGTAGGAATACTGCTGCGGCGTGGCCACGGCAAAGAAGGGGCGGGCGTGAAGTTCGTTGTAGAGCGTTTCGCGCAGGGGGTGAAACCTGAGCGCTGTATCGGTGGTTACTGCCATGGTGTGTCCGTTTCTGTCGAGGTTGGTTCAGACGCGTCCAATAGAGTCAATGATCCCCGGCGAGTGTGAGAAAACATAAGCGTCCGGAAAAGTATCCACAAGAAAATGATCTGGCAACAACAATTTGCTCGATCAGCTTTTGGCAAACGGTTTGCGCAAGGTCTTCTTCACCCGTCCGACCACAAATGGCTTGAGCCGCTTCTTCTCTTTCAGAATGCTGAAAAACAGATCCTTCTTCTTGTGCGGCGGGTCGGGTCGCTGCATCGGAACCAGCGACAGGGCACTACTGGGACAACTGCTGATACAGGCCCCGCAGCCGAGACAGACCTTTTCCAGGACCTTCAGTTTCTTTTTATTCGCTTCACGGAGTTCAAGAGCTTTGGCATTGCAGGCCTGGGTGCAGAGACCACAATCGGTACAGGACTCTGCATCGACATGCACGATAAAATTTGCCTTGGCGACGCCTTCACTGTAACCCTCGTGGATGCCGGCCAGCAGTTCACAGCAGCAGGAGCAGCAGTTGCAGATGAAAGAAGGCTGGTGGCGGATGTTATCGGTGATATGAGTCAGGTTGAGTTCGTGGGCCCGATCGATGATCGCCAGCAGTTCCTCGGTACTTTTCTGCTCGGCAAAACCGCGCCTGGCCAGAAACCTGGCCCCGGTGCCGAGGGATATACAGATATTTTCCAGCGGTGCACCTTTTTTACAGGTTTCGCCGAGATGCTCTTTCTTATGCCTGCAGTAGCACATGCCCACTGCACCGAACGTCGCGTTCTTGATGATCTCGCGGGCGCTTTCATGGGTCGTTACGGTAGAACTCACCGGGATATGTTCATCGTAGGGGATGGCGCGGGTCAACTGGGTTTTGCTGCCGAAGAACTCTTTCGCCTGGCCGGTCTGCGGATCGTCGTGCAGGTACTCGTGCATCAGCCGGGCCAGTTCCGCCACCGGAAGATCGGCGCGCTGTTTCATGAAGGTGAACTCGAAAAAACCGATCAGACCCGGCATCAGCAGGTAGTAGGTCTGTTTGCCGTAGGGCAGGTCCATGACCAGCCCCTTGTCGGCCATGACATTGAGAATTGGCTCCAGGCGCGTCTCGTCCACTTCGGTGACCCTGGCGAGTTCCGCCAGGGTCGCTTCTTCCAGCGGGAAGCGCGAGGCGATATAGGCTTCCTCCTCGGTAAAGAGGATCGCCAGAATCTGCCGCAGCTTTTCGTTGTCCACCAGGCCGATCGGGTACTTGTTCAGCCGGTCGATCAGCGGAACAATACTGCTCTTGCTGCCAAGATGATGGCCCATGTTTTTCTCCCGTAACCTTTGCTTCTAGGGTGTGTCAACTGTAACCGCTCAGAAAAGATTCCAGAATTGGTCTTCCAGTCCAAGACTAACAAAAATTTTGCGGATTTTTCCCGCATCCGGACGTTGCCAGTCCCGCTCAAGGCGGTCGGCATACCATTTTTGGGCGAGCTCCCAGCAGGTTTGGATAGGCATGTCGTAGCCGGGGGAGAGATTTCGCCTGGTCAGCCAGTTTTCGAGATGGGCCTTCGAACTGAAGGGGAGGATGGTCGCTCAGGTGTAGCCGATGTCGTCCCAGAAATACTTGGCCGGGACCACGAAGTGTACCAGCCAGTCAGACTGGGGCGGCTGATTGGGCCGAAAGGTCAGGTCCAGTTTTGCATCGCACTCGCCACACCCGCACGGGGCATGCCCTCTGGCCTCTTGCTGCATTATCGCCGAGATGCCGAAGAGATCCCAGATTCAGTTTCCCCAGTACTTTTTACCACCGACTTCGGTGATGTAGTTGGTCGGGATGGCGGAGAAGGGATGGGCCATCCAGATCGCATGGGAGCCGGGGGCGAGCACAATCTGATGGGCATCGGCCAGACGGGTCAGGGATTTTTCGATTTGGGCGATGCTGCCGGAGAAGTGTTCAGCGATTTCGCCGCTGCCTGGCGGGCGGGCGCTGACCGCAAAACGGGTGTAGATGAAGTGTCGAACATCGGCATCGCGTAGCGGCTTGAGCTGTGAGACATGCATGGTTCTCTCCCCGGTCAGCCGATGGTCCTGACGCAATTGCGGCCTGCCTGTTTGGCGGCATAGACGGCTGTGTCGGCGCGCTTGATCAGATCTTCGTAATGATTCATTTCGGCGCTTTTCGCCGCCACACCAACGCTGATGCTGCCGTTCCAGAATCCTTCGCCGGTGGGAACCCGCAGCTTCGATACCATCTGGCGGGTCCGTTCGGCAATCCGGACTCCACTGTCCTGGTCGGTGTTGGGGCAGATAATCAAAAACTCATCACCCCCCAGGCGACAGACGATGTCATAGCTGCGGAAGGCGAGCTGGAGGGTTTTTGAGAGTTCAATAAGCACGGCATCTCCGGCATCATGTCCGTAGGTGTCGTTTATCGCTTTGAATTGATCGGCATCAACCATCGTGCAGACCAGAGGGGTCTTGTTTCTTACCGACTCTTCCCATCTGCTTGCCAGACTGCGCATTGCATGACGCCGGTTCGGAATCCCTGTCAGAACATCGGTTAAGGCGAGCTCCTCAAGGTGGCGGTTGGCATGTGAAAGCGCTTCAGTGCGTCTGGCGACCTTGGCTTCCAGGGACAGGTTGAGCTGGACCAGTTCGTTATTTCGTGATGAAACCATCTGGAACAGGTTGTTGAGCGCGACCAGTAATGCTTTTGTCGCGCTGTCTTCCTGCATATCCGCCGCTTCGTAGGCTGCCTCCGGATTTTTCCCCGTCTGAATAGCTGCGATCTGCCGGGCCATCTTTTGATCGGTGCCGAGGATGTGATAGGCCAGCCAATGGGTGAGAAACTCCAGGAGGTGTCTGGCGGCCCCGGGATTCTCCGGGGTAATCTCGCTATGGATGGTTGTGACCTCCTGAAGAAAGGCCTGATGTGCTCTGACGTGGCTCTCCTGGAAGCGCTGGTCCACGCCAACGTGGGCCATCAGCTTTTCCTCTTCCTGGAAATGGTACTGTGCGTAGTCGGCAAGCCTGGCTAGGATCTCTTGAATATCCTCAAAAATTAGTTCGTTCTCTGCAGACAGGCGGCCAAATTGGTTAATGATGTCGACCAGTTGGCGATGTTGATCATCGACTGTGGACAGGCCGGTTTCAAAATGTGTGTCCCACAAGAACGAATCCATAGGTTGATATCTCGTCAGATGTTTTGCCGGAGTTCCTGTCGGGCGTTAGAAACCGATGGCAGAATTGATGTTCAGGTCAAATCGCACTGTATCAAGAATAACCCCGGAAGCACGTGGAGGGCAAATTCCAACAGAAGTCGGTGACACTATATTTTTTCAACAATTGTAGCGCATTTGCTGCCGCCTTATCCGTGTCGACCGAATCCCTTTTG
>PKUD01000081.1 GCA_002869695.1 Desulfuromonas sp. | reverse complement strand
TCCATCCTGAAAAGAAAATGTTTTGCCATAGCCAAATCGGGTTAACGAGTCCTTGTCACTTGTGATGTATTCTTTCTGGTTGAAAATTTTCGTGCGGCCATCGTCTCTATATTCTTTCCATAATTGTTCAAATTCCTGGAGAGATGGAACCCTGTATTTTTTGGAATCATCCGTTGTCAGGGAACCACACATTATTTGAGCCGTGCCTAAATCAACAGGACCTGAAGCAATAATTCTCCAATCAATTCCTGTTTTGTCATCAAATAAGCTGGACGTTATGTCGTTATGGCTATTGTCTCCTTTTGAGTCAAAGACATCTGAGTCCTTTAACGGTTTGGAATAATACGTGACCCCTTTCCTGTGTTGTTCGACCGACATCAAATCATTAAATATGTCGTTTGCAAGTTCTGACAATAAGTATTCTAAAGCAGTTTCGACCTGTTCATCGCTATTGGCTCGCCATTCTGCGGTGGACAACTTCGACAGACTCCGTGCCCGGAAGTCTTTGACGAGTAAAGGCTTACCATGTGCAGAGGAGGAGACTTCGACACGTGCCGAAGCCTTGAGCGCGTACGGTGAATCAGTACCCGTACCTATGGTAGCAAGTTCGCTCATCACTATTTGAACCGTCCATCCGGACTCTGCCGAGTTCGGAACTTTCTCTTCGTTAATCCGTTCGCCAGACAAAGACTCAATGGTTTTCTGCTGTACCAGAGCAGCAAGGCGTTGGCTGCTATCAAATTTACCTAGCACGTCCGTAAGCATCTTTCGCCTTGCTTCCACGTCATCGGTACTTTGAGTAGCGACGGCTCCGTACACACCGCCGCCGACTGCAAAGGCCGCCATTGTCGTAGGGACAACAATCCCAATACACGCTGGAAAAAGAAATCCTGCCCCAATGCAACTGATTATACCAACACCTGCACCGGCCCCAGCACCTAAAGCGCTGCCAATCGCTGCTCCACTGGCCTTGCTGGGCAAGCCTTCAATTCTGACTATTGGTTCGTCACTTCCCGCAACGATTGTCGCACGGTTAAGGGGTAGCTCTTTCGAAGCGTTCTGGGCATTGACACAACCCACAGCAAGAACAGAAGCCAACGCAAATGACAATGCAGAAGAAATCTTCATCGGAAGGCTCCAGATGGTTGGTTTTGCGATCAATATCGCTTTGCTTATTATGTAAGACTTAATCGCAGCTAGGGAGGGGAAAGTCAATCAAATAATCGTGTTGAAATTCTAATTATCTTCTTTATTTCAGTAGGTTATTGAACTTCCTTACGCCAGCCAGTCCCAGAATAGCCCCGGAATCATTTCCCCGGACCGGATCAAGCAAAGACAACAAAGGACGTCTCCCGAAAATACCAATTTGAAGTTCGTCCGGACCGGACATGAACCGGAGAGCAGAAACAGGAAGGCCCCACCTCAAAGTCACTGAGTGGGGCCTTCCTGTTATATGTCTCATCTTGGGAATGGTCGGGATGACTGGATTTATTAATTTTCTACCGTTCCGACAAAAATTTCACCTCCCACACTGGCGAGACTACCTGTTTTTGTCATAAGCAACGTCTCACCTTTGTAGACACGCAATGCGTAATTAGCTGTCCCATCGCCACTATAGTATCGAACACCGAATGAATACTCACCTGGCAGGGATGCACCTAGCGGCCAGTAAACCCTTTCAGGTCCTCCTCCATCACCATCACCGGAGGCTCCTCTGTCGTCAAAATCGATCTCCCCACCTTCGGGTGTTGGCCCCATGCCGAATCCTGCCCGAGATGAGCTTAGCTTTTGTTCAAGGGGATCGATAACCCAAATATCGATATCGGGGCCTTCCGGATCTGATGACCCTTGATGATACCAGGAAAGGGTAAATGAAATATCACCAGATGCCCCCACTTCGTCTGGTGGAGGAGCTGGCACTTCAGGCGGGACAGGTGGAGGGTTTGTCGGAAGTACACCTATATATATAAAACTGTTATTAGAGTTGTTTTCAGCGAAGGTGATTGTCTTGGTCTGTGCTGTTTTTCCTGCAGGCCTTACTGTGCATGATAGGTCTTGCTGCGGAAAGTGACTATAGTAATTGAGGTAAGCGCCTCCATTGGACATGGTATACCCACTATGGCTTCCACAGTCTACAAGGGTGTTCGTGAATGGTTTAATAAATTGTCCATCAGAGGTTTCTTCGAGAACATAAATATCTGCGCCAATATAATAAGTTGCGATATCGATAAATGATACCTCGTATTCAAAGCCACCAGGGTCATAATCATAATGTCCGCCGTTCCAACCTGGGGGGATAAGGCCGATAACGTACGTGTCAGACTTTGTGGCAAAAAAACTATATTTCCCTGTGGAGTCTCCAAAGTCGTAAAGTAGATCACCCTGAGAATTATAAACTTTTATATCCCCATGGTCTGTATTCCTTAATGGGTTGGCTATAAAGTCAATAGTGATCGGATCTCCTGCCTCAAGATTCGTACTAAAGTATCGACCTTCATACCCTGTGAGGGTGCCTGTATAGATCTTGGATTCTGCAATATTGATCGGATCATCAAAGCTCAATCCTTTTTTGCTGCTAGTTTCTGGTGCACAGCCTGCGATTAGCGAGATATGAAATAAAAAAAGTAGGAATCCAAAAGTGCATTTCTTCATTCTATCTCCTTTGATTTTATTAAATAATCATTGACAGCCATCGACATGAGTGTCCTTTAATCTAGTGGTTGTTGAAAGAAAATACAACACTTTAATTGGGTATTACGCCAAAAAGATCATGCGAAGCGATGACGCTTCCTCCCCGCCAGAGAACGTCCCAGACCCGCCCCCGGAGTCGCATTCCCGGATTGGTGCACAGCTTGGTATGTATTCTAAGTCGTGTTACAAATATTGGTCATGAAGACGATTTGCTATTGCTGCAACTTCACTGAAGAAGACATCCGCCAAGACGTTCGCCAACACAACGGACTGTCATCCATTCTTGAGAGGATAGTGTCTGAAAAGGAGAAGGGTGCTTGTCGATGTGATGTCATGCACCCAGAAGGGAGATGATGCCTCCCTGACGTTCACCGTGTTGTGGACGAAGAAAGACAGAAGTTCTAGATAGTCACCGCCCTTGAAAGAACTACCAAGGGGGTACGTTAATCTGTTGGTTTTTGACCGCAGAATGCTTTAAGGCCTCAATCTCAATCGAGTTTGAGGCCTTTTCTCTGAGCAGGAAATCTTGCTGGGCTAATCTCCCCAACGGCAGGAATGTTTATTCACGATCTAGCGCGGGATGCTCCCGACTTTAGACGTGGCGAAGATTTTAAGTGCCTGTTCTTGGGAATACTTGCGGGAAATGTGCGTTAGTCTGAAATCTTTTCCGCCCAGCGATGGATAAACACCGCAACCTCGGCTTTATCCAATTCACCCCTGGCAACACTCAACACTATTTCGGCAAACTTATCCTCTGGAGCCTCAAAGACATAACCGTTGAGAATAAGGAACACCAAGGCCGAAACTGCACCGACACGCTTATTCCCATCCACAAAAGGGTGGTTCTGTACCAAGTGAAAAAGGTATGCAGCCGCCATTTCATAAATATCGGTGTGCAGGAATTGCCCGCCATAGGTGGCCGAAGGCATTCCTATAGCAGATTTGAGTAGTTCGATATCCCGAACGCCGGAATCGCCACCGTAGCGGAGAATCTGGTCCTGATGAATCTCCAGAATTTCGGTGAAGCTGAGAAACTTGGGCTCCACGCGCTATTCCGACAGCTTTTTCAAGGCTTTTGGGTACTGGGAGTTAACTTTGGACAGTGCCGATTGAAACGCGTCCTCGCGGATCACGTCCTTGATCGGGGAAAGAACAAGAACCTGGCCGTCGGTCGTGATGTTGAACTGTGTTTCAGCGTCAGCCCCAAGAAGCTCAAGTACCGGCCTTTCAATTACCAGCGCGAGGCTGTTTCCGTGTTTTTTTAGTGTTTTTATCATGAGAAAACTCCTGAGGCAGTAATTACATTGTTGGTACAAAGGTACAACATTAGGACATAGATGTCAAGCTCGCTTGCCTTCTGTCTATGCATAAGGCCTTCGTTTTGTAGTCAACAGATTAACATACCCCCTTGAAGAATTACCTCGGGGGCCGTTTTTTTGAAACGCCCCAGACACGAACCGGAGGCATTCCCCCGGACCGGAGCACACCAACACTACATTCCTGAAGCACTCAGATTGCCAATTTGAAGATCGTACGCCCCGGACATGAACCGGAGAGCAGAAACAGGAAAGCCCCACCTCAAAGTCACTGAGTGGGGCCTTCCTATTATATATCTCATCTAGGGAATGGTCGGGATGACTGGATTCGAACCAGCGACCCCCTGCTCCCG
>PKUD01000190.1 GCA_002869695.1 Desulfuromonas sp. | reverse complement strand
AAGGATTTCGGTAAATCCGGCAATCGTCGTCAGCGGGGTGTTCAGCTCATGGGCGGCAATCGCAATGAACTCACTCTTCATGCGATCGACGGTTCTCTCGCGGGTCATATCGTTGAACACAACAAGATTCTGGCCACCGATCGTGGAGACCATGAACAGGATGTCCCGGACCGATCCATCCTTGCAGCTAACCCTGAATTCCTGTGGTTCGAACTCGTCATGGCCCACCCTGGTCCCTTCGGCGGCCACCTGCCACGCCCGTTTGACGCTCTCACGGTAGTCTTCATCC
The DNA here is from genome assembly GCA_002869695.1 of Desulfuromonas sp. Lineage (GTDB taxonomy): Bacteria > Desulfobacterota > Desulfuromonadia > Desulfuromonadales > Geopsychrobacteraceae > BM509. The sequence goes on along the minus strand of PKUD01000190.1, from coordinate 27,170 downwards.
GGATAGGCCAGGAGCCACCAATGGTCAAGGGTGGGAATTTCCTCCAGGGTATAACCGAACATCTCGACAAATTTTCGGTTTACATACACCACATGGCCCTGTTCCTGTATGGCCAGTGGAATCGGGGACACTTCGATCAGCTGATGGAACTGTTTTTCCGCTGCCCGCAGGGAGGTTTCTGCCCGTCTCTGCTCAGTCACGTCATGACCGATGCCCTGGATGGCAACCATCTGCCCGGTGTCGTCATATACGGGGACATTATTCCAGAGGACCCGTACCCGTCGACCGTCCCGGCAGATATTTTCATTTTCGTGAACCGGATAAGCTTGCGGATTTTTCACGAAATCAGAAAAATACTTGTGTAAATTTCTGCCTGTTGAGTCGGTCGCCGGCACGATTGTTTCCGTCAAACGTCTCCCAAGCACCTGATCTTTTTCGAATCCGAAAAATGTCTCTGCGTACTCGTTGAAAAAGGTGCATCGGCCTTGCAGATCGAGCCGCAGGATAATCGCCTGAGAATAATGGACAAGTTCACGATACTGGCGTTCGCTTTTGTCCAGGGCCGAATTGCTGTGAAGTTGGAGATCCTGCCCTGCAAGAAGCTTGGCCAGGATGAAGGTGCCGACCGGGAAAATCAACAGGATCGGCAGGCTGACCTGCTTCAGAGTCTGAGCAACCAGATGGGACGGCATGGTCAACATCAGGAGCAGCATGCAGCACTGCACCACCACGCCGAAAAGATAAAATTCCCAACCGGATAGATGAAAGGAGGGTCGACGCCGCAGCTTTCCCCAGCAGATCCCTAGCAGCCCGGCAACAACGATCCAGAGAACCCCGGTCAGGGTTCCTACGCCACCGGCATAAATCCGGTAAAGCGCACCTAGGCTCATGGCGACTAACGTCGGAATAACCCCAAGGAACAAGCCACCGACACTCAGCACGATGGTCCGGGTATCGAAAAAGATTCCGGGGGCCAGCTCCCACGGGTTCAGCATGACGGCGACAACGATGATTCCCAGCACAAGTCCGCTGAGCAGCTTGCTGCCGAGATTTTCATTGCGGCTGCGCAGGCTACCGTAAAGTGCCCCCATCACCAGTAGCAGCGCGGTGTTGTTGATTAACCCGATGTAAGGCATGCTCGACATATCTGGAATAGCTCTTTCCAAGAAGATCAGGGGCGTCAGGTCAATAATGCCAGTTTACCAGTTGAGCATCCAGAACAGGGTATGTTTTCTTTCACCCGGACCGCTGCGAACCGAGTACAGCCCCCCCAGCCAGGAGATAAAGGTGTCACCATCGGACCGCTGTTCACTGTAGTAGAACGGGTTGAATTCAAACAGCCGGCTGCCGTCTGCATCCTTTCTACTGCGAATGAATCGCCACAGAAAGCCGGACTCCTTCTTTTCAGGGGACTTCTCATAGTAGAGAACTTTCCAGAGGAATTTGTGTTCGACCAAATCCTCCCCCTCAGTCCGGTATTGATAGACGGGGCCAAGCACATAAAGTTTTTTACCGACAGGGTCCTGTTGCTGGGTATAGCTGTAAAGAGGAAATAGATGCTGATGATTGACACCCTGCTCGTGCTTGACGGAAAAGAGGCTCCAGTCCGGGTTCGCCAGGTGCAAGAGGGCAAACTGATCGCCCTCGCCCGACGTTTCATGCCAGTGCAGCAGCGAAACATTGCGGACCCGGTCCTGTTGGCGGTCATAATGCCAGAGCGGGAACAGGCCCAGCATCTCCCGCTCCGGTTCAACACCCCGATAGAGGAGCAGACATTGCCAGGCTCTGCGATCCCCAGCAGGATTCCTACCCCAGCGGAACAGGGGCCAGACGACGGACCTTTCAGTATAGGACTGGTCCTGCATCAGGCCGTAAAACGGCCAAAAGTGGATTTCCCGTTTATCCGGTTCTTCAAGGGAGTAGTAGGGAGGAATCAACAGGGCGCGAAATTTTCGCTCCGGAGTCGCCTTTGACCAATAGAGTGGAACCACCCATGTCTCACTCTGTTCCGGCCAGCGATCACGGTAAACCAGTGGCCAGAGGAAATACCAGGCCTCCCGGTCGATCGTATCGTCCTCGATATGGGCATAGACCGGGAAAAGATAGTAGGCATGGCGGATCTCCTCGCCCTTGCGATAATAGCCATAGAGGGGGAAGTAATAGCGGAATTCGCTTTCCAGGGCCAGGTTGGTGTGGCGAAAATAGAGAGGGAAGAGTGTCTGGTAATCGTTTTGTTCATTGCGACAACGCCCATAAAAGGGGACTAGAAGGCTCAGCCTTCGGTTCTCGCCTGTTGCGTAGTCCCAGTAGAACGGCAACAGCGTCCTGAAACGATAACCGTCCTTTTCATGCGCGTACCAGAGGAGCAGAAAGTCAAGCTTTTCACCCCCGCCACGCATCCGATACCAGACAGGAAGAAGGGCATCCTGGCGCGTGGACTCGGTCTCGTACATGAAGTAGGGCAGGATGAACTTGCCCCGGACCCCCGGCGCCCGCTTGCTCCACCAGAGAGGGAACAGGTAACTGCTGGAACTTTCGGCCTTCGTCTGCGATCGGCCCAGCGGCCATAAATAATCGAACTGACGGCTTCCTTTCATATCGTTGCGCTGATACTGGAAAAACGGGTAGATCGTTGACCAGGTTTCCGTACCGTCTGCCGAGAAGCTATGGCCGTAAAAAGGCCAGACATGAAAGGAGAACCCGTCGCCATCGCGGGCATGGTAATAGAAGGGGAAGACATAGCGCTTGAACCGTTCTCCCGTCACTTCGAAATGGCTCAGCGGCCAGAGGATATTCATCTGCCGGAAGTCGCGTTGCGGATCTTTTTCCAGGTTGTACAAAAAGGGTCGGATCGCGAAACGGCTGTGACTTCCCTCCCGCTTATAATGGAAAAATGGGTAGAGGACGTCGGTCCGTGCCCGCTGTTCGTCCTGCTGGTGGTAGGCCAGCGGCCAGAGAGTCACTGAGGGGTAAGCCGTTTCATCTGTCGCGGCAAATGCCAGGGAGGAAAAGCAGCAGGTAAAACTGGTCAGGAGAACGATCAGGACCGCAAAACCGCAGAGGCGGCGGCGATTCCGCCCCAGCTCACAACATTCAAGAAGACACCCTCTTTGCATAAGTCCTCCCTTGACCTCATGACAACCGAAAGACAGGCCTGCCTTGCTTGAACGCAGCAGTCCGTATGTCTTCAATTGTAACAGTCAACGTGACCGAGACAACTTGTTCAGGGAAAGGGCAAATCGAGCTGCGGCGAAGTTTCCACCGGGATCTCGGTGGTCAGGTTGGACACGGTCAAGCCGAGCAAACGCACCGGCCGGTCACCGGCTTCAGTTTTTGCCAACAACTGTTCCGCCAGGGCCAACATGACATCGGCATCTTCGATCGGTTCGAGTTGGGTGTGACTGCGGGTGACGGCTTGGAAATCACTGTATTTGACCTTGAGCGTCAGGGTCAGCCCACTGGTCTGCCGGCCCTTGACCAACGCTGAAACCCGTTGCGCCAGATCCCCAAGAATGGTCAGCATCTGCCCTCTGTCTGCGCAGTCTTCCGCCAGGGTATCTTCCTTACCGATTGACTTACGCACCCGGTTCGGGGTGACCGGACGATTGTCGATCCCCCGGGCGATACCGTAAAAATAGCTCCCCGATTTGCCAAACAGGCGCTCCAACTCATCAAGTGAGCAGCGGCGAAGGTCGGCGCCGGTTTCGATCCCGCGCGCCAGCAGGCGTTGCTCGGTGACCCGACCGATGCCATGGAAGCGACGTACCGGAAGTTCGGCGATGAAATCGGCGGCCTGCTGCGGAGTGATCACCGTCAGTCCAGCCGGCTTGTTGACATCGGAGGCGATCTTGGCCAGAAATTTATTGTAGGACACTCCTGCAGAAGCGGTCAGGCGGGTCCGCCTGCCGATCTCCTGCAAAATTTCCCGGGCGATCCAGGTGGCGGAAGCCATCTCCTTCTTGTTGCTTGTGACATCCAGGTAGGCTTCGTCGAGAGAGAGCGGTTCAACAAGGTCGGTATACTCGTGAAACAGCGTCCTGATCTGCAGGGAAACCGCCCGGTACGCTTCAAACCTGGGGCGGACAAAGACCGCCTGCGGGCAACGCCGGTAAGCCTGAGCCGAGGACATGGCGGAATGGATACCGAAACGGCGCGCTTCGTAGGAGCAGGTGGCGACCACCCCGCGCGAGCCGGGGTCGCCACCGACGATCACCGGCCTGCCGCGCAGCTCCGGCCGATCCCGCTGCTCCACTGCCGCGTAGAAGGCGTCCATGTCGACATGGATGATTTTGCGCTTTTCAGTCATGAGCAATACGAGCTACGGGAGAATCTTCAGCGAAAGCAACAACGGAGGATTGGCGATCAGATTTCACCCTCGAAACAGCAACTCCCCCTGCCATGAGTCATGGCAGGGGGAGTTGCTTTAATCAATCTTCCAAAAAAGATCAAACGATCTCAACCAGCTCGATATCAAAGTTGAGGGTCTTCCCCGCCATCGGATGATTGGCGTCAAGCACGACCTTTTCCTCATGGACTTCCTTGACCGTCAGAACCACCGGATGCTCACCCATCTCCACCTGGAACTGCTGGCCGATCTCGACTTTCATCCCCTCTTCAAACTGATCGGGAGCAACCTCCATAACCATCTCCGGGTTATAGGGGCCATAAGCCTCATCCTCGGGAATACGGATCTGTTTCGAATCGCCAACCTGCATCCCGACCAATGCCTGATCAAAACCGGGGATCACCTCCTGGGCTCCGACCTCGAATTGCATCGGCTCCCTTTCGCGGGAGGAATCGAACACCTCACCATCATCAAAGGTCCCGGTATAATGAACTTTAACCTTACTACCTGCAACTGCAGACATGCCGTCTCCTTGCAAAAAAGATATGTGCACTGCTTGATCGGGGAGAGTGCAGGCATCCCCGGTGGCCATCTACCCCCTTCACTGTCGCCCAGATCTGCATGAAAATCAACCCTGCGAGGACAATTTAGGGGGGTAGCCCTGAACGCTCAGACCGATTTCCCGCCCCACCCTGTTCGATTCTACTGAAAGACGATAAAATGATGACATGACGGATTCTTTTCCTAGGCGACATTTTCTCCCCGGCCAGTGGTTCGGCCAGCTGATGCTGCGTCTCACCGGGTGGCGGGTCGAGGGCGAATTGCCGCGACTTGCCAAATGCGTGGTCGTTGTGGCACCCCATACCTCGAACTGGGATTTCTTTTTCGGCATGGCGGCCGCCCTGGCTCTCGATCTTGATGCCAGCTGGTTCGGCAAACACACCCTGTTTCGCTTCCGACCGGTGGCCTGGTTGCTGACCAGGCTCGGCGGCATTCCGGTCGATCGCAGTCACCCTCAGGGAGTGATTCAACAGGTGATCGACCAGTGTCGCTCGCGAAAACAATTCCTTTTCGGAATCGCCCCCGAAGGCACCCGGAGCCGGGTCACCCGCTGGAAAACTGGGGCCTACCTGATCGCCCACGCCACCGGCATGCCGATTCTGCCGGTGCGCTTCGATTATCCCCGCAGGAGACTTACAATCCTGACCCCTTATCAGCCGGGCGCCGACATGGACCAGGAGATGCTGAAGCTCAGCAGTTTTTATTCCGCCAAACAGGCCAAAAAACCGGAAAAATTCTCTCGGCATCTGAGCGATGTCACCCCTCCTCCACCTCCTGACGCAGGCGATTGCTGAGCAAGTGGGCCTGGCGGGTTGGTTCGGGCAGACGGTACCCGCCACCGCACATCAGCACTTGCTCGACCGCGCGACGCAGACCAATCTTGTGCCCCGGTGAGATATAGAGAGGCTTGACCCGGTCGCGGGTGGTCAGCACCACACCCACCTGTTCCTGCTTGTCATACAGCGGCACCTGCTGCCCCCGGCGCTGCCCGACAGAGGCGTGCTCGCCGCAGAGTCGACTCTTGGCGCAGCCGATCGTCGGCAGGCCGAGCCAGAGACCCAGGTGGCTGGCCAATCCGAGGCGGCGCGGATGAGCGATTCCCTGACCATCGACCAGCACCAGATCAGGTGAAACAGACAGCTCCTCGAACGCTTTCAGCAGAACCGGCAGCTCCCGAAACGACAGCAGTCCCGGCACATAGGGGAAGGTGACGCGTCCTCGGGCCGTCGCCTCGGCCACTGGTTGCAGATCGGGCAGGCTCAGGACAACCACCGCAGCATAAAACTGCTCCCCGTGCCAGCGATAGGAGACATCGGCACCGGCAACCAGCGCAGGTTGCCCGGTAAGACAATCCTGTAGAATCACCTGGTCGGCCAGTTGCTTTTGCAGTTCAACCGCTTCAGCTGGGGTCACCTTCCAGTTGTGCAGTGGGGCAAAGTCCATATCCCTTTCCGTTCGCGTCCCACCATAGAATGGAAAATCCTGTTTCTCTTATCCCTGGCGGCGTGTCGTGAAACAGCTTAACCGACTTTAAACTCGCTGAATTTCAGTATAATAATAATGGAGACCATCTGTGCATGATTTTATCTGGGAGGCTGGTCATGAGTAAGACGTCAATCGAAATCATCCAGGCCGACATCACCGCCCTGCCGGTTGACGTCATCGTCAATGCGGCCAACCGGTCACTGATGGGAGGTGGTGGGGTCGATGGGGCAATTCATCGGGCTGCAGGGCCACAGCTGCTGGAAGAATGCCGGGGGCTGAATGGCTGCATGACCGGCGAAGCAAAGATGACGTCAGGCTACAACCTGCCGGCGCGACATGTAATTCACGCGGTCGGCCCGGTCTGGGACGGAGGCAAGCGAGACGAGGACCGATTGCTGGGCAACTGCTACCGCAACTGTCTGAGGCTGGCCGATCAGGCCGGACTGACATCCATCGCCTTCCCCTCGATCAGCACCGGAGTCTACCGTTTTCCCATCGAACGCGCCTGTCATATCGCGTTGACCGAAACTCTGCGTTTTCTCGAACAGGGCACCAGCTTGGAAAAGGTGATCTTCACCTGCTTCTCCGACCAGGACCTGCAATGCTACCGCGAAACCTATCGCCGCTTGAGTCTCTGAAAAAGCAACGATGAAAAAATGGTCAGCTCGAAGCATCGGGCTGACCATTTCTCATCCTATAGCTCATGCATTCTTTTGCTCCATCAGATCTGGATCAGCAAAACAAGACAGAGGTTAAACCATGCCCAACCGTAAAGTTGAGCCTTGCGCGGCTTTTCCCGACCGGTGATCTGGATCAATGCGGCCAGGGCATGCAGCAGAAATGCAGCCGCCAGATAGGTTGCTGAACCGGAGAGACTGGCGTAGGCAAACCCGAAGATAAGGGGGGTGGCAAGCAGGTTCAGAAACATTTTTACCGGGGATGCGTGCTCAAACAGAAGCCCCAAATAAAGAAATGCTGACACACCCGCCAGTGCCGTCAAGGCGCTGGATCCGGTGTCAAACTGAGTAAACAGCAGGTAGACCCCAAAAGCGGCACAGACCGAAAGCAGAATTTGACGGAGGTGTCCCTTGAGTAGAAGACTTTCGATTATGTCTGCTGGCGAGAGGAACTTACCGTCCCCATGAAGATGTCCAAGATGATCCAGCGAATGGGCTAGCGATTTGATTGAGAAATTCATGACAGACCTCATCTCGCGAAAAGCAAACATTAATCAAGGGGGGGCACCTTTCGGCAGCTCGGCGATCCAGCAGATGAACCAGGTAAGACCCGTAGCTTTCCGTCCCTGAAACAAACCAAGGTTGGCTTTTCGAGATGTGACTTTACTGTAGCAGTTAATTATGACCAGTCAAGTCATAATTTAACAGGCAGGCATTATTTCCTCCGGAAGACCCTGCTCGACAATCTTTCCCCCGATCGATTTCGGCACATCAGCTCCACCAGAATGCTCCCGGACGGCCGCAATGAAAAAAGGGGCCCGGATGCCGCTGAACCTTCTCAGTGACTCTCTTGGCGGTCAGCAGATTCAGGGTGAATAACGGTTGAGATGCACCTTTTCAAAGGGCAACGATTCCCTGGAGTGCCCGGCCTTCTCTTCGTCTGGATAGCCGATGCCGATGACGATCGGCACTTCTAACCCGGCGGGGATATCGAGCAGCTGTTTCACGTAATCCGATGCGCTCTGATCTTCGTTGTGAGGTCGCAGACGCAACTGCCCCCAGCAACTCTTCAAGCCGAGGTCTTCGGCAACCAGCTGCAGGATAATCGCCGCAATCGCACTGTCCTCGGTCCAGACATCGCTCCGTGCAGGATCAGCAACAATCACCACCGCCAGCGGTGCGGTCTGCAGGAACCCGGTCCCGTGTGCTTTGCTGCGAGACAGCTCAGCGATCAATTGTGGATTATCAACCACAACAAACTGACAGGGCTGCAGGTTGCGCGAGGTCGGTGCCCTTAGCAGCCCTTCGGTCAGCAGTTCAATCTTCTCAGGCTCAACCGCCCGCTGCTGGAACTTGCGGATCGAACGTCGCTCTCTTAGCAGTGCTAGCATGGCTGGCCCTCCATCAATTCGCAGACCTCGGCCGGGGTTCCACCGGTCAGATTCTGCAGTTGTTCAAACGTAATCGGCACGGCTGAATAATCGTTGCCTGCAGCCGCATAAACACAATCAAAGCGCTGCATCGATCGATCGAGCAGCACCGGCAGCTCTGGCGGTAGCAAGAACGGACAGACCCCTCCGGGGAAGTAGCCGGTCTGCTGCAGGACTTCCTCGGCCTGGGGCAGTTTCACCTTGCCGGAGAGTCCAGAGGCTTTCTTCAACGGCGAACTTTTCACCTTCATATCACCACAGGTGACCACGGCGATGGGAGTGCCCCCCACTAGGAACAGCAGCGTTTTAGCAATCTCGGCCGGCGTACACCCGACCGCTGCCGCTGCCGTTTCACAGGTCGGTGTTGGCTGCTGATACTCTCTGACGACGATATCGTGGTTTCCCAGGTAGTCTTTAACCTCTTCTATGCTTGGCATACTGACTTCTCTATGCTCCCGTTTTGCTGGCCAGCAGCGCTTTGCCCTCTTGCTTCAATTCGGCTGGAAGGTTCGGATCATTGACGACTTTTCTGAGCAGATCCAGCCCCTGCTTGTCCCACTTCCTGGCGATATAGGTCTGGGCGACCCGCAGCTGCCAGCGGGGGTTATCCGGCTCCTGGCGACAGGCTGCGTTGAAGCTGTCCAGAGTTTTGGCCAGGTTTTTTTTCTGCCTCAGCCAGAATTCCGCCAGATGAAGGTTGGCTCCGCCACCACAGCCGGCGATGGGCAGAGCACTGTAGAGGCTCTCCGCGCCCTTGATATCGCCCCCCTGTTCCATCAGGCCGGCCGCAATCAGCATGAGCTGAGGGTCTTGGCTTCCTGCTGCCAGAGCCTGCTTAGAATGCTCCAGAGCTTTTTCCCGCTCTCCGGCCTGCAAACGGACGTTCGCCAGCTGGCCGTGACAGAAAGCAGGATCCTGCCCTTTTTCAAGCATCTCTTCAAGACGCACCAGGACCTCCTTCCCCTGCTTACGTGAGATCTGGAGCATGATCAGGGTTTCTGCCGCAAGCAGATGATCCGGGTTCTTCTCCAGGGCTATTTTCAGGTACTTTATTGCCTCCTGAACCTTTCCGGTCCGGCCAAGCAGAGAGCCGACCTCGAAATCGAACAGGTCATCCTTCTCTTCCGCAGGAACCTTCTTCAACAGTTTCAGCGCTGCTGCCTCATCCTCAACATGGCCAAGCATGACCGCCTCCTGAAAGAGCACGCTCTTGCCCATGTAACGTTCAGCGAGTTCAGGCGGATAGGAGGCCAGCACCAGTTCAAGCTGTGAGGCGAAATCGGGCAGTTCACTGTCGACTTCGTCCAGCGGTTGCCTAGTCGGTGTCGGCCCGCAACTGGCACAACTTCCTCCCGCGGCTTTCGGCTTGTCAACCACGCTCGGCGTCAGCGGTGCTTTGGCGAGGTCCTTCAGTGCCTTTTTGATTTCTGCAACCAGCTCACTGCTGGCCGCCTGCTGTTGGGCAAGTTGCAGATGCTCTGCGGCCCGCTCAGGGTCACCCGAGCGCTGTAGCCCCAGCCCTTCCTGCAAGTTCAGACGGGCCAAGCTGTCACAGGCCTGGATGCGCAGGCCTTCGAATTCGCTCCGCTCCTCATCGGTCAACGACCCGGTGTCAAGTTCCTGCGCGATCAGATGCGCATCGGCAAAGCGATGCTGGTTTACCGCTTTACGCAAAGCGGGCAAATCATCCTTACTCCCAAACAGTCTGCCAAACAGACCCATCTCGTGACCTCCGTAAAAAGGCGCTGCAACTGCAGCGCCAGAATAGATGTTTTAGTGTCGTTAGAAAATCTGGTCAATGGTATCGAAACTGAGCTCCGACTCGGCCAGCTTCTGCACCAGGGCAATCTTCTTTTTGTCCTCGGCGCGGATTTTAGAGACATATTCGTTGATGGCGGTAAACGCCTGGGCCGTCGTTGCATCAGTCCGCATATAAGGGATTCCGGCATCGTCCAGCACCCGTTGAACAATAGCGGCGACCGGGGCGACCCCGGTAATCAGCAAACCGCCGATTTTCGGCTGAAACTCCGGCAAGTGATAAAGGGTTGAGATCATCACCAGCAGTTCATCGCGGCTACTGGTGACAATCAGCAGCGTTGAAGGCATCAGGATATCGACCACCCGCTGGGCGGCGGCGGCTCCAAGCTGAACATGATGGATAATCTGCGCAGCCTGTTCTTCGGTCGCACGGAGTTCCAGGCCGAGAAGGTCGGCAAGGTGGTTCAGCGGGGGATCGGCCAGGATCGGTGAATAATTGAACCCGCCCATGACCAGAAAGTCCTGATCCTTGAATGCCAGTTGCAGGTAACGCAGGGTCCGCTCCCGCTTTTCGGCGATCAGCTTGTTCGGCAGCACCATGCGCACATCGGCACCGGCGGCCCGGAACAGGGCCAGGTTCAGGCTGAGATCATCAATCACGCTACCGACCCCGCTGCTGGTCACCACCAACACCGGGGCATCGAGTTCAGCCGCGATATCTGCATTGCTCAGACCGACCACCGCTCCGACCCCGGCATGCCCTGCTCCCTCGATAATCAAAAAATCGCACTTCTGCTCCAGGACTGCCACTGCGTTCTTGATCTTCTGCAGCATATCGGCCGAAGCGATTTTCCCTTCGAGAACATCGCGCGTGGTATGCGATTGGATGACCACCGGAGACATATACTCCAGATCGTCCTCCATGCCATAAACCTGAGAGATCAGCGCAGCATCGACATCGATATCACGGCCGTGATAGCTCGCCAGTTTCGGCCCCATCGGCTTGATAAACCCGACCCGCTTGTAACGACTGCGAGCCAGATGTATCAGCGAGAGACTGGTCGTCGTCTTCCCGCAATGCTGCCCTGTCGCGGCAATAAAAATCTTTTTACACACGCTGCTGTCTCCTTGGCTGAACCTGACCCGACTTTTGGCAAGAGGCGGGTTCGGCTAGCTAGCACATCAGATTAATCTAAAACGGATCGAGCGGAAGAGCAAGGTTTCTGCCATCGATTTACAGATCTTCTGCCAACCGCTGAAGGTCCCTGCCAAAGAGCAGGACATCTTCCTCGAGCGTCTGCCAGGAACACATCAAGCGAGCATGACCAGAACCGATGAAGGTATAAAAATGCCAACCCTCGGCATGCAGTCGATCAATCAACTCCTGCGGCATCTGGGCAAATACGGCATTGGCCTGAACCTGATGAATCAGTTTTACCCCGGGAACAACCTCGAGCTGAGCAGCCAGCAATCGTGCACAATGATTGGCATGGGCGGCGTGACTGAGGACCGCACCGCTTTCCAGCAGGCCGACCCAGGGGGCGGCAAGAAAACGCATTTTAGACGCAAGTTGTCCCGCCTGCTTGCAGCGATAATCAAACTCCCGAGCCAGGTCGTTATCGAAGAAAATCACCGCTTCACCCACCGGCATACCATTCTTGGTCCCCCCGAAGGTCAGGACGTCGACCCCCGCCTTCCAGGTCATTTCGGCCGGAGAAACCGCCATGGAAGCCACCGCGTTGGCGAAACGGGCACCGTCCATATGCATTTTCAACGAATGTTCGCGGGCCAGGTCACCCAATACCCGCAGTTCATCTGCGGAATAAAGGGTGCCCAGTTCAGTCGCCTGGGTGATGCTCAGCACGTGAGGTTTCGGATAATGAATATCGCTGCGACGCTCAACGGTCTCTGCAACCGCGGCAGGATCGACCTTGCCGTGCTCACCAGGCACCAGCAGAACCTTGGTGCCGTTAGAAAAGAATTCGGCCGCGCCGCATTCATCCGTTTCGACATGCGCCATCTCATGGCAGATCACGCTGTGATAGGAGCGGCAGAGCGAAGCCAGCGCCAGGGAATTGGCCGCTGTGCCGTTGAAGACAAAAAACACCTGGCAATCGGTCTCAAAGAACTCCCGCAGGGCATTACAGGCACGCTCGGTCCAGGGATCATCACCGTAGGAGGTGGCAAACCCCTGGTTCGCTTGCTCGAGCGCCTGCCATGCCTCTGGGCAGATACCGCTGTAGTTGTCGCTGGCAAACATGTTTTTATCCACAATCAACCTCCATCTAGTAGGCTGATTATTCTGCCATGTAATGAGAGGGGAATACAGGATTTAGTGCGCAGAGATCTGCAGAGTAGAGTCTGTTTTGCTTTATACTGGAAATACTGTTGGCAAAAATCGATGAGACCGAGCACCCCGCCCTCGACTAAAAAACGCGTCCAACGTTGCCTGGAGCACTCCTGACAATGATCAAAGCATCTGCTCAGTGATCGAAAAATCCAAGTTCGACCAGCAGGCAGGGCCCTCCATAGATGAGGTTGATGTCGTTTTCCAGGCAGAAGTCTACGGCCGCTTGACTCTCCGCTCCCGGCTGCATCCAGATATTTTCAAGCCCCTTTGTCAACGCCTCTCTGACTAGAGTTTCGGTGACCGGCGGGGGGGTGATAATCGAGAGACCGTTGACCTCTTCTGGCAGGTCGCTGATTGAACTGACGCAGTCAATTCCTTCGATCACTTTCTCTCCCGGGTTAACCGGGATCGCCCGCAGCCCGTTCTCCAGATAACAGCGCAGAACCTTGCTGCCGAACTTGTCGCGCCGGCGGGAGGCTCCGGCAACGCCGAAAGCAGCAGAGGTGAAAAATTGTTCCATCTTCTCAGCCAGTTTCATCTTGTCAACTCAACCCTTCTCGACAGCTAATGTCCGCTGGAACGCCTCCCGCGCCATCATCCGTTGACGGTAGTCATCCAACAGGTCAATGTTGTGCGAAATCCGGGCCGAACGAGCCCAGGCCAGGGTATGTGCCGCCAGCAGGTCGGCCATAGTAAAATTGTCGCCGAGCAGATACGGCTTCTCCCCCAACCCGCTGGCCAGAAGCGCAGCTGCACGCTGAAACTCCCAGATCGCTGTGTCCTTGATCTCCGGAACGCGCTTCTCTTTAGGGAGGGCAAATTTGTGCTTGCCGATGGTCCAGAGGGGCTGTTCCAGTTCAGTCATGACGAAATAGCACCACTGGTCGTAAAGCCCACGCTCAACGGTACCGCAGCGAGGAACCAGGCCGGACTCCGGAAAACGATCACCCAGGTAGGTGCAGATCGCCGCCGACTCGGTCAGCACCAGGTCGCCGTCGACCAGCACCGGGACCTTGCCGCCGGGGTTCAGGGCGAGAAATCCCGGGGTCCGCCCCTCCCCCGTGACTAGGTCGACCGGGATGAACCGATATTCGGCACCGATTTCTTCCAGAGCCCAGACCACTCGCATGGAGCGGGTTTTCGGCATCCCATACAGCTTGATCATAAGAACGCTCCTGTCTTGGGAAAAACAAACGGACTAGGGCTGCGGCAGAACCTGACCGATCAATTCGAGCAGCGGACCGGGGTAGATTCCAAGCAACAGAACCAGTGAAAAACAGACGGCCAGGACGACAAACTCATGAATCCAGCCGCGTCTCAATTCATGGGCCGGGCGCTCCTGCATAAACAGCACAATAATAGGCCTCAGGTAGTAGTAGAGGGAGACCAGTGCGGTGAGAATACCGACCAGAGCCAACACCTGATGATCACTTTTGAGGGCCGCATGAAAAATGCCGAACTTGCCGAAAAAACCCGCCATAGGGGGGATTCCGGCCAGGGACAGCAGGAATGCCGAAAGTGCTATGCAGCGGCGGGGATGGCGATAACCGAGGCCGTGAAAGGTTTCATAATCCTGCGGCTCGCCGTCAGCCCGGGAAAACGAGGTCACGACACCGAACGCACCGAGAGTCGCGATCCCGTAGACGATAATATAGAAGACCACCGCCCGTTGCCCGTCAGCTCCCCCGGACATCAGTCCGAGGAGGAGATAGCCCATATGGACAACCGAAGAATAGGCCAGCATCCGCTTCAGGTTCCGCTGCGGCAGGGCGGCGAGAGTTCCACCGACCATTGACAGTGTTGCCAGTACCGCGAGGACGCTGTTTAACTCGCCAGCGAGCGCTCCCATCGCAGCAAACAGCGGAATCAGCGAGGCGAATACTGCACCCTTCGAGCCGGTGGCCAGCAGTCCGGTGACCGGTGCCGGGGCACCCTGGTAGACATCCGGAGTCCAGAGGTGGAACTGCACCAGCGACACCTTGAAACCGATCGCCACCAGCAGCATCGCCCAGCCGGCCAGACCAAGCGGGCGCATATGGTCCCCCTGCTGTAAGCCGTGCATCGCTTCAGGCAGATGAAAGGAGCCGGAGGAGGTATAGATCAGGGCAATGCCGAACGCCAGAAAACCTGTCGCAACCGCACCCATTACCAGATATTTCAGGCCCGCCTCAGCGCCTATGGTGTCTCCCCGATTGAAGGCGATCAGGACGTAAAGCACCAGGGTGAACGCTTCCAAACCGAGGAACAATCCAACCAGCGATGAGGCCGCCGAAAGCAGGCTCATCCCGGCACCGGCAAAAAGCACCAGAGACGTGTATTCGGCGCCGGCAAATCGGTGGGTTTCCGCGTAGCGGAGTGACAGCAGCAGGGTGAGGCCCACCAGCAGCGACCAGAGAATCGTAAAGAAACGTGCATAGGGGGCGGTACTGAACATACCTCCTATTTCAGCCACCGACGGCACCAGCAGCCCGGCAGAGATTGCGGCCGCGAAAGCCAAGCCGACACCGGACAGGATCCAGCAAGAACGTGATGGCCACCAGGCACCGAGCATCAGCACGGCTGTTGCCCCCAGAGCCAGAATCAGTTGCGGCAGCAGGGCATGAAGTTCAGCAAAACTCATGGCATCCCTCCTGTTGCCAACAACAGACTGACCGGCTCACGTAAAAAATCCAGGACCGGGGCCGGGTAGACCCCGAGCAGCACCACCAGCAATGCCAGCGGAATCAGAATCAGCCATTCACGCGGACCAAGATCGTCACTCCGCTGAAGGACTTTCGATTCACCCCAGAGTGAACTCTGCACCACCCGTAACATGTAGGCGGCCGAGAAAACCACGCCGGCGACCGCCAGTCCGCCCCAGAGGGGCTGAGCCTTGAAAGTGCCGAACAGCACCAGGATTTCTCCGGAGAAATTGGCCAGTCCCGGCAGCCCCAGCGACGCCAGGCAGAAGAGCAGAAAGAACGCTGAAAGGTTGGGAAAAACCGACCAGAGACCGCCCAGGTGCTCCAACTCCCGGGTTCCTGCCCGATCGCTTATCATCGCGATCATGACAAACAGGGCACCGGTGGTGATACCATGATTGATCATCAATAACAGACTGCCCTCCCAGGCCAGCTGATTCCAGGCCGCCAGTCCGAGGATGACAAAACCGAGATGGGCCACCGACGAGTAGGCGATCACCCGCTTCAGGTCGGTCTGCGCATAGGCAACCCAGGCGGCGTAAAAAATACCGACCAGAGAGAGGACTGCCAGCAACGGCAGTGACCGCTCAGCCGCTCCCGGAAATAGCGGAAAAGCAAATCGAATCATGCCGTAGACCCCGGTTTTCAGCAGCAGGCCGGCGAGATCAACCGAGCCGGCAGGCGGGGCTTCAGTATGAGCATCGGGCAGCCAGGTGTGGAAGGGGAAGAGCGGCACCTTGACGATGAACGCGAGCATGAACCCAACATAGAGGATCATTTCGGTGCCCGGAGTCAGCACCGTCTGCCGCAGAGCCTCCAGAGCAAAAGTGTATTCGCCGGTCTGCCCGCCATGAATAAGGTAAAGTGAAATAATCGCCAGCAGCAGACAGAGACTGCCCGCCAGGGTGAAGAAGAAGAATTTGACCGCCGCATAAACCCTATTTTCATGTCCCCAGACCCCGATCAGGAAGAACATGGGGATCAGCATCAGTTCCCAGAACAGGTAGAACATGACCAGATCGAGGGCGAGAAAGACCCCGATGATGCCGGTTTCCATTACAAGGATCAGGGCATAGAAGAACGCGGGGTGCTCTTTCTGCTGCCAGGAGATCAAAATCGCGGCAACCTGCAAGAGGGCCGTCAGCAGTACCAGCAGCAGCGAGATTCCATCCATCCCCAGCATGTAGCGGATTCCGAACGGTTCAATCCAGGCCGCATCTTCGTAGAACAGCCAACCGTTTCCCCCCAGGGACTGGAACGCCATCCAGAGAGAAAGGCAGAGGACCGCTACGGTGGTCAGCAGCGAAGCCCAGCGGCACAGATTGCCCGAATGTCGGAACAGCAGACAGAGCAGCGTTCCGCCCAACGGCAGCCAGAGCAGCAGGCTCAACAGTGGAAAATGTACGGCAACAGAAGCAGTCATTTAACAACAAGGCCCTTTCACGGTGAGACCCTTTTCCCCTCGCCCCAACTCACTCTCTCAGAGAGGGGGATATTCACTTCACAGCTGAGAGCAAGAACCAGCCGACAATCAGCAACAATCCCCAGGCAAACCCCTGCAGATAAAACGCGACCTGTCCAGTCGTCAGTTTCCGGGCGTACCCTCCCCAATGCAGGCAGAGCCGGGATATCCCGTCCATGATGCCATCGATCAAAGCCTTATCTCCGCCCTGCCAGCAGAACCGGCAGACGGTCCGGTAGGGACGCACCAGAATAAACTCATAAAAACGATCGAACTGCCAGCCGTTGAGCAGGAAACTGCGCCAGTCCGCCTGCTCATCCCCAGGAAAGCGCCGATAGCGCAGATGAGCGATCAACCAGCCACCACCGAAGAAAATCAGCATCAACAGCAGCAGGCCGAGTTCGGTACCCAAAGAGAGGCTCACTCCCGCCGGTTGTCCCAGCCAGTGGCTTAACCATTGGTGACCGCCGAACAGGTGCGGCAGGTTGAGCAGTCCACCGAACAGACCGAACAGCGCCAGCAGCGGCAGAGTCCAGAGCATCAGCGGAGAGACGGAGTGCCCTTTCTCTGCCTGCCGGGGCTCACCGAAGAAGACCAGGTAGAGCAGGCGGAAACTGTAGAATGAAGTCAGGCCGGCGGTCAGCACGCCGAGGCCCCAGAGAATCGCCGAGAAGCCGTCCCCTCGGGCAAAAGCGGTCAGCAGGATCTCATCTTTGGAGAAGAACCCGCCGGTCAACGGGGTGCCGGCCAGGCAGAGGATGCCGATCAGGAACAGCCAGAAGACCTGCGGCGATTTACGCTTCAGCCCACCCATCCGGTAGATATCATTCTCGTTGCCGGCCAGGTGGATTACGCAACCGGCCCCCATGAACAGCAGCGCCTTGAAGAAGGCATGGGTCAGCAGGTGGAACATGGCTCCGGAGACCGACCCCACCCCCACGGCGAAGAACATATAGCCGATCTGGCTCATGGTCGAATAGGCCAGCACCCGCTTGATCTCGCGCTGGGCCACGGCGCAGCTGGCCGCATAGAGCGCGGTCAGCACCCCGACCAGCGCGATAGCCGCCATCCCGGTGGTGGAGAGGGAAACCAGTGGAAACATCCGGCAGAGCAGGTAGACTCCCGCGGTAACCATGGTCGCCGCGTGAATCAGCGCCGAAACCGGGGTCGGTCCGGCCATCGCATCAGGCAGCCAGGTCATCAGAGGCAACTGCGCCGACTTGCCGCAGGCACCGCCGAGCAGCAGCAGTGTCAATACCGTCAACAGCAGAGGATCGAGTTCCACCGCCCGTGCATTGATCTGTTCGATGAGGATGGTACCGAACTCGCGGAACAGCCAGAGCAGGGCGATGGCAAAAAACAGATCACCGATACGGGTGACGATGAACGCCTTGCGGCCGGCGCTCGCGTTTTCCGTTTTGCGGTACCAGAAACCGATCAGGCCATAAGAACAGAAACCGACCCCTTCCCAGCCGAGGAAGAGGAACAGCAGATTGTCCGCCAGGACGATACAGAGCATGGCGAAGACGAACAGGTTGAGCAGGGCGAAGAAGCGCGCCTGGTTCTCATCGTGCTCCATGTATCCTGCCGCGTAGAGATGAATCAGCGTCGCGACTCCGGTCACCATCAGGGTCATGACCGCCGCCAGCGGGTCGAACAGGATTCCCGCGTCCGCCCTGAAACCGCCACTCTGCAGCCAGCTGAACAGAACCGTGCGGGTCCCTTCACCCGCCCCCAGCGGCCAGAGGAGGAGACTGCTCAAGAAGCTGCCCGCCACCGACAGGACCGCCACCGCCGCCACCAGGCGCTGTGGCAGCCGACTGCCGCAGCAGGCGTTGAACACTCCGCCCAGCAGAGGCAGAAGCGGGATCAGGAAAAGCAGCAACGGATTCATCAGCCCCTCATCTCATCGAAAGCGCGGACATCGACGGTCCCCTTGCGCCGGTTCAGGTAGACCACCATCGCCAGAGAAATCGACACTTCGGCCGAAGTCATCGCCATCAGGAAGATAACCATGATCTGGCCATCGACCTGCTGCCAGAAAGCCGAGGCACCGACCAGGGTCAGGCCGACGGCATTGAGCATGATTTCCACCCCGATCAGGATCATGATCAGGTTCCTGCGGGCCAGCACACAGCCGAGTCCCAGGATAAACAGGATCGTGGAGAGGAAAAGGACATGTTCCAACGGTACGATCATGCGCCCTCCTCCTCGCGCTTGTTCGCACGGGCTTCCGGCTTGCCAACATAGAAGGCGCCAACCGCGGCAAACAGCAGCTGAAAAGAGACCACCTCCACAGCCAGTGCATATTTGCCGAACAGGGCATAACCGAAATCACGCGGCGTGGCGTACCAGTGCGGGACGCCCTGCGCTACGGACGTATCGAGCCCGATCAGCAGCAGGGTGCAGGTGACCAGAGCCACGGCAAGAAGCAGTACCGGCAGCCACTGCCACCAGGTCGGGCCCATGCGATCCGCCTCAGGGGTCGGCGCCAGCTCCAGCATCATGATGATGAACAGGAACAGCACCATGATCGCACCTGCATAGATAATCACCTCCCAGGCCGCCACCAGAGGCGCGCCGAGCAGATAGAACAGCAGTGCCAGAGCAAAAAAACTGTTCACCAGATAGATCACCGAATGCACCGGGTTGCGCCGGGTGATCGCCAGCAGGGTCGCGATAACGGTAATTGTTCCAAGTATGTAGAAGAGCGCTGTAGCCATATTTGTAAACCCACTAACCGGTGTCGCGAGACGGGTGAGAATCACCTGTCACATGCCACCTCGTTGCTCTTAGGGCAGCAGACCTTTCGGGTCCACCGGCGGGGACTCGGTGGGGTTTGCTCCCCGCGGCGCGGCGACCGCGATCCCCGCCTGCCGGTAGAAATTATAGTCCGGATCATGCCCACCATGATCGACCAGCAGATCCTCTTTTTCCCAGACCAGCTTCAGCGGGTCCCGACCGGCCAGCTCAAATTCGCCGGTGACCTGGATCGCCAGGGTCGGGCAGGCCTCGGTGCAGAGCCCGCAGAAGATGCAGCGGGTGAAGTTGATGCGGAACCAGGCGGCATAGCGACGGCCATCCTCGGCTTCGGTCGCCTGCATCGAGATACAGTCAACCGGGCAGGCGGCGCTGCACAGATGACAGGCAACGCAGCGCTCCTGCCCGTCCGGATCGCGGGTCAGCATCAACCGTCCCCGGTAACGGGGGGTCATCTGCTGTTTCTGTTCCGGATACTGCACCGTCACCGGCCGGCTCAGCATCTTGCAGAGCGTGATCCAGAACGGCTGCAGGGTCCCTTTTATGTCGCGCCACAGACTCATGTGCGACTCCACAGCAGCACCGCCCCGGTCAGCAGCACGTTGAGCAGCGCTAGGGGAAGCAGAATTTTCCAGCCGAAATGCATCAGCTGATCATAACGCAGGCGCGGCAGGCTGCCCCGCACCCAGATGAAGAAGAAGCAGAGGGCCAGCACCTTGGCGCCGAACCAGGCCACTCCAGGCAGCAGCGGCCCCAGCCAGCCTCCGAGGAAGAAAACCGTGACCATCGAACTGAGAATGACCAGGTTGATGTATTCGCCGACGAAGAACAGGCCGAAGCGCATCCCCGAATACTCGGTATGGAATCCGCCCACCAGTTCGTTCTCCGCCTCCGGCATATCGAACGGCGTCCGCTTCGATTCGGCGACCACACTGACCAGGAAGATCAGGAAGGCCAGCGGGTTGACCAGAATAAACGGCACCTGCTGCTGGGCAAGAACGATATCGGTCAGCGAAAAGGAGCGCGCCAGCATTACCACCGGCACCAGTGCCAGGCCCATCGACAATTCGTAGCTGATCAGCTGGGCCAGGCCCCGGATACCGCCGATCAGCGAGTACTTTGAATTCGACGCCCAGCCGCCCAGCGCCACCCCGTAGACCGCCAGCGAGGAGAGTCCGAGAAAGTAGAGTACGCCGACGTTCAGGTCGCAGACCACCAGCGGCACCTCACGACCAAAAATTTCCAACGGCGGGCCGAAGGGTACCACCGCGAAGGTCAGGATCGCGGTCACCGCCGCCAGGCCGGGGGCCAGCAGGAACAGCCATTTGTCGGCCCGGTCGGGCAGGAAATCCTCCTTGGTCAGCAACTTGATAACGTCCGCCAGCGGCTGCATCATGCCGAAGGGGCCGACCCGGTTGGGACCATATCGCAACTGCATCCGCGCCAGAATTTTCCGTTCCGCCAGCACCAGGTAAGCGGCCATGGTCATGATCACGCCGAAAATCATTCCCAGCTTGATCAGAATCAGCACCAGGGTAATCAACCAGTCGGTCATGGCGCCTCTCCTTCAATCTCACAGGGCAGCGACAGCCCGCCCGGAACCAGAATTTCCAGCGGCGTACCCGGCAGGCAGGGGACAATAACGCGCCCCCTGACCACCCGCTCATCACAGGCCAGCGGAAAACGGAATGTTCCCTGCGCCGTTTTCAGCAGGACCGTTTCACCCGCCTTCAGCTGTCGCTTTTCCGCTTCCTGCGG
Source organism: Desulfuromonas sp. (assembly GCA_002869695.1). Taxonomy (GTDB): domain Bacteria; phylum Desulfobacterota; class Desulfuromonadia; order Desulfuromonadales; family Geopsychrobacteraceae; genus BM509. Next base: position 5,903 of record PKUD01000190.1, on the reverse strand, counting down.
GTGCACGATCAGCTGCGGCCCGGTCATGCGAGGTGTCAGCTTGTCCGATAAGCAACTGGCATGATCGGAACCATAACGGACCTGAACCGGCAGCAAGCGGAGGTCCCCATCCTGCGACCAGATCTCGACCGTCGACTCCTCGACCGGCGCCTGACTGGACGGCATAACCCGTAATCCCTCCCCGCCAGGTTGCAGATCACTCAGCCCCTCCAGCCTGGATTCATGCTCCGCCGCAGCCTGGCGCAAACCATGAAGGGTCCGCTCATCTCCAAGCACTTGCTGGAGCAGCTGCCATGCCGGGCGCGGGTGGCAACCGGGGGTTGCCGGGACAAACTCACGGGGGGGGTGATTGCCTTGTCCCGTCACCGCAAGGGGAACTCCCGGTTGCAGCACCCTGGCAAACGCCTGCATGCGACCCTCATTGTTGATAAAGACTCCGTCCCCCTCGACCGGTGTCGTCGTCGGCAACAGCAGGTCGGCACGTTTTGTCGCATGGGTCGGCAGATAATCAAAAACGGCCAGATAGTCGAGACGCGAGATCGCCAGTTGCATCCGTCCCGCCTCCGGGTGTTCACTGCAGGGATCAGACTCGAGGCAGATCAGCGCCCTGACTCGACCACTCTCCAACCGCTCTAGCAGATCCGTCTGTTCCGGGCCCTCCAACAGGCCCGCACCAAAGCTATTGGCCTGCGGCAAGAGCGGGTGGACCAGACAGTAACGATCGTCATTATCACAGCTTTCGGTCAGATGTCCGAGCAGCTGCAAACCGACCCCGCCAAGCAGGTCACCGCCACCGACCAAAACCGGCCGCCGGGCGGCCATCAGGTCCTGCAACAACCGGTTGAACAGCTCTTTTTCGCAGTTGCCGGCCAGCAGGCAGAGGATCTTTTCCTGGGTCAGGGGATGATGTTCGAACTCGCAAGGCAACTCAACCGGGCGCGGATCGAGGACCACCACCCGGCCGCCGGCCCGAACGACCTGGCGCAGGGCAAGCGCCAGCATCGGCGCTTCGGCCAACGGGTCGGCGCCAAACACGACGACCAGATCGCTCTTGCGCACCTGCCTCAGCGAGGCAAGATGATCGGAGAGCGTCCCGACTGTCTGGCGGATCGCCCGGGCGCGCCGCGGGTGCAGCTCAAAGACCGGCGGCGGACAGTTCAATTCAGCGGCCCACTGCCTGAGCAGCAGATTGGCTTCCAGCGAGGCACGACCGGAGCCGACCATTGCGACCGCTTCCGGGCCATGCTGGCTGACAGTTTCAGAAATCCGCCGCAGCAGGCTGTCCACCGCATCAGTCACTGAGACACGCGAGCCTCCTGCCCGTGCGTGGCGGGGGCGCGCCGGATGATTGACATAACCACTTCCGAAACGACCCCGGTCACAGATAAAATGACCGTTGGTCTGCAGATTGACACCGCTGACCACGCGCTGCAGCTCACGGTAGCGTCCGCCGGGGACGGTGGCACAACCGAGCGAACAGTGCGGACAGATCGACGGGGCCTGCTCGAGGTCCCAGAGACGGGTTTTGAAACGGAAGGTCTTGTCGGTCAGTACCCCGGTGGGACAGACATCGACTATGTTGCCGGAGAAATCGCTCTCCAGCATGCCATCCCTGAAGCGACCGAAGAACACCCGTTGGCGTGAGCCCATCGCCCCGAAATCGCGGCCACCGCAGTAATCCTGATAGGTTCGGACACAACGATAGCACTGGATACAGCGATTCATCTCCTGCGCCACGTACGGCCCAAGGTCCTGATTCTGATATGTCCGTTTGTTGCCACGGTAGTTGCGGAGGCCATGGCCACTGGCGATGGTCATCTCCTGCAACTGGCACTCCCCCCCCTCGTCGCAGACCGGACAATCGTGGGGATGATTGGTCATCAGCCACTCGCCGACATGCTCGCGGAACCCTTCGGCTTGCGCTGTTCCGGTTTCCACGACCATCCCCTCTTCAGCCGGGGTCATACAGGACATTTTCATCCCGGGCATCGACCCTTCGACCACCGTCACCGCACACATCCGGCAGGCTCCCACGGCACCCAGGGCGTGATGGTAGCAGAAATGCGGCACAACAATCCCCAACTGCTCGGCAGCTTCAAACACCGTGTTTCCGTCAGGAACTGTCACCTGTTGATTGTCGATGGTCAGTGTCGGCATAAAAAACCATGCTGAGAGTTTCAGGCTGACGGGTCAAAGGAGAGTCTTTGTCCTTTCATCCGTCAGCCAGATTTCATGAAAACGGGCAACGCCCTTTTTCGATGTGATCCACTAATTCCTGTTCAAAGTGTCGCAGCAGCCCATCTACCGGACCCATGGCACCTTCAGCCAGCGCGCAGAAGCTGTTGCCGCTGATGTTGCTGTACTGACTTTTGAGCAGCTGCAGATCATCCCGGGTGCCATCCCCATGCTCGATCTTTTCCAGCAGCCAGGCAACCAGGGGCAGACCATCCCGGCAGGGAGTGCACCAGCCGCAACTTTCCCGGGCAAAGAAACGGATCAGGTTAAGGGTCGCGGCGACCATACAGGTGCGGTCGTCAAAAACGGTCACCCCTCCCGTGCCGAAGCGACTCCCGACCGCCTCCAGGGTCTGGTAATCGAGTTGCACATCCAGATCGGCGCTGGTCAGAAACGGCGTCGAAGCCCCGCCGGGAAGGCAGGATTTAAACCTGCGCCCCCGCCAGACTCCGCCACCATATTCGTCGATGATCTCGCGCAGGCTGATCCCCACCGGCAGCTCGAAACATTCCGTCCGCTCCAGATGCCCTGACAGGCCGTAGAGCTTGGTCCCTGCACCGTCCACTGTCAGTGCCAGGTCACGGAACCGGGCAGCACCGCCGGTGACGATATGTTGGATGTTGGAGAGCGTCTCCACGTTGTTGACCGTGGTCGGCCGGCCGAACAGGCCACGCACAGCAGGAAATGGAGGTTTGGACCGCGGGTTGGGGCGCACCCCTTCAAGGCCATTGAGCAGCGCGGTCTCTTCACCAAGAATATATCGCCCGGCGCTGCCATGCACGTGCAGTTCAAAAGAGAATCCGCTGCCAAGAATATCCTTGCCCAGGTAGCCGGCCTCGGTTGCCTCAGCGATCGCCCGCTGGAGATTGGCAAACTGCTCCCTGTAGGCGTAACGGATGAAGATATAACCGGTATCTGCCTGCAACGCATACGCAGAGATGATCATTCCCTCGACCAGCTGGTGCGGGTCCGCCTGCAGCAGTTCCCCATCCTTGTAGGTGCCCGGCTCCATCTCGTCACAGTTGCAGACCAGATACTTTGGAGCCGGCTTGTCGGCCGGAAAGAACGACCACTTGAGACCGGTGGGGAATCCTGCCCCGCCCCGGCCGCGCAACCCGGAATTCTTGACCAGCTCGCAGATCTGTTTCGGTTGCATTTCCCTGAGAGCCTGCTTCAGGCCCAGGTAGCCGCCAGCCCTCTCATACTCCTTGAGAAAGACCGTTTCCCCAGGTCGTCGGTTCTTGAACAGCAGCTGCGCGGTCTGTTTCATGCCTGCGCCTCCTGCCGCAATTCGGCCAGCACCCGGTCCACGTCCTCGTTATTCAACGGACCGTATGATTCCCGACCGATCATCATCGCCGGCGCCCGCCCGCAAACCCCCAGGCAGCAGGTCGGCAGCAGGGTGAAGAGACCGTCCGCCGAGGTCTCGCCGGGAGCGATGTCCAGGCTTTTCTGCAGGTGTTCAGCCAGCGCCTCACCGCCCCGGCTCCAGCAGCAGATCGAATCACAGATATGGATCGGGTAGCGTCCCACCGGTCGGCGGTAAATCTTGTAGTAGAAGGTGGCGATCTCTTCCACCTCAAGCGGAGTCAGCCCGAGCAGCCCCGCCACCAGCTCGACCCCTTCGTCCGGCACCCAGCCATGTTTATCCTGCACCGCACGCAGCAGATCGATGATCAATTCGCGCGGATGTTCGATGTGCGCGATGTGCGCCCTGAATTGATCGATCTGTTCTGCGGTTAACAATTCGGCCATAAAACAATATCCTATTTTTTCTAGACTTTGCTTTTCACCACAGAAGCACTGAGGCCACTAAGTAAATCAAAGATTTTCAACTTCTCTGTGCCTCTGTGGTTGAATTCTTTTAACGGTCCAAGTCAGCCAGGACGAAATCTATCGAACCCAGAATGGTAATCAGGTCGGCCAGCAGTCCACCCTGGCTCATCTGCCGCACCATCTGCATATGGGCGAACGATGGGGTCCGGATACGCAGCCGGTAGGCGCTGCTGCCAGCGTCGCTGACCAGGTAGTAACCGCACTCCCCCTTGCTTGACTCGGTGGCCCGATAGCATTCCCCCGCCGGCGGGCAGGGACCGCTGCTGACATTGACGAAATGATGGATCAGGCTCTCGATGTCATGCAGGCCGTCCTGCCGCTGCGGATAGGCGAAGCGGTAATCATCCGCCATCCAGCGTCCGGCAGGCATCTCCCGCGCGGCCTGCTTGACGATCCGCAGGCTCTGGCGCAATTCTTCCAGCCGCACCAGATAACGGGCGAAACTGTCTCCGCCGCTGGCCGTGGCGACCTCGAAATCAAATTTGTCATACCCGGAATAGGGCATGCTGCGGCGCAGGTCCCAGGAAAATCCGCAGGCACGCAGGTTCGGTCCGCTCATCCCCCACTCGATGGCCTGGTCAAGACTGACCACCCCGTTCCCCTCGGTACGGACCCGGAAGATCGGCCCGTCGGTGAGCATCTTGTCCAGTTCGTCGATGCGCCGATCGAAATCGACGGTGAAGGCGTCGACCCGCGCCTTCCAGCCCTCCGGCAGATCCTTGGGGAGGCCACCGATACGGAACCAGGAGGGGTGCATCCGCCCGCCGGTCACCAGTTCGATAATGTCGAAGATCTTTTCGCGCGATTCGAAGCAGTAGAAAACCGGCGTCATCGCGCCGACGTCGTGGGCAAAGGTGCCGAGCCAGACCAGATGGTTGGCAATCCGGAATAGCTCACAGAGCATCACCCGGGTATACACCGCGCGCGATGGTGGTTCCAGTCCGAGCATGGTCTCCAGCGAGTGGAGGTAGGCCAGGTTGTTCTGCACGCCGGACAGGTAATCGATGCGGTCGGTGTAGGGGATAAACTGTGACCAGTGCTGCCGCTCGCCGATCTTTTCCGCGCCGCGATGATGGTAGCCGATATCCGCATCCAAATCGGCGATCTCCTCACCGTGCATCTTCAGAATCAGCCGAAGCACCCCGTGGGTTCCCGGATGATGCGGCCCCAGATTGAGGATCATGCTGCCGTCATCCGCATCACCGAAGGGCAGTATCCGGTCACCCATCATCGGCGCCAGGTCGGAGGCAGTCTGCAGGGTATAGGGGTCCATCTCGGTGGCGCGCGAGGGGTGGTCCTTGCGTAGCGGGTGCCCCGGCCACGACTCCGGCATCAGGATGCGCCGCAGGTCAGGATGACCGCGGAAACCGATGCCGAACATGTCATAAACTTCCCGCTCGTACCAGTCGGCCACGGGGAAGACATCCGTTGCCGAAACCGCTTCTGGAAATTCTCCCGCCAGCGGCACCTTGATCCGCAGGTAGCCCGGATCGTCGAAATTGACCAGATGGTAAACCAGGGTGAAGTCCTGCTCGGGGCGTTTGCAGCGGCTGCGCTCATCCACCGCCGTGACGTCCTCGAGACGGCGGAAACGGCTCGGCGCGTCCTCCTTGAGGAACTTGAGCAGCTCCGGCAACTGACCGCTGGCTGCCTGCAGGGTCGGCATGTCGGCGGCCTGTTCGTCGTAGATCACCTGCTCGCCGAATTTCTCCTGCAGTGCCTTGCGCAGCTCTACGACCGAATCGTTAAACGTCACTTTCGGTTGCGGTTTGCGCCAGATATTGCGACTGCGGTTGCCGAACAGATCGGGAGTCTGATGACTGGTGCCGCGT
>PKUD01000215.1 GCA_002869695.1 Desulfuromonas sp. | reverse complement strand
TACCTCATGGACAATCCGCATGACGGCAGCATTGACTACAGCGAGACATACACCTATGACCTGGCCGGCAACCTGTTGACCCTGGAAGGAGACGATGGCTATGACGGCAGCGTGGACTACAGGGAAACCTACGCCTACGACGCGGCCGGCAACCTCCTGGTGCGAACCGGCGACATCGGCAATGATGGGACACTCGAGTTTATCGATACCTACGTCTATGATGCAGAGAACAACCTGCTCAGCTATACCGAGGATGATGATGCGGACGGGATCGTCAATTACAGGGAATCATACATTTACGACAGGTATGGGAAATTGCTCGACTACCGTGAGGACGACGGCGATGACGGCAGCGTGGACGTGAGGACCGAATACAATTACGACTGCTGGTAGCACCGCTCCCCGCTATTGAAACAGGAAACGACAAAGAGGACAGGGTTCGCCTGTCCTCTTTTATTATCGGGAATTCGACAGCTATAAATCGAGCATCCGGATCATAGCTGATCCCGCATGCCCCGTCTTAAGACAAGACGAACGGGTCAACTAGCCCATCCGCAAGCGGACGAAGCTTTCCAGGTCGGGGCAGCGGATGAATTCGTTGTTCTTCAGCTCCCAGCCGATGGTGGAGTTCGGCTGCGGACCGTAGTCGTGACCGGGGAACACGCGCGTCTCCGGGGGCAGCTTTTTCAGCCGCTGCAAACTATGATAGAGATCTTCGACGTTACTGCCCGGCAAGTCGGCGCGGCCGCAGCGGCTGACGAACAGGGTATCGCCGGCGACGATTGCCGTGCCGGTGGAAAACACCACCCCGCCGGGGGTGTGTCCGGGGGTGTGCAGCACTTCGATGCTGCCCTGGCCGAGGTCGATCAGCGAACCGTCCTGCAGGTGGATGTCCGCGTCGGGAACGTCGTCCGGGTGGGCGGCCAGCGGCACATCAGCCGCCTCGAGGACCGTGCCGTTGCCGGCGATGTGATCCATGTGACCGTGGGTGTTGAGCAGGGCGATCAGCTTCAGTCCGCGCCTGGCGACCTCTTCGAGCATGCGTTCCGGCTCCACCGAGGGGTCAACCCCCACCGCATCTTTGGTCGCCGGGCAGTAGATCAGGTAGGAAAAATTGTCCACCCGGTCGAGGGGGATCTGCACCACTTCCAGTTCGGCTACCATGGCTGGGGAGGCTCCTCTTGGCCGATCAGGCAGATTTCCATGTTGATCACCTTGAACCGCTGGCCGGTCTTGCGCACCAGCCACTCGTCCCCTTCTTCCGGCGGCTGAGGAAACTCGCGATTCCCCAGGTAGACATCTTCACCGCCGATCATCGCCCACCAGTCGAGGGCACCGGTCTGCCATAATTTGGTATTCAGGTTGAAAGCCATATCTTCTCCAAAGCAAGAATTCTTTGTTGTGAGTGTCTTGACAGTACGTTTATAGTAACAAACAGCAAAAGGCAACCACAACTGCCGGGAGAAAAAAATGCAATTCACAAAAATGCAGGGTGCCGGGAATGACTACGTCTACATCAACTGCTTTGAGCAGCAGCCAGAGAACCCGGCGGAGCTGGCATGCCAGGTCAGCGATCGTCACTTCGGTATCGGCTCTGACGGCCTGATTTTGATTCTACCCTCGGAGAAGGCCGACCTGCGGATGCGCATGTTCAACGCCGACGGCAGCGAAGCGGAGATGTGTGGCAACGGCATCCGCTGCGTCGCCAAATTCGCCTACGATCACGGGCTGGTCGACCGGCGTGAAATCAGGGTGGAGACCGGCGCGGGCATTCTGACCCTGCAACTGTTCCCCGGGGTTGACGGCAAGATCGCCAAGGTCAGGGTCAACATGGGCCATCCCGCGCTCAAAAGAGGGGAAATCCCGATGACCGGGCCAGCTGACGAGACGGCCGAGAACCTGCAGATCGAAGTGGAGGGGAAAATCTTCCAGGCCACCTGTGTCTCGATGGGCAACCCGCACTGCGTGATTTTTGTCGATGACGTGAGCGACTTCCCGCTGGCCCACTACGGGCCGCTGATTGAACATCATCCCTGGTTTCCCAACCGGATCAACGTCGAGTTCGTTCAGGTGGTCTCCCCCGGCGAAGTCATCCAGCGTACCTGGGAACGAGGCGCCGGCGAAACCCTGGCCTGCGGCACCGGAGCATCAGCAGTCACGGTAGCCGGAGTTCTCACCGGCCGCACCGAACGGAAGGTCCTGAATCATCTGCGCGGCGGCGACCTGGAACTGGAGTGGCCGGAGGACGGACCGGTCTATAAAACCGGCCCGGCAGTGGAGGTCTTTACCGGAAACTTCAATCCCGGTTAGAATTGTTTTTCAATCAGGCATTTAATCGCTGGAGCGCACGGAGATCACAGATGGGCCCTTGTTCTGATTCTCTCCGTGTTCTCAGCGAATCTGTGGTGAAAATAGGTTATGGACGCAATACTTTTTGATCTCGACAACACCCTCTACCCGGCAGAGAAAGACCTCTTTTCCCTGATCGACGTGCGGATCAACCGCTACATGGAGGAGATTGTATCCATCCTCCCAGAGGACGTCGACGGCCTGCGCCGTCGCTACTGGAGTGATTACGGCACCACCCTGCAGGGTCTGATCCACCACCATGTTATCGACCCGGAAGACTACCTCGACTACGTTCACGCGATCGATGTTGGACAGCGGCTGTCTCACGATACCGACCTGCAGGAGACCCTCAGAGAGCTCAACGTCCCCTGCTTCATCTTCACCAACGGGTCCCAGGGCCATGCCCGGCGGGTCATGAGCGCCCTCGGCGTCGATGAACTGTTCAGTGACGTCTTCGATATCCGCATCGCCGGCTATGTTCCGAAACCGAACCCGGCCCCCTACCGGAAGGTGATGGAGGCCCTCGGCATCCCCGGGGAACGCTGCGTGATGGTGGAGGATTCCTGCGAAAACCTGCGCACGGCAAAACAGCTCGGGATGAAAACGGTGCTGATCGGTCAACCTCAGCATCACAACTTCATCGATGCCCACCTGGACCGCCCAGCCGACATCGCTCCCCTGGTTAAAGCCTGGAGCAGCGGATCCGGATCCTGATGAGCAGCCATCCCTCAGACGCGCTGCTGCTCGGTACCCACGTCTCCATCGCCGGAGGACTCTACAAGGCCTTTGCCCGCGGTGAACAGATCGGCTGCACGGCAATCCAGATTTTCACCAAGAACGCCAGCCGCTGGCAGGCCAAACAGTTGCAACAGGCTGACATTGAGGCCTTCCGGACCGCCCGCCTGAACAGCTCAATCGAATTTATTGCGGCCCACGACAGCTACCTGATCAACCTGGCCAGCCCGGAAGAGGAGAAACGTCAGCGTTCTATCGGCGCGTTTATCGACGAGATGGAACGCTGCGCGGCTCTGGAAATCGGTTACCTGGTCATGCATCCCGGCGCCCACATGGGAGAAGGTGTTGAAAAAGGTCTCGACCTGCTGGTCGACAGCTTCCGCACGATTTTCCGGCACGGGCCTGCCGGGGTGAGCGTGTTGCTGGAAAACACTGCGGGTCAGGGCTCCTGTCTCGGAGACCGTTTTGAACACCTGGCCGTGGTGATTGACCGGGTTCCGGAAGGAGATTTCGGCATCTGCCTCGACACCTGCCACGCTTTCGCCGCAGGCTATGACCTGTCTACGCTGGCGGGGTATCAACACACGATGGAGCAGTTCGAACACCTGATCGGACTTGACCGGCTGCAGCTGATCCACCTTAACGACAGCAAGAAGCCCCTCGGCTCACGCGTTGACCGGCATCAGCACATCGGCAAGGGGGAGATCGGACTGACCGGTTTTACCGCCCTGATGCAGGACGCACGGGTCAGGCATGTTCCGAAGGTTATTGAACTTGAGCCCGGGGAGGATCACTGTTTCGATTATGAGAATCTGGGACTTCTGCGGAGGATGGCGCAAGGGCCACGTTAGGAAGGTTGTTCAACGGAAATCAACGGTCTTGGTTTTGAACTTAACACGCCCGGAACAAAACGAACCTGGAGAAAACTATGCGCGCAGTCCTGCAGCGAGTCAGCTCCGCCAGCGTAGACGTTGACAGTGAAACGATCGGCCGCATCGACAAGGGCCTGCTGGTGTTGCTTGGTGTCGAGCTTGGGGATACCCCCGAAGACGCCAGAGGGCTGGCGGAAAAGACCGCGTACCTGCGGATTTTCGAAGACAAGGAAGGAAAGATGAATCTCTCGGTTCAGGATATCGGTGGAGCGGTTCTGGCCATTTCCCAGTTCACCCTGCTCGCCGACTGCCACAAAGGGCGCCGTCCCGGCTTCTCCCAGGCGGCCCCGCCGGAACTGGCCGAACCCCTCTACCTGACTTACGTAAAGGCCTTGAGACAGTTGGGACTTCCGGTTGAAACCGGTCGTTTCCAGGCCGAAATGCAGGTCACCCTGATCAACGATGGGCCGGTGACCATGCTGCTCGACAGTCGCAAACGGCTGTAGCAAAGAAGCCTGGCGCCTGCCATCAGCGATAAATCACAACGTATCGTAGTCGTCTGCCTCTACCAATTCGCTGCTGCTGTCAAGGAAAGACCCGGCCTGCGAATCCGTAACAACTTCCACCTGTCCATGGGCAACTGAGCTGACTGTCCCGCACACCGAACAGTCATACAACTCCTCATGGAACTGGAACGCGTGCAAATCGGTTTCATGAGAGACCACGCGCTTACAGGTCGGACAGAGAAAATCGGTCCGGACCGTCTGTTGCGGTCGGCCTGCGTCCTGGCCCTTAGCGGCTTGGCCGGCCGAGGGAAGGGTCCAGACACAACCGCACTCGCGACATTGGCAGGCGGACGTGATCGCCTGCCCGACGGAGACTTCAATCTCCTCGTATCCCAGGCTCTGGCATAATGGACATTTCATCGGGAAGCTCCTTTACCGGCAGATTGCCTCTCGTGGTTCAGCCCTAACTCCAGTTTAACCGATTTTTTCCGCCGGACAATCTTTGGGAGGACACTGCGACGAGCCTGCCGGCTCCCCCTGAAATGACAAAAGGCCCCCGAAACGGGAGCCTTCTGCAATACGATTGATGATCAGCTAAGGCCTAAAGGGCTTTCTGCAGCAACCCTTCAAGCTGGTTTTTCGGCACTGCACCAACCAACTGGTCCACGACCTGACCGCCCTTGAACAGGATCATGGTGGGAATTCCACGAACTCCGTACTGGCCGGGAGTGGCAGGGTTCTCGTCGACATTGACCTTGCCAATCTTCACCTTGCCGTCATACGCCTCGGCAAGATCCTCGATGACCGGGGCGATCGCCTTACAGGGCGCACACCAGGTTGCCCAGAAATCGACCAGTACCGGCGTATCGGCTTTCAACACTTCAGCTTCAAAATTTCCATCGGTAAATTCAATAACCTTCTCCCCAGCCATGAAAATCTCCTTTATTTAAGTGGGTATGGATTTATGTCAAAAACACAGAACTCTACAATATAAGTGACCGGTCCAAAAAATCAAGGGGCTTGTCGATAATTTGTCCTGATCTTGACAGGTTGCAATCCCCTTCCTATCATACACGCATTTAACGGATCAGCTCTTTACTTTTGACAGGCGGAAAGACTCACCATGGACAAGCGCATTCCGAACACGGGAATTGAGATCGCCCGGCTTTTTGAGCATTTCAATTCGGAAAACAGCAAGGCACTGCAAAACCTTACAACCCAGCTCGTTGCCACCTTTACCGGCGGAGGACGTCTGCTGATTGCCGCCAGCGGCAACCTGCAACCGATCGCCCAGATGATCGCCACCCACTTCACCCATCGTCTCGGTTTCGACCGACCTTCACTGCCGGCTATCGCGCTTGGTGCGGATGCGACCCTGGCGGCCGCATTGGCCAGGAGCAATCAACATCATCTGCTTCTGGCACGGCACTACCATACCCTGCAAAGCAGAAATCATCTCCTGCTGCTGCTCAGCGACGGAGTGCCAGACCCACAATTGGCAGAGCTGATCCGCATTGCCAAGGGCGAACAACCGCTCGCCCTGCTGACTCCGCAGAAAAATGAAGATGCGGAAATTATGGGCTGCACCGAGCTGAAACTGCTGATCGAATCATCATCTCCGGCCCGCTTGCTGGAACTCTCGCTGTTCTGCGGCAATCTGCTTTGTGAGCTGGTTGAGGCGGAACTGTTCGGAGTTTGAACGCTTCAGGGAACTGACGTATATGAAAACTGAGCCCCCCCCCACCGCTGACTATCCTGTTGCCCTGCACCTGTCAGGACGCCTTGTCGTCATCGTCGGAGCCGGTCAGGTCGGCAAACGCAAACTGCGGGGGGTTGCCCCGACCGGAGCACGGATCAAGATTATCGACCCGGCTGGAACCGAAATCCACCCAACCACAAAGACTGACTACCTGCAGAGAGAGTACCGGCCCGGGGATCTGTCTGGAGCGGAGCTGGTTTTTATCTGCACGGATGATCCAGTGGTCAATCAGCAGGTTGCTGACGAGGCCGCCGCTCTCTCTATCTGGTACTGCCGCAGTGATCAACCCCGGCGGGGCAGCCTTACGGTACCGGCCGTCCTGCGCCGCGAAAATCTGACCGTAGCTGTCTCCACCGGCGGGGGCAGCCCGGCGCTGGCAGCACTCTTTCGTGATAGAATTGCCGAAATGGTTCCGGACAGTTGGGGCAAAGCGGTTGAAATCATCGCTGCCGTGCGCCGAAAGTGGTTGACTGAACAGACTGAGGTTAAATACAATCAAGAGGTTTTGCGCAAGCTTCTGGATCAGGAATTGGTCCCGCTTATTGCGCATAAGCAGATAAAGAAAATCGACCAACTGCTGCTGTCGCAGTTCGGAGCCGGGTTCACCCTGTCCGAGTTGCGGGTGAAGATCGACGAAGGGGCGCCATGACTACCCATATACTACTCTTCAAAATAACCCTGATTGCCTATTTTACAGCGACAGTCCTCTATCTGGTCAATGTCGTGATCCAGCATGACAAATCGGGGAAATTCGCCCGCTGGGCACTGTTCGGCGGCATTGCGGTTCATTTCGGCAACATGGCGCTGCGCTTTTTCGAGGTTCGCTACACTCCGGTGGCAGACCTGCACGGGTCTCTCTCATTCTTTGCCCTCTGCCTGGTGGTTCTGTTTCTGCTCTTCGATCTGCGCTATCGTCTGCCGGTCATGGGCGCATTTATCAGTCCCCTGGCGCTGGTCATGATGATTTTTGCCGGAATTTCCCACAAGCCGCTGCTGGAGCTGAACCCGGTCCTCGACAGCTGGTGGTTTCCGATTCATATTACCTTTGCCTTTCTCGGCAATGCGGCCTTCTCGTTGGCATTCTGCGCCGGAGTCATGTACCTGCTACAGAACTGGATGCTCAAGAGCAAACATTTTTCCGCCCTCTATTATCGCCTCCCCTCGCTGGACACCCTCGATAAAATTAACTACAGCAGCCTGACGGTCGGCTTTCCGCTGATGACCATGGGCATCATCTCCGGTGCGATCTGGGCGGAATCGGTCTGGGGAACCTACTGGAGCTGGGATCCCAAAGAGACCTGGGCCCTGATCACCTGGTTCCTCTATGCCGCCCTTCTGCACGGACGCCTCAGCATTGGCTGGCGCGGCAAGCGGGCTGCCATCTTCGCCATTATCGGTTTTTGCTGCCTGCTTTTTACCTTCCTCGGTGTCAACCTGCTGCTCAGTGGGCAGCACACCTTCGAAGCCCTGGGGGGGTAATTTTCCGTGAAGCCGAACGAGTTATAGAATCATGAATATACTGGTCGTGGGACTGAGTCATAAATCAGCCCCGGTAGAAATACGCGAAAAAGTTGCCTTCTCGCCAACCGCAATGGCAGCCCCCCTGAAGCAGATGCTCGAACTCCCGGATATCAGCGAAGGGGTCATTGTTTCCACCTGCAACCGGGTCGAGCTGTACGCGACAAGTCGTGAAAAAGAAGGGGCCATCTCCCGGCTGAAGGATTTTCTGGCCGACTATCACCAGCTCTCGCGAGATGATCTGGACGAACATCTTTACGACTATCATGGCGAAGAGGCCATCAAACATGTGTTGCGAGTCGCCTCGAGCCTCGACTCGATGGTGATCGGCGAACCGCAGATCCTCGGCCAGATCAAGACTGCCTACGGGTACGCCTCCGAGTATAAAACCGCCGGGGTGATCCTTAACCGCTTCCTGCACAAAGCGTTCTCCGTCGCCAAGCGGGTCCGCACCGAAACTGCCATCGCCAGCAATGCGGTGTCCGTCTCCTTTGCCGCCGTCGAACTGGCCCGCAAAATTTTTAGCACTCTCGACGACAAGACGGTCATGCTGATCGGTGCCGGCGAGATGTGCGAGCTGGCCGCCCGGCATTTCGTCAACAACGGCGTATCGGAGGTCCTGGTCACCAACCGGACCTTCGCACGGGCGGAAAAGCTTGCCGAGGAATTCCAGGGTCGCGCCGTTGCCTTCGAAAACTTCCAGGACCAGCTGCACCAGGTCGATATCGTCCTCTCTTCAACCGGCGCTCCCGGCTATGTGCTACCCGCTGAAAAGCTTTCCGAAGTTATCCGGCTGCGGCGCAACAAGCCAATGTTCCTGATCGATATTGCCGTCCCCCGGGACATCGATCCCAGGGGGAACAAGATCGACAACATTTATCTCTATGATGTCGACGACCTGCAGGGGGTGGTGCAGGCCAACCTGAAGGAACGGCACAAGGAAGCAGCCAAGGCAGAGGCAATTATCGAGGAGGAGATCACGCAGTTCCAGCAGTGGCTCTCGACTCTCGAGGTCAAACCGACGGTGATCTCGCTGCGGCGCAAGCTGGAAGATATCCGCCAGGCCGAACTGCAAAAGACCTTCTCCAATCTTGGCGATCTCGGCACAAAAGAGCGCAAGTCGATCGAAGCAATGACCAGCGCAATCATCAACAAGATCCTGCATAAACCGACAAGCATCCTCAAGGATGCCCAGAATAACAGTGACGGCAACCTCTACATCGATGCCGTTCGTACCCTGTTCGACCTATCCGAACCCTCCGTTGACCCGCAGGACAAAAAGAAGCAGGACAACGACTAAGCTTTAAAGGAGCCCATGACCATGGCAACCCGCACCCTAAGAATCGGCACCCGTGCCAGCCAACTCGCTCTCTGGCAGGCCAACTGGGTCAAGTCGGAGTTGGAGAAACGCTACCCCGACCTGGAAGTAACCCTGACCAAGATCAAAACCCAGGGAGACAAGATTCTCGACGTTCCCCTCGCCATGGTTGGCGGCAAGGGGTTGTTCGTCAAGGAGATCCAGGAAGCGATGCTGCGCAATGAAATCGACATCGCCGTTCACTCGATGAAGGATGTTCCGACCTTTTTCCCTGAAGGGACCGCCCTGCGCTGTATCACCGAGCGGGAGGACTGCCGCGACATCGTCATCCTGCGCCCGGGTATCCGCAGCTGGATGGAGCTGCCCCAGGGAGCGCGGATCGGTACCAGCGCGTTGCGGCGCAAGGCGCAACTGCTGCACCTGCGGCCCGACCTGCAGATGATCGACATTCGCGGTAACGTGCAGACCCGGATCAACAAGCTGACCGAAGAAAATCTTGATGCGGTTATCCTGGCGGCGGCCGGCATGAAGCGGCTCGGTTTCGAAAACATGATCAGCGAGTACCTGACCACCGAGATTTCCCTGCCGGCCATCGGCCAGGGCGCCCTCGGCCTGGAAAGCCGCATCGCTGACGACGAGACCAATGCCCTGATCGATTTCTTCAACCACCCGGAAACTGACTGGGCGGTACGGGCCGAAAGGGCCTTTCTCAAGCAGCTCGAGGGGGGTTGTCAGGTGCCGATCGCCTGCTACGGCACCGTCAGCGGTGACCAGCTGACCCTGACCGGACTGGTCGCAGACTGTGAAGGGGTTCACTGCCTGAAGAAAACCGTCACCAGCCATGTTGACAAATGTGAGCGCACCGGAGCATCGCTGGCTGACGACCTGCTGATCATGGGTGCGGGCCCGATCCTCAACGAAGTCTACGGGACCGAAACCTTCAACCCCGGCAAGGAAGAGGTCTGATCCAGTTTGAGTAAAGGGAAGGTCTATCTGATTGGTGCAGGCCCGGGCGATCCGGGCCTGTTGACCCTCAAGGGTCGGGAATGCCTTGAACGGGCCGATGTGGTGATCTACGACTATCTGGCCAATCCCGTGCTGCTGGCCCTGGCCCCGCAGGGGACGGAACAGATTTACGTCGGCAAAACGCGCGGCAAACACAGCATCCCGCAGGATGAGATCAATCAGCTGCTGGTTGATCGTGCCGGCCAGGGCAAGCAGGTTACCCGCCTCAAGGGTGGCGACCCCTACATTTTCGGTCGCGGCGGCGAGGAGGCAGCTTTTTTACGGCGTCACGGCATCCCCTTCGAAGTGATTCCCGGGGTGACGGCGGGCTTTGCCGCAGCGGCCTATGCCGGTATCCCCCTCACACATCGCGACGTGACCACCAGTCTGGCCATGCTCACGGGTCATGAACGTCCGGATCGCAGCCTCTCCAGCCTTGACTGGGACAAGCTGGCCAACGGTATTGGTACCCTGATCTTCTACATGGGGATGACCAATCTCAAGCTGATCTGCTCCGAGCTGATCAGACATGGCCGCCCCGCTGAAACCCCTGTCGCCGTTGTCCAATGGGCGACCCTCCCACGGCAGCGAACTCTGGTCGGCACCCTGGAAACCATCAGCGAAGCTGTCGTGAAAAACGGCATCGAACCACCCGCCGTCATTATTATCGGCGAGGTGGTGCGCTATCGCGAAGAGCTGCGCTGGTATGACAACCTGCCTCTGTTCGGGCGCTGTTTTCTGTTGACCCGCCCCCGGGAACAGGCGGACAGTTTTGCCCGGCAGTTGCAGCAGCAGGGCGCCGAAACCATCTGTATCCCGACGATAGAAATTGCCCCTCCGGAGGACTGGCAACCGCTTGATAACGCCCTGCAGCAACTGGACACCTTCGACAGCCTGATCCTCACCTCGGCCAACGGCGTCGACAGCCTGTTCACAAGACTATCCGTGCAGCAACTGGATGTCCGCAGCCTGGCCGGAATCCAGATCGTTGCGGTCGGCAGCAAAACCGCCCAGGCGATCGAGCAGCATGGCGTCCGACCCGATCTGATTCCACAGGACTTCCGTGCCGAGGGCATCCTCGAAGCACTACTGGCTCAGGGCGTCGACGGAAAACGCTTCCTCTACCCGAGAGCTGAGGTTGTCCGACCGCTGTTGATGGAGAGCATCAGCGCAGCAGGAGGGACGGTCATCGCCCCGGTCGCCTACCGGACCATCCGTCCGGCAAAGGGCGAGGAGATGATCCGTCATTTACTCGGGTCCAAAGAGATCGATGCGATCTGTTTCAGTTCCTCATCGACTTTTGATAATCTGCAGGCGATGCTCGGTGACGATCTGCACTCCCTGCTGGCTGACACCAAGCTGTTTTCCATCGGCCCGCTCACCTCGGCCACGATCCGCAAGCACGGCTGCGACGTCGCCCTGGAACCGGAGACCTCGACCCTGGACGATCTGGTCACGGCGATGGTCGGCTACTATCTGAAACCCAATAATTAACCGTTTGATAAGGAGACCCGTCATGCAATTTCCCGCTTATCGTGCCCGTCGTCTGCGCCGTAACGCCAACCTGCGCCGCATGGTCCGTGAAACCCATCTGCGGGTCGATGACCTGATCTATCCGATGTTCAGCGCCTTCGGCGAAAACATCAAAAGCGAAATATCCTCAATGCCGGGAATCTACCAGCAATCGATTGAGCACATCGTTGCCGAAGCCAAGGACGTCCATCAGCTCGGCATTCCCGCAGTGATCCTCTTCGGCATCCCCGAAACCAAGGACCCAGTGGGTCAGGACGCCTACTGCGACCATGGCATTATCCAGCGGACTATCCGCGCCATCAAGGAAGAGGTGCCTGAACTCACCGTCATCACCGATGTCTGCATGTGCGAGTACACCGACCACGGCCACTGTGGCGTGATCAAGGACGGCGACGTCGACAACGACGAAACCCTCAAGCTGCTGGCCGCCGAAGCGCTGTCACATGCCAGGGCCGGAGCCGACATTGTCGCACCTTCGGATATGATGGACGGCCGGGTCATGGCAATCCGCGAAATTCTCGATGCCAACGGCTTTGAGCATATCCCGGTGATGAGCTATGCCGTCAAATATGCCAGTGCCTACTACGGACCGTTCCGCGAAGCGGCCGAATCGACACCGGAATTCGGAGATCGCCGCAGCTACCAGATGGATCCGGCCAACCGCAGCGAAGCGTTCCGCGAGGCCCAGCTCGATGTCGATGAAGACGCCGACTTCCTGATGGTCAAACCGGCCCTGGCCTACCTGGATATCATCCGCGACCTCAAGGACAGTTTCGATCTGCCGCTGGTTGCCTACAATGTCTCAGGCGAATACTCGATGATAAAGGCGGCGGCGGCGAAAGACTGGATTGATGGCGATCGGGTGATGATGGAAACCCTGCTCGGCATGAAGCGGGCCGGTGCGGACCTGATCATCACCTATCATGCCAAAGAAGCAGCCCGCCTGCTTAACAACGAATAGTCCCGGGCCGCGCATCAGATGGCTGAATATTACCTGGACAGTCTGGACAACGGGCTGCGACTGGTCACGGTCCCCATGGACCACCTGCACAGCGCTGAAATGGTGGCTTATCTGGCTGTCGGCGGCCGCCATGAAACGGTCGATCAGGCGGGTATTGCACACTTTCTCGAGCACATGCTGTTCCGCGGCACCGATGAGTATGCCACCAGCCGTGACCTGGAGCGGGCCTTTGAAGCGATCGGCGGGGCAGTGAACGCCTCTACCGATGCCGAGACGACCTGCTTTCATTCCCGGCTGCATCCGGACCATCTCAGCGAAGGGGTTGCACTGTTTGCCTCGATGCTGCGTCGACCCCGTTTCAATGGTCTCGACATTGAACGGAAGATCATCCTCGAAGAGGCCCGGGAAGACTTCAACGAAAAGGGTGTCCAGGTCAACCCCGACAACCTGATGGCCGAACTGCTCTGGCCGAAACACCCCCTCGGCTGCTCCCTGATCGGCACCGAGCAGAGTATCGCAGCCATCGGCCAGACCCAGCTGCGCCAGTTTCACCAGAGTTACTACACCCCGGGAAACCTGGTCCTCTGCTGTTGCGGACCGATCGACAGAGCGCTGCTTCGGCAGCAGGTCGAGGCCCAATTCGGCGACTGGCGCGGGGTGTCGCCTGCGGCACCACTCCCCGCACCAGAGATCCGCCAACTGGGCCCGCAGAGCGTCTGGGTCAAGGACTCCGACTCGCAGGTGACCATCCAGCTCGCCTTCCGTCTACCGGGCCGAAAAGATCCCCGCACCCTGCAGATGCGTGTCCTGCGCCGCCTGCTCTCCTGGGGTGGCAACGCCCGCCTGACCACGCGCCTGCGCGAAGACCTGGGCCTGACCTACGCCGTGGAGGCCAACTGTTCCCTGCTCGACGATGCCGGCTATCTGGCGATAGATATCGCCGTTCGGCCGAACAACCTGCTCCCGGCAATCACGGAGTTGTTGCAGGTGATTGAAGATCTGCGCAAGGTCCCCATCCCCGGAGAAGAGCTGCAAGAGGCGATCAACAGTTACCTGTTTGACCTGGATTTCTCACGCGATCAGCCGGACTCCCAGGCTATCCGTTATGGCTGGGGATTACAGGCTGACTACCTGCTGACGCTGGAAGAAGAACGCCAGGCCCTGCAGCAATTGACCCCCAAACAATTGCAGCGCTGCGCTGTGGAGCAGTTCCTGGCCAGCCAGCTCAATCTGGTGGTTATCGGCCCCTGGAAAAAAGGGGACCGGCTCGCAACAGAAAAAATTCTCGCTGCCTATCAACAGCAAGTGGACATTTCACCTATAATGTAAAGGTCAGGAG
This sequence comes from Desulfuromonas sp., assembly GCA_002869695.1. Lineage (GTDB taxonomy): Bacteria > Desulfobacterota > Desulfuromonadia > Desulfuromonadales > Geopsychrobacteraceae > BM509. Next base: position 12,937 of record PKUD01000215.1, on the reverse strand, counting down.
CTGCTGAAGGAGCTGTTTCATTGACCGAAAACATTCATCTGATTGCGTGCCATGATTGTGATCTGCTGCACCGGCTGCCTCAGGCAAGCGGGGACAGCAGGGTCCTCTGCAACCGCTGCGGGGCGATCCTGCACCGCAACAGAATCCGTATGGTATCCAGAACCCTGCCGCTGGTTATCGGCGGATTGATCCTGTTTGTTCTTGCGAACTGCTTTCCCTTCATGTCGTTAAATACCCGCGGTCTGCAGCAGGACACTATCTTTATCAGCGGGGTTTTTCAGCTATTCCAGCAACAACTCTGGGGGCTGGGGATAATCGTTATCCTGTCGACGCTGCTGATCCCGTTTACCCAGCTCCTCGCCCTGTTATATCTCCTCGGTGGACTCAGCTGCGACAAAAAGCTCCCCGCCGGGACCTCGGTGCTGAAATACTTCACCCTGACAAAGCCCTGGGGCATGCTTGATGTCTATATGCTGGGAGTGCTGATCGGGCTGGTGAAACTGCTCAAAATTGCAACGGTCATCCCGGGTATTGCCCTTTATTCTTTTGCCGGGTTGATTCTGGTCCAGATGGCGCTTGAAATGGTCTTCGACCATCGAGAGCTCTGGGAAAGGATAGCGCGATAATGGCAACAGCCCTTTTGACAGCCCGCGGAGCCGGACTGGTGACCTGCACGACCTGCCATCTGATCAGCCGGATTCCACAGCGCACAGCAGGAAAACCGGTCTGTCCGCGCTGCGGGAGCCTGCTGTTCTCCCGCAAACCGAACAGTCTTTCGCGGACCTGGGCTCTGCTCTGTACCGCCGCGATCCTGTATGTCCCCGCCAATGTTCTGCCCATGACGGTTTCCAGTTCCCTGGGCTCAACCCAGGCCGATACCATTCTTACCGGCGTCCTCTATTTCTACACGAGCGGTTCCTGGTTTATCGCCCTGGTTATTTTTGTTGCCAGTGTCTTTATTCCAATCTTCAAGCTGCTGACCCTCGCTTACCTGCTGATCGGCATCCAGCTGAACTGGATCAACCGGGCCCGCGACAGGACCCGACTCTACCGGGCGACCGAAATGATCGGCCGCTGGTCGATGGTCGATATCTTTGTCGTCACCCTGTTGGTTGCGCTGATCAAGCTCGGAGCACTGGCCAATCTTGAGGCCGGTCCCGCAGGTCTCTATTTCGCCGGCGTGGTGATTGCCACGATGCTTGCGGCCAACAGTTTTGACCCACGCCTGATCTGGGATTGCCTGGAGAAGAACGATGCCTGAAAAAAAACCGGACGCCGTCCCGACAGACAGCACAATTCCCGTTGCCGAAATCCGCTCCGCGCGACGTTTTTCCATCACCTGGCTGGTCCCGCTGATCGCACTGCTCATTGCCGGATGGTTGATCTATACGACCGTTTCCAGTCAAGGACCGACAATCACCATCCGTTTTCTCAACGCTGAAGGGCTGGAGAGGGAAACCACCAAGATCAAGTACAAGGAAGTCGAAATCGGTACGGTCAAGGATATCGACATCGCGACCGATCTCGATGGCGTGGTGGTCACCGCTGAATTGAAAAAAGGAACCGAAAAATATCTGACCGATCAGACGAGGTTCTGGATTGCCAAAGCTCATGTCAGCGTCAGAGAGGTGCGCGATCTGGGAACATTACTCTCCGGGGCCTATATTGGCATCGATCCGGTCCTTGATGGTCCCCCACAGAACGATTTCATCGGTCTGGAACGCCCGCCGGCGGTCAGCAACAGCCGCCCGGGACGGTTCTTTGTGCTCTCCACCGAATCCCTCGGGTCCCTGAGTATCGGCTCCCCGATCCTTTACCGGCAGATCGAGGTCGGTCAGGTCACCGACTACCACCTCAAAAATGACAACAGCGGAGTCCTCATCGATATCTTTATCGAAGCTCCTTTTCATGACCTGGTGCGCGAAAACAGTCATTTCTGGAATGCCAGCGGGGTTCGGGTCAACATCGACACCAGCGGCGTCGAGATTCAGGCCGATTCCCTGATCACGCTGTTTCTCGGTGGAATTGCTTTTGACTCACCGCGGCAAGACCTGATGGATCCTGCGGTGGCCGGTGAAACCTTCCAGCTGATGCCCGACCGGGACACGACCACGGATGATGCATATACGGTCAAACTCTACTTTACGGCTTATTTTGATGATCCCGTTCATGGACTCAACCCCGGCGCGCCGGTAGAATTCAAAGGAATACACATCGGCGAAGTTGAAAAGATTGTCCCTGAATTTGATTCGGGGCTGGGAGATTTCCGGATCAAGACGATCCTGGTCATCAAACCACAGAAGATGCTCGCGGGGTTCACCGCGGAGCAGGAATTCAATGCAGCCCTGCCGAAACTTGTCGCGCGGGGCCTGCGTGCGCAACTCTCCACCGACAACTACCTGACCGGACAGCTCTATGTCGATCTGGATTTTCATCAGGACGTACCAGCTGCGGAAATCATCTCCGGAGAGCCGTATCCACAGCTACCGACCGTCTCCTCAAGCATCAACCAGACCACGGCCAGCATCGGCAGAATCCTGAAAAAACTGGAACAGATCCCCATGGATCAAATCGGTACGGAGCTGGCCAGAACCTTCGACAATCTCAACCAGACCCTGTTTACGGTCAAAAACACCCTGGACAGCGCAAACCAGAACCTGGGCCCTGCCCTCACCGACACCCTGGAACAATTCCGCCAGACCAGCCTGACCCTGCAAAAAGATTTCGACGGGGATTCCGTCCTGCAGTACCGGTTACAGGAACTGCTGCAGGAGCTGCAGATGACGTCACGTTCGCTGAGGACCCTGGCCGAGTATCTTGAACGCAATCCGCAGAGCATCATCTTCGGCAAAGAGGAGGAGCAACCATGAAACGGCGAGCGACTCTGATCGGACTCGGCAGCCTGCTGCTACTCACCCTGCTGACCGCCTGCGGCAGCAAAAAAGCCCCGGACGTCCGTTACTACAGCCTGACATCGGCAACCCCGTCGAGTGAACTCCCTGCCGCCGACACGCTCCCGACCCGTGTCGGAGTCGGACCGATCAGCTTGCCGCAACTGCTGAAACGCCCCCACCTGGTCACCCGTTCGGAAGACTTCCGGGTGCTGCATGCCGAATTTGATCGCTGGAGTGGCGACCTGCAGGAAGAGGTCGGACAGGTCCTAGCGGACAACCTGGCCGGGCAGTTCGGTGCCGACAACGTCGTCCTGTTCCCCTGGGGAAAGCTGCTTACACCCGAATGGCAGCTGATCGTTGATATTGTCAGGCTGGACGGGGAACTGGGCCGTGCGGCTTACCTTGAAGCACGCTGGTCGCTGACGAACGAGCGGAAGAAAGTGGCTCTCAGCGGGGCGGCACAGTATCGGGAGAAGCTCGCAGATTCCAGCTACACCGCGCTGGTCGCGGCACAGAACCTGCTGCTGCAAGACTTCAGCCGCGAGATCGTCGAAAAAATCCGTCGCCACAACTGATCTGGCAATCCCGGGCCACCGCCTCCAGCTGATACCGGCCCCTAAGAGAGGCGGATCGTTTTATAGAGAAAGTTCTTGAACCGGTAGAAAACCTTCTTTTCCTCCGGTGCCGCCGAGTCTGGATCGCAGACGCGTAGCGCCCTGGCAAGCTTCGGCATACTGGTTGCGCCCTTGCTGCGGGCCTGTTCCACCACCGACAGAACCACCTCGCGTGAAATCTCCTTTTTAGTATAGGGTCGATGAATGGCTTCCCAGAAGTCACTGCTGCCATCCTCGATCTTGCGGAAAAGCGACTCTGCAACCCTGGCGTTCAGCTGTGTTACGCCGCTCTCCTCCACGGTCGCCACCGGTGCCCCCTGGTTCGTCAGGGCGAGAGTGATATCAGCCGCCTCAATTTTGCGGCCCGTGCGAAACAGCATAGCGCGTAGCAGGATACTGCGCAGTTCCCGCATGTTTCCGGAGTAGTGATGCGTTGAGAGCAACTCCTTGGCCTTTTCGGTCAATACCGGGACGGCATCATCGGACTGATCCGGCTGGCGGTAGACGCGAAAAAGACGACCGAGAAAATGCACCGCGAGGTCGGGGATATCCTCGCGCCGCTGATTCAGCGAGGGAACCTCGATGATCAGTTCGGACAGTCGATGAAAAAGGTCTTCGCGGAATTTCCCCTCGGCGATCAACTGGCGCAGATCCCGGTTGGTCCCGGCGACCAGAAGGACCTGCGCGTGGCGGGTGATGTTCTCACCCAGCCGGACAAACTCACCGCTGTCGAGAAACCGCAGCAGCTGCACCTGGGTTTTCGGATCGGCATCCCCGATCTCATCAAGAAAGACCACTCCCCCCTGGGCTTCCTCCAGTATTCCCCGTCGGTCCGTGTGGGCTCCGGTAAAGGCCCCCCGCTTGTGACCAAACAGCTCCGAATAGGTCAGTTCTCCGCTGTAGGCGGCGATATTGCTCTTTTTCAATGGCAGGGCATCCTGGTCGGGCATCAGTTCGCGGTAGGTCTGGTTGAGCCGGGTATAAAGGTTGTTAAACAGAAACTCTTTCCCGGAGCCGGTTTCGCCGGTCACCAGGATCGAGGGCAGGCCCAGATTCTCCACCAGTTCACTCCGGTTCTGAGTCTGCCAGAACGCCAGGCGGTGACAGAGCGGTGGAGTGATGCGCTGGATCGTATCGACCACCTCCTGCCCCTTGGCCGAGTTGCCGATGATGTTACCCAACCGATAGGAGGAGACACTCGGGTCACGATAATCGACATCCTGTCGCAGGCGATCGACCTCTCCGGTCAGCTGTTCGATCTGCTGCAGGTTGGCCAGATGGCGACCAATCATCCGCTCGATGATCAACAGAATCCGGCGATGCTCCCCGGTAAAAAAATGCGGGCGCAGACTGTCCAGGCAGATGATCGCCAGAACGTCCCCTTCACAGACCACCGGCACGGCGATTTCACTGCGGATTGAGCTGGTCACCTCCTTATAGAAATTCCCCGGAAAACGTTTATCCATGGTATCCGCAACAATCACCACCTGACCTGTTGCGGCAGCCAGACCGGTGAGACTGCGCTGTTCATCGGGCAACTCTTCTCCGCCGACGCGTATCGACGGGATATATTTTTTCAGCCACTGCTTACTTTTTGCCCCCACCAACCCCCCTTCGTCATCTTCCACCAGCAACCAGCGCTCGCCTTCTCGTTCACGCACCAGCGCAATGCTGCCGGTATCGGCTCCGATCAGACGGGTCGCCTTGGACAGAACCCGGTGCAGGAACGGCTGCAGCCCTTCGGAGGACTGCTGCAACAGATCACTGATCTCCGACAACACCTGAACCTCGAGATGCTCGTCGCCGATTTCCTGCACCACCCGTTGCGCCATTTCGGCATGCGCTTCCAGCAGCCCACGTTCGAAATCACTGAACTGGTAGCGCTCCTTGGTGTAGTAGTTGACTAGGCAGATGACCCGCTTGGTCCGGCTGTCATAGCGGGGAACCATATAGAGAGATTTCAGCCCTAACTCTTCGGTAAGAAAACGCTTCTGCAACGACTCGGCTGCCAGGGTCGGGATATAGAGGGGCGCCAGCAGGCTGTCATCGGAGATTACCCCGGCCCGATCGATGAAACGTGAAATCAATGATTCCCCCGGAGTCAGGTTGATCAGGCGCTCCTCCTCGTACAGGTTGCCCGCTTCAGGCTCCTTCGAATAGGACGCCAGAATCTGCATGGTCCGCTCGCCATCCACCTCTGAAGGGATCGGGATCAACACCGACGCCAGAGCCACCTGATCGATCAGCCGCGCCGCCGACTGCACCATGAACAGCGCCGCTTCACGCTTTTTGGCCTGGTCGACCTGCCGCGCCAGCATGATCTGCTGATGATATTTGCGCGCCCGGCTGATCGCAGGTGCCGCTCCGGCGATCAGCACCCTCAGGTGCCGCAGTTGCTCCTCGCTGGGGAACTGCCCAGGACGCCCCCGATCCAGGCAGACAACACCGATAGAACGGCCATGATGAATCAGGGGCATCTGGTAACTGGCACCAGCCTTGCGAGTCCCGGCCTTGACCGGCATATCATCGGGGAACAGCGACAGATCATCGATGGCAAGCTCTTCGCGCTGCTGATAAACCTGGGAGACGAAGTAATCCGTATCGTTGATCGGGAAGGACTTTTCCAGCACCCGTCCAACCTCGCCGCCGGCCGCCGCTACGCAACTGAGGGTCCCTGCGGTCAGGTCTTCCAGATAGAGGCGGCAGCGGCCGATCCCGCGCAGCGACTGGATGCCTTCAATCAACAGGTGGACGATCTCTTCGAGGCCCTCCTTGCCGTACAGCTTGATCTGATCAAGCTGTTGCTGAATCCGCACTGAGGTATTGACGGTCATAGAAAACTCCATTCAAATCATTGCTTAAACCGTGTAGATTTTTACTCAGCAGAGTATATGAGTTAACATCCACCCTGTCAAAGCTGATTACGGATATTGAAAAAGACTGGATATCGAGCGACTATCCTGCTTAAAATACGACTCCCCTTGCCATTGAGGACATTTCATGAAATACGCATCCGTCTACCGTGCAACCCTTGAAAAATGGGGCGAGGACGCCCAGTGCGACCAGGCCGTCGAGGAATGTGCCGAGCTGATTGCCGCACTCAAACATTACCGTCGGAAAAAAATCGACAAGCAGGCCGTCATAGATGAACTGGCCGACGTGACCCTGATGATCGGCCAGCTGACCTGGATGTTCGGAGCCAACGAGGTTGAACAGGCGGTGCAGGACAAACTGAAAAAGCTGGACATATTACTGAAAAGTGAAGCAGGGCTCTAACATGGACAGAGAGATAAATAGCTGGCTCGACTTCGACCGTACGCATGTCTGGCATCCCTACTCGAGCATGACCAACCCGCCCGCCACGTTTCCGGTCGTTGCCGCCAGCGGGGTGCGCCTGCAGCTGGAAGACGGCCGTAAGCTGATCGACGGCATGGCCTCCTGGTGGTCAGCCATCCATGGCTACAACAACCCGGTACTCAACCGCGCCGTTGAGGAGCAGCTGGCCAAAATGGCCCACGTCATGTTCGGTGGCCTGACCCATCCCGCCGCCGTTGAGCTCTGTCGTCTGCTGGTCGAACTGACCCCGAAACCGCTGCAGCAGGTTTTTCTCTGCGATTCCGGTTCGGTTTCAGTGGAAGTGGCGATCAAGATGGCGATCCAGTACTGGTATGCCCAGGGTCGCGGGGAGAAGAACCGGCTGCTGACCATTCGCAACGGCTACCATGGCGACACCTTCGGCGCCATGTCGGTCTGTGACCCGGTCGGCGGCATGCATCACATCTACAGCCACCTGCTGCCACAACACCTGTTTGCCGATGCACCACAGGCACGCAGTGACAAACAATGGTTCGACGAAGATATCAACAGCTTCAAAACCCTGATCGAAGCACACCACGGGGAGCTCGCCGCAGTCATTCTCGAACCGATCGTTCAGGGTGCGGGCGGCATGCGTTTTTATGCCCCGGAATATCTGCGCCGGGTGCGGGCACTCTGCGACCGTCACGAGGTGCTGCTGATCGCCGATGAGATCGCCACCGGATTCGGCCGCAGCGGTGAACTGTTCGCCTGCCAACATGCGGCGGTCAGCCCGGACATACTCTGCCTCGGCAAGGGACTGACCGGCGGCTACATGACCCTGGCGGCCACCCTGACCACGGAACAGATTGCAGGAGTCCTCTCCAGCGGCGAGCCGGGCGTCTTCATGCACGGACCGACCTTCATGGGCAACCCGTTGGCCTGTGCCGTTGCTGTCGCCAGCATCAAACTGCTGCTGGCAAGCGACTGGCAGCAAAACGTCAAACGAATTGAAAAGCAACTTGAGATGGGGCTGGGCCCCTGCCGTCAGTTATCCTGTGTCGCAGATGTCAGGGTGCTCGGCGCTATCGGGGTGGTGGAATTGAAGCAGCCGGTCGACATGCGCAGCATTCAGCCCCGCTTTGTCGAACAGGGCGTCTGGGTGCGGCCCTTTGGCACACTGGTCTATGTCATGCCACCCTACGTGATCGATGACCAGGACCTGGCGTTTCTGACCAGAGCGATCCGGGAGGTCCTGAATGAGGAGTATCCAGCGGGATAAGTAAAATGGATTCGCTGTCCCGTGACAAAGCATTCACAAAAAAGCCCCCGGCAAAAGATAAGGGGAGTAAACGTTGTATGAATTTATTCGTTAGTCAGATAAATCAGTGACTTAGATCAGTATAGGTTTTCATACTGTATGAGAAAACATAAGAAGGTGGTTTCCCGATCATGGGAGGCCATTTTTTTGTATGAAAAAATCGAATCTGTAGTTGCTCAAACTTGACCTGACTGACACAGTCAAATTGCCTACCCGTTTCATCAGTCCTTGCACTTATGAGATTCTTTTTGAAGCAACTAGTGCAAAGCGCGAACCAGGGGGGAATGGCTTTTCTTTTAAAGAGAGAAGAACTCCTGACATTTGGTACCGCTTTAGCATTCCGAAAAACCAGGCTTTAAAGTACCCACGCTCTGGGCGGCCGATCAGGGCTTTTTCGATCTTCTTGATCGTAGGCTACTGGGGCTTTTGAGCGTAAAATCCAAAGCCCTGGAAGATGCTTCGGAGAATATGGCTGTCGTTTTTTCTACAAGCCCCTTGGAATATTCTTCAGTCGTCCCTTATTGATCATGTGGAAGATGGAGACCGAGAAGACAGCCCCTCTGTTATTCTGACGACTTAGCCAGCCCTTTGAAAACGGCACGGGAAATGCATTTTCAAGACTTGTGGCTTAACGTGAAATAAACAGCAAACATCATAAGAGGTCTTTTATGAAGCTCACACGATTCTCCATCCTACTCATTCTACTCTCGACAGTCATTTATCTCGCAGGATGCGGAGGTGGGAGTTCGACGGGTTCCCAGACGCTCCAATCCTCCACAGTGACAGGGCAACTGTCATCAGGGGCTGACGGATTAGCCCGATGGTTTGATATCCTCACTCCGTCATCAGCGATTGCAACGTTTTCCGGAACCCTCTATCTCGATGGCTCGACCATTCCCATCTATCCTGATGCGCAGGGCCGATTTTCAATTACTGATATCCCCAATGGTGATCATTCCCTCTTTATCCATCTCAGCGATGAAACGAATATCGAATTTCCCTTCCGTATGGCTGACAGCCGAGGGTTAGATTTCGGTCTTATGTCCCTGGCCGGCGGACAGGTGAGAAACTTTACCGGCTTCAATGGGTACCATTTCGGATGGGTCGATGAAAACGGCGATGGCATCAATGACAATTTCGCCGATGTCGACGGCGATGGTATCTGTGATAACGGCTACCGTTTCGCGGGTTACAGTTATCACATGGACTTGGGATACCGCGATCACAATGAAGATGGTCGCAATGATCAGTTTGTCGATGCAGATGGCGATGGTATCAATGACTTGACCGGACATCCATATGGTTTTGGTTTCGGCTTCATCGATGCGGATGGCGACGGCATCAATGACCGCTTTGTGGATGCAGACGGAGATGGGATTTGCGATCTGTCGGCAATTCCTTATCATCATCCCTTTGGTTGGATTGACGAAGACGGCGACGGCATCAACGATCGTTTTATGGATGCCGATGGCGATGGCGTCAATGACATCACGGGCAGTCACTATGTGGCCATGCCGGGCTGGGCTGATTTCGATGGCGATAACTTGAATGACTTTTTTGCTGATGCAGACGGTGATGGCGTCAATGATCTCGGCAACATCTCGACACCCTATGCCCACGGGTTTGGCTGGGCTGACGAAAATGGTGATGGCATTAACGACCGTTTCGTCGACGAAAACGGAGACGGCATCAATGACCTCGCTCTAGGACCTTTTGCAGGACAGAACTCCTGCTACGGTTTCATGAGCAGCCGTCAGGACACCAATGGTGATGGTTTCGACGATTTAACGGGCCTGCCTTATCGTCATGGTTTCGGTTGGGTTGATGAGAATGGCGACGGCATCAACGACGTTTTCACAGATTCCGACGGAGATGGTGTAAACGATTATTACGGCTATCATTATGACGGCAGTGGTTACCACAGAAATCAAAGTTTTAGCGGATACATGGACATGCAGACTCCAATGTGGCCAATGGGTCACGGCGGCATGATGAACTGATGAGGCAGAGAATCTCACTAACCGCCAATCGGTGTTAAAAAAGGCAGAAGCATTCATCAAGCCGGCCGAGGAGTGAATATGAAAGCAATAATATTACTTTTTCTAGCTAGTTTGATTGCCGTTCCAGCTTTGGGCTTCACAGGAGAACAATACGATCAATGGCAATCTCAGGAGCTTTCAGATCTCCCCGGGATGTCACCCGCCGGGGCCAAATATATGCTCGGAACCACTGAGGTTGATGGAGTCAAAAGTGTCGCTTACCTGAATGATGTCCGAAAATTGATGACTCGCTACGGCTTGAAGCTGACTCATCATATTATGGTGACTTTTACAGAAACTACCACTGGGAACCCTGTACAAACAGGTCTAGCAAAGGTCTCTGTTTACGGACCGGAAGAACAAATTATTGAAACGGTTGCTCTGTTGGCCATGGATGGTAGTTTTGGTGCAGATATAACCCTTGCAGGCAAAGGAAAATACCGATTTGAAATCAAGACCTCACTAGCGGATGGAGTTGAAAGAACATTCTTTCATGAATTTACCAACTAGATATTTTCTCTATTTTTATTTACTTCCACATTACCCCCTCACCTTGGCTAAGAGGTTTTGTACGTATCCCCCAGTCAAACGGTGCGTTAAACGATTGCTGGCCCATCAAAGGGGCTTTACGTTTTAGGGTCCCCCGGTAAAGCCGGGGGACCTCTTGTCCTAATGACGTGCCGGTCTTTGCAAGGGCTTCTTTGTTTCTGCGTTTCATCTGTCGTAACAAAATGAAGCCCTTGCACATGCCGGGACTTTTCCATTTCGACGTCTTAAATGTAGTGAGTTTTGAAGGAAATATCCTAACTTTAGATGAATCCTAGCGAGCGACTTTTCCGCATTCTGCGTTACCCGCAGACAGATTGTTCTCCAAACTAAAATCAGCCGCAGCCTGATAGGCTGCGGCTGATTTGTCACATAGTTCTATGAAAAAAAAACGGTTAGAGAGTCGGGCCGGCCGCCAATGCTCCGGTAAAAAGTGGGGGGAGTTCCTTGGGGGGGGCTGTGTCAACTTCGAGCAACTCAATAACAAAGGTCAGCGCTTTGCCCGCCAAAGGGTGATTGGCATCGAGAGAGACAGTCTCTTCAGTGACTTTATCGATCATAAGCCGCAAGATACTGCCATCACCCTGAGTCACTTCCAGTTGCCCGCCTTCGATCAGTTCGAGGTTTTCAGGCAGGTCAGCACGATTAATTTCCTCGACCAGGGTTGGGTTGGGTTCTCCATACGCCTGATCCGGTTCGATAACGACAGTTTTTGTTTCCCCCTTGGACATCTCGAGAACCGCCGCCTCGAAGCCTTTGATCACCTCTCCCCGCCCGATAATGAATGTCAGGGGACGGTCTTCAGGGGACGCATCGAAGATTGTTCCGTCGGCGAGTTTACCAGTGTATTTAACCGTCACGGTGTTGTTGTGAGCTGCACGAATCATGGTGACCTTCTTTCAATGTGATCGTCGATCTTTCATGGAGACAACTGTCAAAAACGGTGAGTCCCGAGAGCGCTCTATGCTTAACAAGACCGGCTTCATTGGTCAATTGTTTTCAACAATCGGAATCAAGCCCATGCTCTTTCCTGGCCGTCAGGTTTCTTGTGAGTTTGCCCTCCTCATGATTATTGAGGGGAATGAGCAATAATCATCTCAGACAAAAAAAGTGGCCTCCCATGATCGGGAAGCCACTTTTTCATATTATTTCATACAGCCATGACACCCCTTTTTTCGATTGCCGGGGGCTTTTTATATTGACCGCCTCGGGTCGTGCTACTCGAGGTTGTCTTTCAGATAGGCGTAATCGGAGATCTGCGTCCAGGCGCGCACCTTTTTCACGTAGTCGCGCTGCGAGGTGAGGATCTCCTTGAACAGCTCGTCCTTGGCCGCCATTTCGTCGAGCAGCTTGTTGTTCTCCAACTTCAGCTTGTCGATGACCTCCTTCGGGAAGGTACGGATCTTGACGTCCGGGTATTCCTGCTGGATCGCCGCCCAGTTGCGGCCGTGGACGTCATAGATGTGGGCATACATGTCGTAGGCGGACAGCTGCATGGCGTTGGTCAGGATTGCCTGCAGGTGGTCCGGCAGCTCGTCAAACTTCTTCTGGTTGACCAAAAACTGCATCTCAGACGCAGGCTCATGCCAGCCGGTGTAGTAGTAGGGCGCGACCTTGTGGAAGCCCATGTTCAGGTCGAGAGCCGGCCCGATCCACTCCAGCGCGTCGATGGTGCCGCGGTCCAGCGCGGTGTAAAGTTCGCCGGCCGGGATGTTGGTCACCACCGTCCCGAGCTTGGCGATGACCTCGCCGGCAAAGCCGGGGATGCGCATCTTCAGGCCATTGAGATCTTCGAGGCTGTTGATCTCCTTGCGGAACCAGCCACCCATCTGGTTGCCGGTGTTGCCGCCCGGGAAGGCGTAGACGCCGTGCTTGTCATAGACCTTCTGCATCAGCTCCATGCCGCCGCCGTAATAGAACCAGGCGTACTGCTCCGGAGCGACCATGCCGAACGGCATGCTGGTGAAGAACATGGTGTTGAGGTCCTTACCCTTCCAGTAGTAGGATGCCGAGTTGCCCATCTCGTACTGGCCGGCCTTGACCATGTCGAGCACGCCGAAAGGCGCCTTGTGCTTGTTGGCAGAATCGATGCGGATCACCAGCTCGCCGCCCGACATCCGCTTGACGTCTGCGGCCATCTTCTCCACCGCTTCGCCGAGGATCGGGAAGTTGCTCGGCCAGGTCATCGCCAGCCGCCAGGTGATCACCTTCTTCTCCGCCGCATCGGCC
>PKUD01000089.1 GCA_002869695.1 Desulfuromonas sp. | reverse complement strand
TTACAGGCAGTTCGGTGATTTAACAAGCCATTTTGTCAACATCTATAGGCATTTGTACCTATATGAATTTCGGTACTTCTACGGATTTACCAATTGAATACAACGTGCAAATCTCACATAACCAATAAATTGATAAAGGTTTTGCCTGATGATCTCCTTGAATAGCTCAAGGGTCGCTTAAGCAACTTAATTTTTTGCAAGAAGAGGAGAGTGTGAGATGAGATGCAGTAAAAAGTTTCTGTCTGTTTTGCTCGCAGTTTTTGCCGTTACTTGTTTGTTCAGCACCGTTCCTGCCCAGGCGGAGTCCGTTCTGCGGGTGGGAACCCTGAGTAACGACGCCAATCAGCTGGACCCCCACGTCTCGACCAAATCCCAGGACAAGATATTGTTCCCCTGGATCTTCAGCGGTCTGGTCCGTTTCAAGCCCGGCACCGCCGACCTGAACCAGATCGAACCTGACCTGGCGGAGAGCTGGAAGGCCAGTGCCGACGGCCTGACCTGGACGTTCAAGCTTCGCAAAGGAGTTATGTTTCATGCCGGTTACGGTGAACTGACTGCGGAGGATGTGGTTTTCTCGTTAAATCGTGCCAGCACTAAAGAGACCTCTACGGCCTACAAGGGCTACGCCGATTTTGCCAGCGTCACCGCTCCCGACAAGTATACGGTCAAGATCACCCTTGCCAAACCGATCCCCTCGCTCCTCGGCATGGTGACCAATTACCATGGCGGCTACATCGTCAGTAAGAGTGCTGTTGAGAAACTGGGTGACAATTTCAAGACCAATCCGATCGGAACCGGACCCTTTGCCTTTTCGGAGTATCAGTCCAAGCGCCAGGTGACCCTGGTCGCCAACAAGGATTATTTCCTCGGTGCTCCCAAGATCGACAAGATCATCTACCGTTACCTGCCTGATGAGTCGAGTCGTGAACTGGCATTCAAAAATGGTGAGCTTGACCTGATCTATGGCACCCGTGAGCAACGCTGGGTTGAGCGGATCCGTGAAGATAAGAATGTGAAAGTCGATATTATCGGACTTGGTGAACTCCGGACCCTGCATATGAACGCTACCAAGGGCCCGTTACAGGATGTCCGCGTACGTCGGGCGGTAGCCCATGCCGTCAATCGCGACGAGATGGTCGCCTTTGTCGGGCAGGATGTCGCGCAGCGGTCAGTCTCCGTGGTCCCGCTGGGTTACCTCGGCAACACCTCTGACGTCCCGCTTTACAAGCACGACCTGGACAAGGCGAAGGACCTGCTCAAGGAAGCTGGCTACCCGGACGGGATCACCCTCAAGGTTATTATCACCAAGGTCGCGTCTCTGCGGGTGCCGATGGAGGTTCTCCAGGCCCAGCTGCGTAAAGCCGGGATCACCCTTGATCTGGAGGTTGTGGAGCACTCAGCTTTCCACAAGTTGATCCGTCAGGACGCCAGCGATCTGGTTCTCTACGGCGCAGCCCGCTTCCCGGTCGCGGATTCCTATCTGACCCAGTTCTATCTTTCCGATAGCATCGTCGGCACACCGACCGCCATCACCAACTTCAGCCACTGCAATGTCGCCGATGCCGAAATCAATGCCGCCCGTTCCGAAGCGGATGCGGGCAAGCAGTTGGCCCTCTGGAAAACCGCCCAGCAGAAGATTCTCGAACAGTCCTTCTCGGTGCCGATCTTTGAGCAGTTGATCGTCTGGGCACGGACGGCAAGGCTGGATTATGGTTTCGACATGAAGAATTCGCTCAGTAACGGGCCGATCATCAATGAGATGACCACCCTTAAGTAAGCCGCGCGCTTCGGCAGCCGGTTTCCGGATGGGCACTGTCCCCTCCGGAAACCGGTCTGTTTTACAGAATGAAGCTTTGTAGCGAGAAGGGCAAGGAGTGTCCATGCTGAAATATGTTCTCAAACGCCTGGCGATGTCGATCCCGATCTTGATCGCGGTGCTGACACTGGTGTTCATAATCATTCGCATCGTTCCGGGTGATCCGGCGATGGTGGTTCTCGGTGATCAGGCGTCAACCGAAGCGCTTGAGGCGCTGCGCACCAAGATGGGGCTGGACGTTCCCCTGATTGAACAGTACTTCACTTTCCTGTTCGGAGCCCTGCGCGGTGACCTGGGCCTCTCCCTGCTCAGCGGACGGCCGGTACTGGGCGAAGTCATGACGGTGCTTCCCTATACCATCGACCTGACCATCGCCGGGGTTCTGATCGGCATTGTTTTCGGTGTGCCTCTCGGGGTGCTGACCGCTGTCTACCGTAATTCGGTGACGGACTATATCATCCGGGTTTTCTCGCTGTTCGGACTTTCTTTTCCGGCGTTCTACTCGGCGATTCTGCTGATTCTTGTGTTTTCCATCCAGTTTCAGATGTTTCCGGTCATCAGTGACCCGGACCTGGCCAACTATGGTCAGCGTCTCGAGCACCTGGTCCTTCCGGCCCTCAACCTCGGATTGATCATGGTTGCCTACATCACCCGTTCGACCCGCTCCTCGATGCTGGAAGTGCTCCGCGAGGACTATGTCCGGACCGCCAAGGCCAAGGGTGTGCCACGGATTGTCGTGATCTTCCGCCATGCACTTAAAAATGCTCTGATTCCGATTGTGACGGTTATCGGTCTCTATCTCGGTGTCTTGATCGGCAATTCAGTCCTGACCGAAATCGTTTTCAACCGACCCGGGCTGGGCAAGTTAATCCTGGATGCGCTGAGTGAGCGGGACTATCCCCTGTTGCAGGGGGTCATGGTTATCTATGCCTTTATCATCGTACTTGTGAACCTGATTACCGACCTGACTTATGGTTTTGTCGATCCAAGGGTGAAACACCAATGAGCCTTTTTCCTAAAGCTGGCGGTCTGCACCGTACGTTTAATGACATTATCCGGGTCTTCAATCGGAACAAAACCTCCTGGGCGGGCCTTATTCTGCTGCTGATCATGGTGGCGCTGGCGGGCCTGGCGCCGTGGATATCCCCCTATGATCCGGTGGATCAGAATATCCTTGATCGCTTGAACCCGGCTTCGGCGGAACACCTTCTGGGGACTGATCAGTTCGGCCGGGATATCCTCTCGCGAATTCTTTGGGGGGCCCGGATCTCCCTTTCGGTCGGGACCATTTCTGTGCTGATGGGGATGGCGGCCGGGACAGTGCTGGGTATTCTGGCCGGCTATAAGGGCAAATACTGGGATTACCTGATCATGGGCGTAATGGATGTGTTCATGGCCATCCCCACCCTGCTGATGGGTCTGATGGTGGTTGCCGTGCTCGGTCCCAATCTGGTGAACCTGACCATTGCCATTGCGCTGACAGTTGCGCCGCGCTTTGCGCGTATTGCGCGGGCACCGACCATCTCGATCAAAAATCGTGATTTTGTCGAAGCCGGACGGGCCATGGGGTTCTCCGATCTGCGCATCATGGCCGGCCACATTTTCCCGAACATCCTGGGAGAGCTTGTTGTCATGGGTTCTCTCTGGATTGCAACTGCGGTCAGGATTGAGGCTTCACTCAGCTTTATCGGTCTAGGCGTCAAGCCGCCGACGCCGACTTGGGGAGGTATGATCCGTGAAGGGTTCCAGAATATCCTCTCGGAGCCGTGGATATCGATCTACCCGGGGATTTTTATTCTGGTTACGGTTCTCGCCTTCAATCTTCTGGGTGACGGATTGAGGGATGCCATCGACCCCAAGCTCAGGAACTCTTAAGGACCTATTCTCATGGAAGAAACGCTTCTGGTTGTCGACAGACTGACAACATCGTTCCATTTACAGAACGGCTGGTTCCCGGCCATAGAGGATCTCTCTTTCAACCTCAAGAGCAATGAAACGCTCGCACTGGTGGGCGAGTCCGGCTGCGGCAAGAGTGTTACGGCCTACAGCATCATGAATCTGCTGCCCAAGCCGGGTTCGCGGATCGATCGTGGCCGCGTCCTGTTCCACGGCAGGGACCTTGTCAGCATGCCGGCGGCTGAAATGCGCAGCTTGCGCGGCAGCAAGCTGGCGATGATTTTTCAGGAGCCGATGACCTCGCTGAATCCCGCGCTGACCATTGGGCAGCAGATTGCCGAGGTCCTCTATTATCACAACGGGACCAGTAGAAAAGAAGCCTCCAGGGGTGCTCTCGAGCTGCTTGAGCAGGTCAAGATTCCCGCTGCGGCCAGCCGTATGAACGACTACCCTCACCATCTGTCCGGGGGGATGCGTCAGCGGGTCATGATCGCCATGGCATTGGCCGGAAGGCCTGAAATCATGCTGGCTGATGAGCCGACAACCGCGTTGGATGTGACGATCCAGGCGCAGGTTCTGGCGCTGCTTGATGATCTCAAGCAGGAACTGAATATGTCGATGATCTTCATCACCCACGATATGGGGGTCGTTGCCAGGGTGGCGGATCGGGTGGCGGTCATGTA
>PKUD01000115.1 GCA_002869695.1 Desulfuromonas sp. | reverse complement strand
TTGCGGATTGTGTTTTTCATAATATCCTCCATAAGTATGGTGATGGGATGATCTCCCGTAAGTCTTGACATGGTAAAGAGCAGTGTTCGTGCCAGACGCCGAAAAAAATTCAAATAATTCTCAACAACCTGTAATCACATAGTTTTTGATCGTCTGACGACACCAAAAAGAGATGTCCATAGATCGGCGCTGTATATTCCATGCATACAGAGGCAGGAGGGTAAGATCACCAGCCGGAGAAAAAGAAAAAACCCCAAACCTTTGTTTTTGTTAACTTTTTTGATTTTTAAATAAAGTATATATTTTTTTGCGCAACATATATTTAATTTATTCGTCAACTACGAATCTTTAAAACGAGTTCTCCAAAAAGTTTTCTTGTTTTTTATGTGACTTCACCGATAATCATAAATAGAGGTAAAGGACATGTCCTCTGAAACGACTGGCTTAATGGCGGATAGCGTAAGATGAAAATCGACCAGGCAACAGACCCGACCACATACCGTGCAGGCTTAAAAAAAATTCGCATGAGAAGATGGTTTTTATGGGTTGTGATTCTGGGCTATCTCCCAGCAATGCTTATAGCCCTTGATTCATCAGACGTACGCACCTGGGTGACCATTACCTTCTCAACCTGGCTCGTCCTGCTTATTCTCGCGGTTGCCCTTGCCTGTCTTGTCCGCTGCCCGAGATGTGGTGAATGTTTTCACACTCACGGTCCGACCTTCCTCCCCTTTCGACGCTGCCTGCACTGTGCGCTCCATGTCAATGCCGACAAAAGAGCACCCGAAGATAATCCTCCGGAAGCAAAGTTTGGCAAAAAACAACGATCCGCAAATGATCAGGATAAGCAGCCCAAAACCTAGATTGGCTCACATCATGCAGTATGGTCTGGGCATGACAAACGGACAGGAGACACTGACTTTTCAGGAGTTAAAAGCCGGACTGGGAAAAATTCGGCAGCGACGCTGGATGTTATGGATAGTCATTAGCAGCTATCTGCCGATCATACTGTTTGCCCTGCAAGCCACCCAACCGGGCCGTGCTGTTGCAATCGCCTTCGGTTGCTGGCTTTTCTTTTTGACCTCAGCTGTCGTTCTGGTCACCCTGGCCAGATGCCCGAGGTGTGGCAACTGTTTTCACATGAACGGCTATCTGTTTCGTCCAGTGCGGAAATGTTTTCATTGCCAGCTTCACCTCTCCGCTGCTGCAAAGAGTTCATGTTCCTCGCATAGGAGTGATTAGATGCGCATCAAGCTGGTCGTCAGATATACCCTAATTACGAGCCTTGTTCTGCTCATTGTCATGTCTATCTCCGCCTATCTGCATATCACCAAGGTGGAAAAATTTTTCGTTGAAAAATTGATACACGATGCGAACACGTTTTCCGAGATGATCATTCGCGATTCATATCATCTGATGTTGGAAGATAACCGCAGCCAATTACAACTCATGATTGAAGAGATAGGAAAGGCTGATCGCGTAATAAGCGCAAGAATTCTTGGCAAAAAAGGGGTCATTAACTTTTCAACCGACAAAGAAGAAATTGGAACCGCATTCAGCGAAAATGACGACAGTTGTTCGTTCTGTCATATCAAAGGCTCGCGGGCATTGGTTGATGTCCCCATCGAGATTAGCAGTCGCCCTTTTACAACCGAGTCAGGCAGAGATGCAATACACATCACTCAAGGAATCTATAATGATCCGAACTGTTATACAGCAGCCTGCCATGCCCACACCCTGGATGAAAAAAAAATAGGGGTTCTGGACATGGTTGTCTCTCTTGAACAGATGGCGACCTTGACAGAGAACCATACTACCGATGTCGTTCTTTCTACTGCAGCCATGTTGTTTGTCCTCTCCCTTTGTCTGCATTTATTAACCAAAAGATATATCTGCAATCCGCTTGAAGGATTGCTGGAACAAAGCCAGGCCCTGGCAGAAGGGGACCTGTCTGCCCGGGTAAAGGACATGCCCAACGATGAGCTCGGTGAACTCGGGCGGTCTTTTAATAATATGGCAGAACACCTGTCCCAGGCACAAATCGAGCTAAAAAACTGGGGCAGCACCCTGGAACATAAAGTCGAAGAACGCACAACTGAAATCACCAAAATGCAGGATCAGCTTTTGCGCTCCGCAAAACTTGCCTCAATGGGGGAACTGGTCGCCGGGGTTGCCCATGAGATTAATAATCCACTGACCGGAATCCTGATGTTTGCCTCATTATCTTCGAAAACGCCCGGTCTTCCTCCACAGGTGAAAGAAAATCTGGACATGATTGTCTCTGAGACCGGTCGATGTGCAAAAATTGTCAGGGGACTGCTGGAATTTGCCAGGGAATCATTTCCCGAGAAAAGACAGGATTCCATCAACCGGATTATTCACCAAACCCTGTCGCTGGTTTCACAACAGATCATATTCCAGGATGTCGAAATCACCTGCAACTGTGAAGAGACTCTGCCGGAACTCGAACTCGACACCGACCAGCTCCAGCAGGTTTTTTTCAATATGTTTATCAATGCCGGACAGGCTATGCCTGACGGCGGATCACTGACCATAACGACCAAACGTGTTGAGGATTATGCTGTCCAGATAATCGTTGAAGACACCGGAACCGGAATCAGGTCAGAAAACCTGGATAAAGTCTTTGATCCTTTTTTCTCGACAAAAACCCAACAGGGCTTTGGCTTGGGCCTGTCTGTCTCATACGGAATTATTCAGAATCACGGCGGCGTGGTGGATGTGCAAAGCAGCGAGGGAAAAGGAACCAGATTTTCTATTTTCCTCCCGCTGAAAGGGGATAAGGTTTTACAGGAGTCGGATTTGGGAGATATGCCTCACGCTAGAAACAAGGAGGGGTAATCCTACGCTTTCTCTAGGACCTTTTTATAAACACAAATGTCACTACGGGATGTTAATGGGCCGCATGATCTTTGACTGAGATTCCCAGTTTTTTCAACAGTGCCTGAAAGTTCGGTCTGAGCATACCGGTTTCTTGCGCCGCCTTGGTAACGTTCCAACTGTTTCGCTCCAGAGCGGCATAAACAAATGCCTTTTCCACCGGCTCGACCGCCATTTCACGAGCTCTGCGCTTTCCTTCCTTCAGTTCCTCTGCGGTTGTCGGAGCGATAACTTCTTCATTGTTCTCTGCCGTCTCATGTCCATTCGGCAATTCCAGGCTATCACGCTGAATCAAAGTCCCCTGAGCTAGAACCACTGACCTCTCGATGATGTTTTCCAGTTCACGGACATTTCCAGGAAAGTGGTAATCATGTAATGCCAGATAGGCATCGGCCGAAAGGCCCTTGATTTCCCTGCCAACATCTTCTGAAAATTTCTTTAAAAAATGTCCGATCAGTAACGGGATATCTCCCGATCTTTCGCGTAGCGGCGGCAGATCGATGGGAATGATATTCAAGCGGAAATAAAGATCATCTCGAAAAGTCCCCTCTTCGACCATTTTCTCCAGACCCCGGTTGGTTGCGGCTATTAAACGGATATCGATAGAAGTGGCCTTGGTTCCGCCGATAGCGGTGACCTCCCGTTGCTGAAGAACCCGAAGCAGTTTGGCCTGGGTTGTCATGCTGAGGTTGGCGATCTCATCCAGGAAGAGCGTGCCACCGCTGGCGACCATAAAAAGGCCGGGTTTGGACTGTGTTGCGCCGGTAAAAGATCCTCTGACATGTCCGAACAATTCACTTTCCAGCAAGTTCTCCGGCAGAGAGTTACAGTCGATAGCGACAAAAGGTTCATCTTTTCTCGGGCTGTTGTTGTGAATGGCCCGCGCAACCAGCTCCTTTCCGGTTCCACTCTCACCTGTGACCAAGACCGTGCTATTTGTTGGTGCAACCTGAAGGATCCGCTGAAAAACTTTTTGCATCGGTGCACTCTTGCCGATAAAGGTATCCGCAATAGTGTCATCTGGAAGGCTCGCCGAAATAAGCTCCGTGTCCTGGGTCAGAAGCATTTTTTTTATCGCAGCATTGACTTTCGCAACGATCTGGTCGGGCAGGAAAGGCTTGGTCAGATACTCAAAAGCCCCATTTTTCATCGTATCAACTGCAGAATCAACCGTCGCGAAACCGGTAATGATGATAACCGGGACATTAGGTTGAAGCACCTGAATCGTCTTGAGGACTTCAATACCACTCATGATTGGCATCTTCAGATCACTGATAACGGTACTGAAGGTATCTTTTTGCAGTTTATCCATGCCGACTTTACCGTTGGGAGCAACTTCGACCTGGTAACCCTCCAGAGACAAGGTTTGGCGGAGACCTTCACGAATAACCGCTTCATCGTCAATCACCAGTATCTTATGCGTCGTATTATCGTCCATGATGATGATAACAGTCCTTTGCTCTGGCAGAAGAAAAAGCAAAACATCCCATACAAAGTTTT